>JAPLGT010000339.1:0-3243 GCA_026390035.1 Chloroflexota bacterium
GGGGCAGGTTCGGTTTGCGAATACCAGTACATCCAAATCGATCACTGTCAATATTTATATGGGCAATACGCTTCTCGGTTCATACCCACTAGGTCCATCCGCAAGTGGTCGTGTTGATTTTCCTGGGCAAAATAATGGCCCTTTGCATGTGGCTAGCGCGGATGGAACACCAATAATAGCATCGATAGGCACAATTCAATCATCTGGTGGAACCCAAACAAGCTTTGGCGAAATCAACGGGTTCCCAGGCAACCAGTTAACCACCAAGTATTGGTTTCCCTGGTATAACAACTTTAACTTTGATACCCAATTGAGGATATCGAATCCTTAAAACATCTGCAAATAAATATTTGCTGTATTGAAGACAGGTTTTTTGCGAGTAAAATCTGTCTTCAGTATTTTCTAATATCCTGGCAGTTTATTATCAAAAGTAATTACGAATAATTATCGGAGACTAATTTAAAAAATAATTGAGCCGAGGTCTTCATATTCGACCATCAACGCGACGAAATCCATTTTCCTTTCGAGTTGGATGATTATGGGAAGGCCAAGCAAAAATAGAAAAAGTAACTACAAATTTCGAATTGATCACAAATAATTTGGTTAATATAAATTCAATTTCTGAAAAATGCCAGGACAGGTCCACAAGGCTTTCCAGCCTGGCCTAAAAGATTAGTTCTGGGCATTAAACTTACCAGAGTGGTAATTTTGCTAGACACCTGGCAAAAAGAATAGTTTTTTTATCGGGGAGAGCACCATCCACACAAAGAAATGGTGGTGTGTCTACAAAACTGTCAGATTTCTAGATTTTTTCATTTTTTTTATAGCCCGCATGTCAATTGGTTACCTGATAAATAATTGGTAACTGATTAACAGCGGGGTATTTTTTTATTCACATTATTCTATGCTTTATGCAAATAAAGAAACTCAGATATTTAAAAAAATTACAGTTTTGTTAGATCGGCCCCAGTGGGACATAGGTCATATGGCTTTCATGGCGGGTTTACCATAAACTTATTACAAACCTGCATTCAAGGTAATCAGCTATTAAACCTTTCTGGGAGTGAAATGCAAACCTTAAATCCTTTCTTTCCGCTCCAAAAATTCTTCCATGTGATCATGCTGTTGGCTGTATTCCTATCTGCCCTGGGCTTGGGCGGTTTATCTCCTGCCATGGCGCGCGCGGCAGACTCGCCAGCCGCCGGAAATATCATCTCGGATGGGCAGTTTGTTTACGGGCCAAACATCGGTTCTTTTGATCTAAAGAAATATCTAGAAGACAGCGCCCCGCATTTATTAAAATACGCTGACGATTTATATGGGCGCGCAGAATATTACAGTATTAACCCCAAAATCTACCTGACGTTTTTTGAAATTCGTTCCCAGTTAATTTCCAACCCAGATACCAACTACCTGGAAGATCCTTTCGGCCTCCCAGGCAAAGACCTCTTATCACAAATAGATACCGTCTCCGTCAAAATGGAAGCGGCCTACTACTTGCATCTATATACCTACTCCCAGCTGCTGCCTTCAGAACGCAAGCTTCCGGCCATCATTACTACAGAAGGACTCAGCATCAACCTGGCGCCGCAAACCAACGCAGGCACGTATGCAGTTATTGCCGGGCTGGCTGCCATCCAACCAACTGATATCGCTTTAATGCTCGATAACACCCAGCCGGATGGTTTTTACCAAACTTACATCCGCTTGTTTGCGAACGACAACCCACTCAACGAGAATAATCACATCTACACTCCCGGGGAAGCCGGCCCAACAACCGCCCCTGGAATTTTCTCTCGAAGCCCTGGGGCGACAGCCACTGCCGCGATCCCACCCGCCGGCTTGTTACAACTGCCATATTTACTGGGCACTTCCTGGAAGTTCGGGGGAGTTCACAACACAGGTGGCGCAACTGTCTTTACCGACGCTTCATCTCTCGATTTCTTCCCGGGCGGGTATGCATGGGGCACGGATACCAGCAACATGTGGGTCGCCGCCAGCGCTGCCGGCACGCCCACAAAAATATCGGCCTGCTATTTTAAAATTGTGCACAGCGATGGCTGGGAAACAAGTTACTACCATCTTGAAAATATTCAGAGTTATTCAGGTTCCATCAAACAAAATGACAAAATTGGTGTGATCGCCAATACCCTGGCGGAGGCCACCTGTTCCGGCGGGGCTGCATCTGGCCCTCATGTCCACTTCTCATTGAAGCGCAACGGCGCCTATGTCGCCATCGATGGCACGCCCCTCTCGGGATGGTACGTTCACAGCGGTCGCTGGAGTTATGATACCGATCCAGCCTACATGTGGCTGGAACGCTCTGGAATAAAAAAGTTTGCGAACAACAACTTGCTGTTGAGTGAAGCTCCCCCAGTGTCCATCTTCACAATTTCCGGAAACGTCGGAACTAGCGGCGCGACCATCAGCTACACAGATGGGACACCCAAGACCAGCACTTCCCTGGCAGATGGAAGTTATTCGATATCCGTCCCGAGCGGCTGGAGCGGCTCGCTGACCGCCTCACAGCCATGCATCACGTTCAGCCCCGGCAGCCTGGGTTTCACCAGTCTGGCATCCAATCAGAGTGCTCAAAACTTCAGCCCCTCGCTGAGCGCAGGTTGTGGCGATATAAATGTTTCGCTCAGCGGCACAATTCTCGATAATTTTGCGCTTCAATTAAAAAACAGCACAACTAGCATATATCCGGAAAACAATGGCCCTGCTGTGGTAGAGTCCGGTGGCGCGCCAACCCTACCTTCGCTGGGTATCAATTATTTTGAAGGAAATGGGACAGTGCGCAGCGGCACACCCACCAGCTATTCTGAAATTATGGGATTCCCCGATAATAAATTAACCAATGAATATTGGTTTCCCTGGTACAACAATGTGAACATGTGGTCACAACTTCGATTATCGAACACCAGTTCAACGAACCCCACTACAATAAGCGTATTCCTGGGCACCACTCTCCTGGGATCTTACCCCCTGGCACCATCTGCCAGTACACGTGTCGATTTCCCTGGAGTAAACGGAGGCCCAATCCGTATAGTAAGTTCAGGAAACATTCCAATCATTGGTGCAGAACGCATTATCTACTCCCAAGAAAATGGCATATATCAAAATGGCCTGCATACCAGTTATTTTGAACTCATGGGTCTCCCTGGGAATCAGATAACAAATCGTTATTGGATAACCTGGTATGACAATACTACCATGTGGACTCAGTTGAGATTCGCGAAC
>JAPLGT010000200.1:0-13200 GCA_026390035.1 Chloroflexota bacterium
ATGCGCTGGGCTACTTCGTCAAGCGGCGCTGTGAACTCTTTCTTGGCCTCGTCTACGCCTACACTCCAATTCAACTGCTTGGTGTTTGCAATACCTACGATGCGCTCGCTGCCATCGGATGGTAGTTTGTAGGTGGCATGCCGGACAATATCGGATTCTCCGGCGATGGCGGCCAGTGGAGCAAGGTTCAAGCTTTTGACTTTGCAGTCTGTCAGGTTTTTGGGGTCTTCACAGCCGCTGATCATGAAGCGCTGCCCCACTTTGAGTTGGGTTTCATCGGTAAGTGGGATCAGGCTGTGGTAATACCAATCGGGGTTGGGGTGCGAGACGACCACGCCATCCTGATCCAACAGGAAAGCGTAACCGGTCTTGCCGGCTTTGAATTTATTGATGATATCGGTGATGGCTTCGCCTTTGAGCTTGATGATGGCGACGCCGATGGGCTTGCCGATGGCGCCCATGACTGGCGCAGAAAAATAAAACCCTAATTTCTTGCTGGTGCGTCCCACCAGGACATCAATGTATGGATTGCCCTTCATGGTTTGAAGGTAATAAGCCCGGTTGGCAAAGGTCTGGCCCTCAACAGTGGGTACGGTGCCGAGCTGCTTGGAGATGACAACTTTTCCTTTGGCATCCAACAGGTAGACGTATTCGTATTGTGGGTTGGTTTCAAGGATGCGTTGAAGCGATGCCGAAACCGAAGCGCGGGTTGCGGGCGACGGATTGCTTGAATTTGCGAGCAGGTCGATAATTTCATTGTCACTGCCCAGCTGCGAGGCGGAAATGACGTTATCGAGCATTAACTGGTCGAGGCGTTCAGCCGTGGCGGCAGCCAGTAGTTCAAGGTTGCGGTATTCTGAATTTTCGATGGTGCCACGACTGACTGATAAGCCATAGTATGCAGTGATGATGACCGGGATTAAGGATGCCACCAATAAGGCTGCGGCAATCTTGATCATGATGGGCCAGTTCCTGGGGTTTAAATAAAAGAACATAAAGCCTCCAAACTAATTTGTTGCGAAGACTTCAGCCGCTGCAACAGTCGTAATGACGGCTGAAGCCGTTTTGTAGGATTTATTTCTGACGACGGGAAAACCACAGGCCATCCCGAAAAGGAAGCAGCATGCTATCCAGGTTGGGGTGGGTGGCGACGGCCTCGTTATAGGCCTGGATGCCTTTGACCTGGTTGTATTCGCTGGGCTGCATGACCTTGCCCTGGCAAAATGCATTGTCGGTTAACAAAAAACCACCTGGGGCCAAATACGCAACGCTCAGATCGAGCAGTTTTAGCGCCAAGCCAGGGTCCTGGGAAAAATAAACATGTTTCATGACATCCTGGAAAATGACATCATATTGTTGTTCGGGGGCTTGCTGTTGGTCTGAGCGCAGTAGATCAAAAACATCGCCGGTGATGATTTCCACCTGGCTTTCCACGCCGGCGCGGCGCACAAACTCGCGGGCCCGTTCTGCGCGGGCCGGGTCGATCTCGATCGAGGTGATGTGTCCTTGCGGGCCGATCACGCGTGTCAGCCAGATGGCTGAATATCCGATCGCCGTGCCGATATCCAGCACCTTGAGGGCGCGTGGATGATGCATAGAGATCAGCCCAGCCAGGATTTTGCCTTCCAGCGCACCGATGATCGGGACTTTTTCCTGCTCGGCGATTTTTTCGATTTCGTGCAGAACTTGCTGCAGGGGGCTATCTACTTCCTGCAGTTTCATGATCTGCAAGGCATATTGTTCCAACAAATCATCAGAGACTTGCGGAACGATTGGCAGGGCAGTTTGTTCCATCAATTGTTCTCCCAAAAATGAATAACGATAAATCCAAAAGCTACCAACTTCTCAAGCTCTTATTCCATGATGCGGTCAGCCAGCTGTTTGTACAGTTTGGTGACGGGGTGATCTGGATAACGCATGGAGAAGATGCCCGCAGAGGCCAGGGTCATCAATTCGTCGGTATGGGGTACAACCACTGAGACTTCGCAGCTGTACAGCTTTTCGATACGCTGTTTGACTTCGTTGAGCAGCATGACCGGGACTTTGTTGACCATCAGGAGCATCTGCGGGATGCCCAGTTTGCGGGCCACTTCGACAGTCACGCTGGTGCCCTGGTAGTCCTGTTGGTCTGGACGCAGGATCAGCACCAGGGTATCTGAAATGGCGATCGAGAGCAGGGTCTCTTCATTTAAACCTGGGTGTGTGTCAATGATCAGCATATCGAGGTTAAGATTTTTTATGAGCGCTTCGAAGCCGTCGTTTAGCAGGCCAACATCATAGCCTTCGCGCAGTACGCGGGCAATTTCGCCGGCTTTGATGCTGGATGGAACCAGGAAAACCTTACCTTTGACCGCCGGTCCGAGCGAGGCGGTGACGTCGTGGGCGGTCTCTTCGATCCGGCATTTGCCCCACAGGTAGTCGTTCAGCGAGCGGCCTACATCCTGGTCGTCAAGCCCGAAGAGTACGTGAATGCCGGGGGATTGGATGTCAGTGTCGACCACGCCGACCCTTAACCCTTGCACGGCGCACAGATAGGTTAGATTTGCACTGGTATTGGATTTACCCGTGCCGCCGCGAAACGAATGTACTGAGATTATTTTGGACATACAGCTCCTCCGGAAAAAACGCCAACAATTGACGGTGATGAATTAGCTAAAATAAAGGTAAATTTTGTCACATTTGTAGGTAAATTTTACCACCATAGTATGACAAATCAGTGACATTTTATCCTAAAATATGCGGTATTGTAAAATATTAGTGTTAAGGTTTTTTGCAGGTTGTCGATTTCTTGATGTCAAGGCTGATTATGCTGCCTAACTTGCCTGGCTGTGTGGGCGTTTTAATCGCGAACACCTGCCGAATGGACGAATGACACGAAGTTAATTATGAAGTACCGCGAAATGTCTGGATGGTAAATGCCTACGGGACGGTGTCAGCTCAGGTGGTGGGCTGGGTGGAGCTTCGGGCGCCGGTGGGTGTGCGCCTGGCTCTCAGGGGCAGGATTACAATTGCTTAACAAAATAATAGATTTGGCTGAATCCGTAATAAAATCAAATCTTAAATTCAAGGTTTCTGTCCAGGCGATCGCCTGGATGTGGACAACCCTTCGATCCTTGGTAGTCTGGCCTGCAGGTAACGGAGCAAGTTAATGAGGCGTTTTCTTTCTTATTTTTATGCGAATTCATGGTTGGCGGCGGGTTTGCTTGTGCTGGCGGGGGCAGTGATTAGCTGGGGTATGCTGCTGCGGGTCGATCAGCAAATGCGTGCGGATTTCCTGGATCAGACCCGCCTGTTTTCCCAGACTTTTCACAACGAACAGATCAAAACGCTCTCCGGCTCAGCGGCTGATCTATCCGCACCGGTGTACCAGGAATTCAAGCGCGAATTTAGCGCCATTCAAAAAGCAAATCCACGCTACCGCTTCTTGTATCTGATGGGACGCAAGCAAGACGGCAGTATTTTTTTCTTTGCGGATTCAGAGGCCAGTACATCACCTGACTATTCCCCGCCCGGGCAGATCTACAGCGAAGCGCCTGAAGAGATCAAAATTGTGTTTGATCAGCATGTGCCAACTGTGATCGGCCCGATTTCAGACCGTTGGGGTACCTGGATTTCGGCGCTGATGCCGCTGATCGACCCGCTAAATGGGCAGATTTTGGCAGTTGCCCGGATTGATATTCCGGTTAGCTCCTGGTATCTGGAGCTGGCCTCGCGAGTGGCACTGCCAGCGGGACTCGCGCTGGTGATCTTGATCGGGTTGGGGATGGCTTTTTATGTTTTTAAGCCCGAATTGAAAGACCCGACCCGCCCGATCTTAAACCGGCTGCTGCCACCGATCGCCCTGGTCATGATCTTCCTGGTTGTGTTTACCGAGACACTCTTCTGGCAGATGCAGACACAAGCGCTGAATGAACAAATCGCGGGCCAGGTTGCAGATGTGAGTCTTAACCTGCATACAGCATTGGAGCAGCAAACCAGCGCGTTGGTCATGCTGGCGCAGCCGTTGGCTGCCAGCCCAGGGGTGCAATCGGCCCTGCTGGCGCAGGATGCAGCCCGCCTGACTGCCGATTGGCAGCCGCTGTTTGCGCAGTTGCAGCAAGAATCAGGTCTGGGACATGCTGGCTTTTTGGATGCGCAGGGCCATTGCCTGGTGCATTTTGACAGCCCGCAGGCCTGCGCCGATCAGGTGGATGGCCACGCCGTCTGGGATGGTCTGGCGCTGGACCAGCCAGTCTCTGGTCTGGAATTAGACTCGCTGGGCAGGTTTTGGTTGTGGCTGCGCCAGCCGGTTTTTGCACAGGGCCGGTTGGTTGGTTATCTGGAAATGGGCAAGGATATCGAGGCGATCCTGAAATCAGTGAGCTCACAAACTGCGTCCCAATTGGCGCTGGTGATCAATAAACAGTACCTGGACCAGGCAAAGTGGGAAGCAGGTCTGCGTTCACTGGGCCAGCAGCCAGATTGGATGCGCCTGGCGAACGGCGTTGTTGCCTACAGCTCGATGGGCAAGCTGCCAGACACCATTGTAACTTGGGCGGATGGTCTGGCTGGAGAGATGTTTACCGACAGCCCGCAACAGGATATTACCAGCAACGGCCAATCCTGGCGGGTGGCGGCTCTGCCGATGCGCGACGCGCTTGGACGCGAGGTGGGTAATTTGCTGGTGATGGTGGATATCAGCGTAAAACAGGCCGATGTTATACGCGGCACGAGCCTGGCTGAGACCGCTTCGTTTATCGCCAGCAGATCAAGCTGCAGGAAAGCGATCTGCAGTTTCATATTATTTTTCTGAAACACAGCGCAGCCATGCTGCTGATCGAACCGAGATCGGGCCGGATACTGGAAGCCAACGGCGCTGCCTGCCAGTTTTATGGTTATACAGATGAACGCCTTAGATCGATGTCTTTCGATCAGATCAATAATAATGCCCCTGGGCAAGTGGCGCTGGAGCTTGCCAGCGAGCTTGGGCACGAGCAAAACTATTTTCAATGCTCGCACAAGCTGGCTTCGGGTGAGACCCGCGAGGTGGAAACCTATTCCAGCCCGGTTGATTTTGGCGGGGAACCGGTTTTGTTTGCGATTGTCCACGATATTACTGAGCACCGCCAGGCTGAAGCTGCCCTGCAGCTGGAAAAAACAGCCCTTGCCAAGCTGCTGTCGGTTTCGTCCGGATTTCTGGAAAACCCTGAGCTGGAAATTAATTATCAAGAGATCGCAGGCGATCTTTTGGAGATTACCGGCGCGAAGTACAGTATCTACAACCAGTATGCTGAAAACGGCCAGGATTTTCAGACCGTGGCGATTGCCGGTTTGGGGGATCAAACCAAGAGGGCAAATTCCTTCCTGGGTTTTGATCTGCTTGGGAAAAAATGGGCGCACGACCCGCTGCGCGCGGCCAAGATCAAGGAGAAGAGCATCACGCGCTTTGCATCCCTGTTTGAACTGAGCGGGGACGGGCTTCCGCAGCTGACCATGAAGATGCTGGTAAAGGCTTTTGGCCTGGGCGAAGTGGTGGTTGCGAAAATCGCAGCGCATGAAAAAATGATCGGCGATTTCACGATTGTGATGCCGCTTGGCAAAAGCTTTAATTCTGATAACCAGGTCTTCATTTATATACGCCAGGTAGGGCTGCTGTTACAGCGCAAACGCGTCGAAACAGAGCTGCGCAGGAGTGTTGAGAGCCTGGAGCTGGCCGAATCGGCCTCCGGGTTGGGCTTTTTTGAATTAGATCTGCTTGCCCAGACCTATCACTGGGATGCGCGCGTGCGCGCGATGTGGGGCGTAGGCCCTGATGAAGTGCTTGATTATCAGACCTTGAGCGCTTGCATCCATCCGGACGATCTTCCGGTGACTGACGCAGCTTATGCCGAATACCGGGTGATAGCGCGCAGCGACGGACAGGTGCGCTGGTTGGCGATGACCGGGCAGGTGCTGTTTCAGGATGGACAGGCGCTGCGCATGAGTGGCTTTATCCAGGATTTAAGCGCGCGCAAACAGACTGAAGAAGCCCTGCGTGAGAGCGAGATGCGTTTGCGACAGTTATTTGAAAACAGCCTGGATGCTGTGCTGTTGATGCAGGATGGCAAAATTTATTCGGCCAACCCGGCGGCGGCGCGTATATTTGGGTGCAGCGAGGCTGAGTTGACGCAGCTGGAGCGCAATGATCTGTTCGATTTGCAGGATGCACGCCTGGATGCTGCTGTTCAGAACCGCCTGAGCAGTGGTTTCTTTGTGGGTGAATTGACCGCGCTGCGCCATGATGGCAGCAAGTTTCCGGCCGAAGTTTCAACAAGTTTTTATCATGACGAGCATGGTAATCTGCGCGCAGGGCTGTTCATCAAAGACATCACCGAGCGCAGGCAAATTGAAGATAAACTGCGCCAGAGCGAAGAACGCTTCCGGCAGTTGTCCGAAATCTTCCCAGAAACGATCTTCGAAGCTGATCTGACTGGTAATTTAACCTATCTCAACGCACACGGTTATGAATGTTTTGGGCTGACGAGCACCGATCTTGAGCAAGGCTTTAACTTGAACGACCTGGTGCACCCGGATGACCTTCCGAAGGTCGTTATGCGCGTAACCGAGCGATTGGATGGCAAAGCGGGTGGATACCTGGAATACAGAGCTTTGCGGAAAAACGGGCAGAGCTTTGACGTCCTGGCTTCCAGCACGGTTGTTTATGCTGCCGGAAAGCCGGCGGGCATGCGCGGGTTTTTCATGGATATCAGCGAACGCAAGCGCAGCGAGGCTGCCCTGGCAGAAAGCGCAGCCAACTTCCGCAGTTTCTTCGATACGATTGACGACATCATCATGATCGCTGGGCTGGATGGCCAGATCCGCTATGGCAATCCGGCTTTGGCGCGCAAACTTGGCTACAACCAGCAGGAATTCAGTGGCTTGAAGATGCTGGATTTCATTCCGGAAGAATGGCGCCAGGATGCCGAAGATTCATTTGCCGCCAGGCTGAACGGACAGCTGGGCGGTTCCAGCCTGCCGCTGCAAGCCAAAGATGGCCGGCTGCTGCCGGTGGAGACCCGCGCCTGGTATGGAAGTTGGAGCGGCGAGGCATGTATTTTTGTCCTGGCCAAAGATCTGACCGACGAACGGGAAGCCCAACTGCGTTTTGAACGGCTCTTCCAGGGCAACCCGGCTTTAATGGCGCTTATTTCGCTGCCAGAGCGCTGGTTTACAGATGTCAACCAGGCTTTCCTGACCAAACTGGGCTACAGCCAGGCTGATGTGCTGGGGAAAACCAGTTCAGAACTCAACCTGTTTGTGGTGCCCGAGCAGCGCGCCGCGATCCTGGAACTGCTCCAAACCGTCGGGCGTATTACCGAACTTGAAGTGCAGGTGCGCTGTAAGAATGGCGAGATCCTGGATGGCCTGTTCTCCGTTGAAACCCTCAGCAGCCAGGGAAAGATGTTTATCATGACTGTAATGGTTGACATCACGGCCCGTAAACGCGCGGAAGATGAATTACGTGCCAGCCAGGCCAGCCTGGCCGAGGCCCAGAGGCTGACCCATCTGGGCAGTTGGGAATATGATTTCAGCAGCAAGAGCACGCGTTGGTCGGATGAAATTTACCGCATCTTCGGCGAAGATCCGCTGGTATTCAAGGTGAGCAACGATACCTATCAAGAATATACCCATCCAGAAGATCGTGAAGCTACTTTGAATTATTATCGAGATGCGCTCGAAAATGATTTGCCTTACAGGATCACGCACCGGCTCGTGCTGAGGGATGCCACCGTCAAGTACGTGGAAGCACAGGCTGAGATCGTCCGGGATGAGAAGGCTGCGCCTTTGTTTATCCGGGGCACGCTCCAGGATGTGACCGAGCGCAAACTGGCCGAGCTGGGGCTGCGCGAGAGTAATGACCTGCTCTCGGCCTTCATGCAGCACTCGCCAATGTATATATATATCAAGGATGTCACTGCTACAAGCAGCCGTACCCTGATGGCCAGCGATAACATCCAGGAATTAACCGGGTTCTCGCGTGAGGAAACGCTCGGCAAGCCGATGCAAGCGTTATTCCCAGCTGAGCTGGCTGAAAAAATAACAGTCGATGACTGGGCCGTGGTTTCCAGGGGGCAAGTGCTCAGCCTGGAAGAAGAATTGCATGGGCGCAGCTACACCACCATCAAATTTCCATTTGTATTGGGAGGCCGCAAGCTGCTGGCGGGTTACACCGTCGATATCACTGAGCGCAAGCAGGTTGAGATGGCGCTGCTAGAGAGTGAACAGCGCTACCGTTTGCTGGTGGATCACTCATCTGATTTGATCTGGAGCTTAAGTGAGGAGGGCGTCTTTACTTATGTATCACCCTCCTGGGAGCGCTTCACTGGCTACCTCCCAGCTGAATTGATCGGCACATCGCTGGCGCACTTGATCCACCCGAATGATATGGCCGGCATCCGGGGAATGTACCAGAGCATGTTCCAGAACAAAACGCCCATGAATATCCCGGAATTTCGCTTCCGGCAGGCCGATGGCAGCTGGCAGTGGCATGCAGTTTCGGTATCACCGATCATCAGCCACGGAGAAGTGGTCTCGCTGGTGGGTGTTTCGCGGGATGTCAGCGAGCGCAAGCGTGCCGAAATGGCACTTAAGGAAAGCGAGGCGCGCTTTAGAAGCCTGTTTGATGATTCGCCCATCTCACTCTGGGAGGAAGATTATTCCGAAGTCCAGCTGCGATTGCAGGAGCTGCGCCAGCAGGGGGTAACGGATTTTGATGATCATTTTGTGCAACATCCCGAGCTGGTTACAGAGTGCGTCGCGATGGTGAAAATCAGAAATGTCAACAAAGCCACCCTGCTCTTATTTGGAGCTTCCAGCAAGCAGCAGTTGGAAAGCAACCTGGGCTTCATTTTCCCGGAAACAGCAAATGACCAATTCCGTGCTGAGATGGTGCTGATTTCATCAGGTGCGGCGCGTTTTGAAATGGAAACGGTCAACCGCACTCTGGATGGCCGGCTGATCACGGTCAATATGAATTGGGCCATTGTGCCGGGTCACGAAGGCGATCTATCCCGGATACTGGTTTCACTGGTCGATATTACCGAGCGTACTCGCGCCGGAAAGGCCCTGGAGGAAACCAACTGGCAGTTGGAAGAGTCGGTTGATCTGGCCAAAAAGCTGGTTGAGCGGGCCGAAATGGCCAGTATTGCCAAAAGCGAGTTTCTGGCGAATATGAGCCATGAGATCCGGACCCCCATGAATGGGGTGGTTGGAATGACCAACTTGCTGCTGGAAACCAACCTGGATCTGGAACAGCGCCATTATGCAGAGACCGTGCGGGCCTCTGGCGAATCCTTGCTGGTTCTGATCAACGATATCCTGGATTTGTCCAAGATCGAAGCCGGAAAGCTGGAACTGGATCTACTGGACTTCGATCTTTCGATCTTGCTGGATGAATTTGCGACCAGCCTGGCTGTGCGCGCCCAGGAAAAAGGCCTGGACCTGCTGTGTGTGGCTGACCCAGACGTGCCAGTGCTGCTGCGCGGCGATCCTGGGCGTTTGCGGCAGGTGCTGACCAACCTGGTGGGCAATGCGATCAAGTTTACACGCCAGGGGGCAGTGTTGGTGGGTGCGACCTGTCTTTCTCAAAATATGGATGAAGTTGTGCTGCGCTTCACGGTCCGAGATACTGGAATTGGTATTCCGCCCGAGAAGCTTGGCCTGCTTTTTAATAAATTCAGTCAGGTGGATGCCTCCACCACCCGCGAGTTCGGCGGGACCGGTTTGGGTTTGGCTATTTCCAGGCAGTTGGTGGAATTGATGGGCGGTGAAATCGGCGTGGAGAGTGAAGCCGGTAGTGGTTCGGAATTCTGGTTTACTGTTTGCCTGCAAGCCCAACCAGAAGGAAGCCTGCCGGTTAGCGATATCCAGGCGGGGCTCAAGGGTGTGCGTGTGTTGGTGGTGGATGACAGTGCCAATGGTCGCGAAATCCTGAGCAAGCAGCTGGCTGCACGCGGCATGCGCCCGCTGGCATTGGCGGATGGCCGGGCAGCGCTGCTGGCCCTGGCAGAAGCGTGCCGGGTTGGCGAGCCATTCGAGCTGGCGCTTTTGGATATGCAGATGCCGGAAATGGATGGAGAAATGCTGGGGCAGCTGATCAAAAGCGATCGCGATCTGAGTGATACTATTCTGATCTTGCTGTCCTCCCAGCCAGGGCGCGTGGATGCGAGCCGCTTGATGGAAATTGGTTTTGCCGGCTATCTGACCAAGCCGCTGCGTTTTAACGATCTATTTAGTTTACTCAGAAGCACGCTGGTAAATCTCGACCAGCATAGCCCTTCAAACCAGGCGCCGGCCGAAAAGCTGGCCCTGGAGCGCCGGGCTGCGCGTGTAATTCCGCGGGTAATTGCAGCATCCTCGACGCGCATTCTACTGGTTGACGATAACAAGACCAACCAGCAGGTGGCGTTGGGTATTCTGAAACGCCTCGGGTTGAATGCAGATGTGGCCAGTACGGGGCAGGAGGCGCTGCAGGCCTTGGAGCTATTTGCGTATGACCTGGTGCTGATGGATGTGCAGATGCCGGTGATGGATGGCCTGGAAGCCACGCGCACCATCCGCGATTATGACTCGGCGGTGCTTAACCATCTTGTGCCAGTCATCGCCATGACCGCGCATGCCCTGCAGGGCGATCGTGAGCGCTGTCTGGAAGCCGGTATGAATGATTATGTTTCCAAACCGGTCGATCCGCGCACGCTGGCCGAGACGCTGGTGCGCTGGCTGCCCGGCGCGCGGATAGAAGCGAAGACTTCGGAAAATGCGCAGGTCGCTGCGCGTCCAGAACAGCCGGCTGTCAAACAACCGCCCGTCTTCGACCGGGCCGGGGTGATGGACCGCCTGATGGGTGACGAAGAATTGGCCCGGATTGTTTACGCTGGTTTCCTGGAAGATATTCCAAAACAGATCCAGGCGCTGAAAAATTACCTGGATAATGAAGATGCTGTCAGTGTCGAGCGCCAGGCGCATACCATCAAGGGCGCGGCTTCCAATATCGGTGGTGAGGCGCTGCGGGCGGTGGCTTTTGAGATGGAGAAGCGCGGCAAAGTTGGTGATCTGCCGGCAGTGCGCGAACAGCTGGATGAGTTGGAGCGGCAGTTTGGGCGTTTAAAAATTATGTTAAAAAGAGAACTTTAGAATTGGATCTAATCAATAAGGCTGGAAATGTTACAATGTTCGTATTACTCACGCTTAGCAGGTTTGCCCGGCAGCATGTACGGGAAACCCAGCGATATTCGTTCATTTGCAGGCAGTCAGCGAGATGGCGAGGCCGGTGAGTAGATGCCAATGTTTGCAGTATCTCGTGGCGGCTTGGGCCGCTGGAATGGTTGTCATTTTTTGTTTGGGAGATGATTCGCATGAAAACGTTGATTGTTGAAGACGATTTCACCAGCCGCCTTTTGATGCAGGAATTGTTAAAGGGCCTGGGACCGGCACATATTGCGGTTGATGGACAGGAAGCCGTGGAAGCAGTGCGTGTGGCGCTGAAGAATGGCGAGCCCTACGACCTGATCTGCCTGGATATCATGATGCCCGGATTGGACGGACAGCAAGCCTTGCGGGTTATCCGCGAGATGGAAGATGAACGCGGCATCGGTTTGACCAAGGGCACCAAGGTGGTGATGACGACTGGGCTGTTCGATCTGCAAAGTGTGGTCAGTGCCTACCAGGGCTTGTGTGATGGCTACCTGACCAAACCGATCCATAAAAAGCAGTTGTTAGACGAGCTGTACCGGTTTGGGCTGCAGCCTTAACTTCCAAAGGAAGATATGCGTATTCTCATCGCTGAAGACGATCTGACCGCCCGCACCATTCTGGTGAGCCTCATGAAGAAGTGGGGTTATGAAGTGGTGGTGGTCAATGATGGGCAGGCTGCCTGGCAGGTTTTGCAGCAGCCGGAGCCGCCCGCTCTACTTGTATTGGATTGGATGATGCCCGGTTTGGATGGGCTGGATGTGATCAGGTTGGTGCGTGAAAAATACAGCGATCCCCCGCCATATATCATCCTGCTAACCAGTCGGGACGAAAAGGATGATGTCATCTCAGGCCTGGAAAGTGGCGCCAATGACTATATCAAAAAGCGCAATACCGCATAAGTTGCTTTTTTATATCTTTATCACCAACGTGGTTCCCAAGCTTTTACCGCTAAGCCCGCAGGGAACCCCAATTGGACGCGGATTTTCGCGGATGTACGCGGAAAAACCAAAAGATTTTTGCTTTTTCCGCGCTTGTCGGCGCTCGTCCGCGTTCAGAAGGTCCTGGAGCATCTGGCCACACATGATCCCCTGACCGGTATTCTTAACCGGCGCGCTATCCTGGAGCTGCTTGCGAAGGAGTGTTCACGCACCGAGCGCGGCAGCAAGACAGGCAAGATCGTCGGGTTGAGTATCGGCTATTTTGATCTGGATAACTTCAAGCAGTTCAATGATAAGTACGGGCATCAGGTGGGGGATGAGGTCTTGAAGGGTGTGGTTGGGGTTCTCAACA
Organism: Chloroflexota bacterium; assembly: GCA_026390035.1. GTDB lineage: Bacteria > Chloroflexota > Anaerolineae > Anaerolineales > Villigracilaceae > UBA5195. The sequence goes on from JAPLGT010000200.1 coordinate 12,502, forward strand.
GCCGGATGCGGAAGTATGACAGCATCGGACGGCTGGGTGGGGACGAGTTTCTGGTGGTGGCGCCGGATACTGAGGAAGAAAACGGTGAGCATCTTTTTGAGCGTTTAGCGCAAGCGATCGCCGACTTCAAGCTCCAGACATCAGCGGGTGAGCTTTCAATTACGGTCAGTATCGGGGTGGCTTCGGTCGGTGACAATGAAGGTTTGGATCAATTTTTAGACTGCGCGGATGAAGCCATGTACCGGGCCAAACGTGCCGGTCGCAAGCCGGAAGAAAATTTGGGGTCGGATTGATCGGGCAGTTGCGCAACGGTTAAAATTGGTTTTCAGCGCTTGTAGTGGTGATGGTGATAACTGGGGTATCGGTGAGTCGATACCCCAGTTTTTTGTGCTGCAGAGCGAAGGTGCGTAAATGCCGGGGGTGGCTGGAGTATTGCCAGATAGATAAGAGGTATTTTCTGTGGTGATTTGGGACGAGAGGGCCTCGTCCCAAATCACCACTTGCGGGGCAGATCAACGATTTTCGTGAGTTGGGTGGCGGGGCTGTGATGGTTTGAAGGTATTTACTCACAAGCTCTTCGTTTTGGCACTGAACCATCCTGGTTCTGCTGCTCGGGCGATTAAAAATCGATGGTTTGCCCCGCCTGTGGAGTTTTTGCGCCTGTTTTGGCGCAAAACTCCACAAAAAAGCTCTTTCACC
>JAPLGT010000267.1:0-4631 GCA_026390035.1 Chloroflexota bacterium
GTCAAATATTCTAAGTCGATGGCTGTCCAGTAATCTGATTGAAGTTTCTAATCGTGGAATTTGATGGGGTTTCCTAAAATATTTTAAAAATCACTTTGATTTACATGCCAATTGTTTTGTTGTTCTAATACTTTATCAAAGATATCTTTATCAACAACCCTGGGTCTTAATTGCTCAACTTCTTTCAGTGGTTTGGATGCATAAATCCACATCCCGGCTCGTTTTGCAATAAAATTCTGAAATACCATTGTCTTTTCCGTTGAAAGAACTTTGCGATCCGGTATGTCCTTATCGCCAATCTGGGTAAAAAGAAGGTGTGTTGGTGTTAATGGCATGAAAATATTGGTTTTTGATCGACCCCAACCACCACCAAAGTCATAGGTGCCGTTGTAATAATTTAGCTTTACAACCGGATGATCACTGGTAAACCATTCAGCGCCAGCGCTCGGGTAAAAAATACTCCATGAGTGTCCCAATAGGGCTTTTACAGTTTTGATGAGTAACAATTTTTGTTGATACAGCCATAACTGGCGTCCCGCTAAAACTGTTGCTTCCAATTGATGTTCATCTTTTTCACCTTCTTTTTCTTCGGAAATAATCCTGCCTTTTATAACTTCATCAAGGAAGCTTTTTTGGTTGTTTGCCTTCTTTATAATTACCGAACGATTTTTTGCGGCAGATTCCAATTTCTTAATAGATTTTTGTAAAACATCCTCGATTAATCCGGGCAATGTTTTGCGCCATCGCTCGGCTGATTCAAAATAAGCTGTTGGGGTTCTGACATCTTGCAGTGCAACAAAGCGAATCAGCTTTTCCCATTCAGCTTTGCTCAGATTTTCATCTTTGGCGACTTTGTCTAAAACAGGCTTGGCTGGATCTTCAAACTCCTTCTTGATCCACTTTTCGAATTCATCACTTTCTTCCTGATCATGAATCGATGTATACAGGTCACGAAAATAAGCAGAGCTTTTTATTGGAGAATGTTTCCAAACAGGAATAGATTCGTGTGGAACAAGGATATCGTAGCGATAAACTTTCTTTCCGCCCTGGCTCCAATGCTGTAAATAAAATTGAGGAACAAAGTGGTTATCGTGAGTAAAATTTTCCGCTCTCATCCCCCGCCTTCCCAGGTTTTTGCGCCCTGTTGCAACAAATGATCATTGGAGCCATTCTGAATCGCGTAAAACGGTTTCTCAGTCACCAGCATCTCACGCAATAACGATTCCAGGCTTCCACCTGGTCTGGCATGGATGAACAGAATTCTAGCGGCCAGGGTCGCCACAAAGTGGTTACGCTGCCTGGCCAATTCGTCAGTTGGCCGTTTAACCTGTCCATCAAACGGCGAGATAACCAGCATTTTCCCGGCATCAATGGCAGGTCGCCAGTCTTTCGAAATTCTCATTCCATTCAATCCCCGTGCCAGACAAAGAATAATAGTCCCATTCCCACGCAGCAGCATGGTCAATATTTCTTTCTCAACCGGCGATTGAAAGCCGCTGATGACTGCCTGCCCCTGGTTCGCAAGTTCCCTGGCCGTGTCATGCGCTTTCAAGATCAGGGTTGCCGGGCATTTGACTGAGCAAAGCACCCCCAGCAAGGGCTGGCGCAAAATCTCAGGATTGCCGAGATACGCCAATTCTGGCTTTTCAAGCCCGCTGGCCAACGGGATGGGATAAAGCAAATCACTTGGAGAGAGTCGCTCGATTTCCATGAATTGAGTTAAGCCTCTTACGTATCAATCTGGTTGTAGTCTTCCAAAGAGATTGGTTTTGTATTTGTGTTACAGCAAAAACCATGCCATCATTTACGGTGTTGAAGTTGGAAGACTGGTTGGCGTCGCAAGCATATTCGGCTTTTGATTTTTCGGACATTTGTCTGAAAGCGATTCGGCTGCCAACAAATTGACCTGCTTGTACTGATCGGCATCAATCACATAAACCTTAAGTGGTTTGCAGGTGACCGGATCAATCTCTTTGAAAAGGTAATATTTGCCATTATTGATAGTAAGCAGGTGGAAGCCATCGTAAATATAGTACGTGTTATTTTTTCCGCCGGCTTGCGAAGGCATCGGTGTGGGGTTTTCCAGTGTCATCAGACTGGTGGAAACCAACTCAACACGTGCCGCACTTTCGAGAACATAGATTTTCCCATTGAATGAGCCCCAAATCTTGACCACAAGCAGGGTACCCATAACGAAAGAAATGAACAAGGTTACAACGAAAGCAATTTTCGCGAGATCAAAAAATCGCCTTGCCAATATACCGACGTCAGGTAATCGCCAGGCTGGCAACTTAATTTTGATTAGGTTTTTCAGCCATGATAAGAAGGCATAGCCGAGGGGTGAAAGCCAACTTTTCAAACTGTAAAACACACCCCAAAACAATCCGCCTAAAACGAACATGCTGGCTGGATAGAAAAACATTGGCAGCCAGGCCACTTCGCCATATTCCCAAATTGAAAAATTTATAGAATAGCCGGGAATATTCATTGCTTCAAAATAGCCACCCGCAAAACTGCGCCCTGCAAGGTAAAGCAGTGCAGCAAAGATTCCCGTTCCTGCGCTGATCAACCCAATCATGTCACGTAACGAATCCAATGAACGTTTACCATCGACAATCGGGGCGGAGACCGGTGTATGAATGGTGTCTGCCTTACTCATCCGTATCCTCGCCTGCTCCAGCCCCCAGCCGGTACTTGATATCATAATTGATGATGAAATCCAACTCTTCCGCCGTCAGCCCGTAGTGACGCGCCAGCGCCCGGTCGACCTCGTCAAAGATGGGCTTTGAAGACACACCATCTAATTCATCATAAGTAATCTTATCCCCGTCTTTTGTACTCAAACTTTTTCTTGATGCATTTTGTATCAAATCTTTGCTCAGTTTTTGAGCAATTTCAATTATGTCGCTGTCGCTTAATATTGCTTCTTGTATATTAAAATTCTTCACCAGCCAATCACCAAGGTGATAGCCATCAGAGAAGACGCAAAAGTAAAAGAAAATTGTTGAACTATTAATCAGGCTATTAATTACACTCGCATCTGTGTTCTTGCGGAAATAAATATATCTACCATGAGCTGGAGAAGATACTTTGCCATTTTTATTGTAATATGGCAATCCATTTAAAGACTTGATCCAATATCCTGTAGCTTCCTGGTAGAAGATAAAATTGTCAGTGGCTCTTATTGAAGAAACTTTATCGATATTCGAATTGGCTGATCGAAGTTTAGTCAAAATTGATATGGCCAATTGCGTACCAGCTTTTCCCCAAAGGTCGGTACCTTCAGAAAGTAGTGCATATCCAAAGGTGTTAAATAAATTTTCCCTTTCACCTGAATACCATCTATGATATTTGGTCGTAAATAAATCTGCTCGTTTTGCATTTGTTGACAGACAAGCAATTACAATTGACAACCTTTGTTCTGCTCCTTCAAATAGCTTTGATGGGCGTATACCAAAACTTGATACCCAAATTCCAGAAGATTTACTGCTAAGTAATTTTGAAAGCTCTGCCATTCGCGAGCTAGAAGTAATGCTAATTGGAACAATAATCCCCAATCGTCCTTTAGGATTAAGCAACTGGACTGATCTTTCCAAAACGTATGCGTATAAATTGCCGCATTCATTCGTCACGTAATTCAATATTTGATATTCTTTTTTGACTTTGCTGTATTCAACATACGGCGGATTTCCAATAATCAAATAAAAACCACCATCGTGCATAATGCCATAAAACTCTGCAAACCAGTGAAATGGCTCATGGCTTTCCATCCAGGCAGCAAATTCCTTCGATTTCGGGTTTTTGATGCCATACTGCTGCGCCAACAATATGTTCAACTCATCATCCAACACTTTCAGACGGCGTTTTAGCTCATCCTTTGCTTCCGGGTCGGATTCTCCGCCCAATTCTGTCTGCTGCTGGCGAAATAATTTAAACAGGCGCTCCACATCCCCTGCTTTTTCTTCAATGCGTTTCAGTTGGGTATCTTCTTCAGGCATCGCAAACAGTTTTTCAGTCTGCACCGGCTGCGCGCCACCCGATGATTTCCCCATCTGCACTGCCCTGCGTACATCATCTTTTGTGGCAAACCCAACCAGCGTATTCCCAGCGCGGATGTTGAAATCAATATCCGGCAGCGGTTCCACCTGCTCGACGTGCTCGACTTGCGCCACCAGCTTGAGGAACAGACGCAGTTTGCAAATTTCGACGGCTTCATCCATGATGTCCACGCCGTACAGATTGTTGACCATGATCGATTTCAGAATGAAGTAGCGCCGGTTGGGGTGGCGTTCGATCTCGGCCAGCACCTTGCGAAAGTCGCTGAATTTCTCAGGGCGGTGCGGTTCGTTGGATGCATCCAACTCGTCCACAAAAACCTGCATGCGTTCCAGGCAGGCTTCATACAGTGGTTCAAGCACATTCAACGCCGCAAACAGGAAGGCGCCCGAGCCGACTGTCGGGTCCAACAGGGTCAGTCTCAGGATTGCTTTCCAGAAAGCGCGCAGAAGATCCACACCTTCGGCGTTCTCAATCACATCTTGCGCAAACTGGCGGATATTGAGGTTTAGCGTGATCAGCGTGTTTATCTCGCGCACATCGCCACTTTCCAACTGTCGCCGCGTTTCGGTATA
>JAPLGT010000202.1:0-12733 GCA_026390035.1 Chloroflexota bacterium
ATTGCATCAAATAGGCTGGCTTGAGCTTTGCGTTTTCCGAGCATGGCGGCACTCCTAGCGGTTGGATTGCCTTATTTTTACCCGATTTTCTCGCTGCTGAGGAGGGTCCAATCTTGACCACTTTTTCAGCAGACTCTTAGCCGGGCAGGTAGCCGGCCAACAGTTGGATGTGTTCATTGCCGGTGACGATGCCGATGCAAAGGCCCTGGTGGCTCAATTGGTGACGGATGGCGGCATGCGTGCCATTGATACCGGTCCTCTGCACCGCTCGCGCCAGATCGAAGGTATGCAGCTGCTTCAGATCATTCTGCAGGGCAGCCTGGCTACCAATTGGGGCAGCGCAATAAAGATCATTGCCTAATATTTTATGCACCCGTGGCAGGCTTTTAACCTGCCACGGGTGCTCCGAAACGAAGGAAATCGAATCATGAAAACACAACCACAAACTTCCACCCAAACTGAATACTCCATCCACCCTGCAACCTTGCTTGGGCATGTTTCACTGACCGTGGCAAACCTGGATAACCAGATCGCATTCTACGAACAGGCGCTCGGCTTTCGGTTGCACTGGCGTGAAGGAAAGCGGGCCGGCTTGGGCGCGGGCGCTGCTGACTTGCTGCAATTGGTGGAAGAACCTGATAGTAAGAAATATCAGCGTGTCACCGGGTTGTACCATTTCGCGATTGTTTTTCCAAGCCGGCGTGAATTGGCGCGGGCCGTGGCACGCTTGTTTGCCATCAAGGTCCGCAACTACCCTACCGACCATATCAACACCAAGACCACATATCTGAGCGATCCGGAAGGAAATGGGATCGAGTTGTACGCAGAATCCCCTGAAGATGGCACGTTTGTGATCGAAAATGGGGATTTTGTCACCCGCCGGGCGGATGGCAGCCTGAGCGATGGGCGCGAAACCCTGGACGTCCACGCATTGTTCAGCCACTTGCTGGCGGATGACAAATTGGATGTTCCCATCCCTGAAGGAACACGCCTCGGGCACATGCATCTCCACGTCCGAAATGTGCAGGAAGCTGTGGATTTTTATCATGGCTTGCTGGGCTTCGATCTGATCGGGTTTTCCAGTACCTTCCAGGCGGCTTTTGTCAGCGCTGGCGGCTACCATCACCACATCGGGTTAAATGCCTGGCAGGGTGCCGGTGCTCCGCCGCCGCCTGCCGATGCGGTCGGCCTGCGTTATTTCAGTGTTACTTTACCTGACCAACAATCCCTGGACGAAATCAGCGCGCGCCTGGCCGCCGCCAGCATTGCAGTTAATCAGACCGACCACGGTCTGTTGCTGCATGACCCATCTGAAAATGGGATTATGTTGACGGTCAAATAGATGGTTTTGATTTGATAACAGCTCAAAGGGCTTTCCATGCAGTCATGGTTAGCCCTTTTCAATGAAAGGTCTGGGTCAGATTGGGTTATGCGTGTTTGCGGCTCTTGTGGCTGGCTCTTCCCGCAGTTGCTTATTTTTGCTCGTTGCTTTGCGTACGTAACCATAACCACAACATAACCATGCGGGGAAGTAAGTGCTCTGTTCAGCTTTTGGGATCTTGTGCAGCACCGCCGCTGATAATAAAAAACACGGGCAGGCAGGTTTTCCTGCTTGCCCGTGTTTCTATGTTAGTTTAGGTGCGGCTTAGCTTTTGAGGAATTCTTCCAACGAAGATTTGCTGATGCGGTAGGCGCTGCCGAGTTTTTTGGCCTTCAGGTCGCCGGAGGTGATGGCGGCCATGACGTCCTCTTCTGAAACGCGCAGGATCGCGGCGGCTTCGGAGGGGGTCATTACATCTGGGGTGCCGTTGGCTGCGGCTGCGCCATTGGCTGCAGCCTGGGCTTGCTGTTGCTGCTGCTGTTGTTGAGGCTGCTGTATGCCGCCTTGCAAGGCCTGGCCCATCAGATTGCCAATGCCTATTCCGGCGCCTATTCCGGCTGTCAGCCCGGCGCCGCCGCTCGGGTTGTTGGCGGCATCTCGCATGGCGTCCGCAGCTTGCAGCTGGGTGTAAACATTCATATCGAGCATGCCCATGTCGCGCAGTTCCTGGGCAGATTTATCTGAGGGCTTCAAGTTGCCGATGTAGAAGGTCTTGAGCAACAAGCCGAGCGCAGCGAAATCATCCTGGGCTTTGGCGCGTACACCGGCGCCGAGTTCTTCGGTCAGCCCAATCAGCTCAAGAACGCTTCTCTTGGCGCCGGTTTCGCCGAGCAGATCCTGCAGCTTGGAGAGTAGGACGGTCCGAACACGATCCTCAATCTCGGTTGTGCGGAAAATGGCCTGCTTACCGACGATATTGGTCACAAATAACTGCGGGTCAGAGACCTGGTAAGAATAGGTGCCAAAGCCTTGCAGCAGCGCCACACCCAGACCCATGCCCGGGTTGCGGACGATGATCGGTTGGGGCGTGCCCCATTTCTTGTTGGCGAATTCCTTCAGCGAAACGAAGTAGACTTCGGCAGGGAAGGGGGTGCGGTCATTGAAAGCTTTGCCGATGAAATCAATCAGTTTTGGGACGTTGGCGGTCACAAGTGTGTGCATACCTGGGCCAAAAACATCCAGTGCCTGGCCATTGCGGAAGAATACCGCAGCCTGTCCATCTCGGACGATTAATTGCGAACCAATGCGATAATCGCCAATGCCGCTGTCATCCGGAAAACGATGGACGATTTCATCCACCATTTCATTGCGATATTCGATTACATCAAAAATCCTGGCCATGATATTCTCCTTTAGACATTATATTGACGATTTTATTATAGCCGAAGCGTGGTTTGGTTTCAAGCAGATATACGCCAGCGGTTGTAAAAAGTTGCGCAAGCAGATTGTGACTGTGGCTGTGATCTGGATCTGATCGATAGGTGGGGTTCAGGCTTTTTCCTTCATCATTTTTCCGGTACCTTCGTTTCTGAGCATGATGATCTCGGCCATAATGGAAACGGCAATCTCCTCAGGGGTCTCGGCATTCAGTTCCAGCCCGATGGGTGAGTGTATGCGGGCGATGCTTTCGGCGCTAACGCCGGCTTCTTTCAGGCCATTGACGGTGGTCAGCCAGCGCTTGCGTGAGCCGATCACGCCAATGTAAGCTGCGCGAGTCTCTAGCAGCGGGGGCAGGCCCGGAACGTCGGCAGAAACGCCGCGGGTGGTCAGGATCAAATACGTCTGGCGATTGATATTGACGTGTTTGGGTAGATCTTGCATTGGCACCGGGTAAAACTCGTCTGCATCCGGGTTCATCTCTGGGGTGCAGAATTCTGTGCGGTCATCTGAAATGGCCACACGGAAGCCCAGCCATTTGGCCAGGTGCGCCACGGCTTTGCCGACGTGCCCGCCACCGATCACTATGATTTTTGGTGCTGGCAAAACTGGTTCCACAAAGACCTCCACCTGACCGCCGCACACGCCCGGGTCGCCCTGGGCCGGGTCGTTCATGGAATAATTAAGTTTGCGAGGTTTGCCATCTGTGATGGCCATCCAGGCTTCATCGATCACGCGGTGTTCCAGTTCCCCGCCGCCGACCGTGCCGGTGAAGCTTCCATTCTCATAGACCAGCATTTTACTGCCAGTGTGACGGGGCGTGGAGCCTTGCGCAGCTGTGATGGTGCACAATGCGAAGCTTTCGCCCCGATCCAGCAGTTCTGCTGCCAGTTTGTACAGATTTTGCGAAGTTGTCATTTTTCCAATAACCCTAATACTGCTGGTAGGAGCTGTTTTTTCCGCGAAACCACACCTGGCGCGTCACGTGTGCCATCAGGCAGTGGCGGAAATGGCAGTTCATCCAAAATGGGCGGGGCCGGATTAGAAATGAATACCCGGCTTGATCCGCGTACGACATCCGTCACGAGCAAGACGGTGAAATCCAGGCCGCGTTTATCACGCAGGTCGTTCAATGCAGTTTGCAGCGTGACCAGGTGTTCGCGGATCTGCAGTAGGTCAGTGACTTCGGCCTGGGCTACGGCGAATTTGAAGCCACCAGCTTCGTATGGTTTGATATCCGTACTGACCACGTCATTCGGGTCTTTATTGGCCAGCCCTGCGCCAGCCGAAAGGACCGCCATGCCAAAAGACTGGATTGTCTCGCCTTTAAGCGGGCCGCTGCCTACAAAAGCCCAGCGTGAAAGGCGGTCAGCGGCCAGTTTATCGCGGTTGGTGGTAGTGGGGGATGTCAGGATCAACGTATCCGCCAGCAAACCTGCCAGCAGGATCCCAGACAGGGCAGGCGGCATGGATAGACCGGCTTCCGCGGTGATCTCAGAGACGAGCGTGCTGGTTGAACCGACCGTATCGACCGTAAATTTGATCGGTTGGTGGGTGTGCGGGTTGCCCAGGCGGTGATGGTCGAGGATTTCAAGTAGTTCGGCCTCGTCCAGTGCGGCGATGGCCTGGCGCGGTTCATTGTGGTCGACCAGCACGATTTTCAGGCGTGGCGGGTTGAGTACCCCGCGCTGGTGGCAGACACCCACGTAATGCCCGGTCTCATCTACTACGAAAAAATCATTGTGTTCTTCGCGCAAAATACGGTTGAGCGAATCGCGGATGTGGGCGTTGAGCGGGAATTTTGGGACATCCAGGTCGGCGGCATCCTTGCAGGCTGCCGACATGATATCTACAATCCGCTGGTCGCTCAAATCCAGCCGCGGACCAACTACTTGCCTGAAGAAGTTGAACAGGCTCAGTCCGTTGATCATGCCGAATGGTTTACCATCCTCGGTAACAACCGGGGCCAGCCCGCCGGTGCGGCTGGCCAGTGACCAGGCTTCGCTGAGTGTGGCATCCGGCAAGACAGTATCCAATTGGCGCATGACGGAATCGAAGCGTGGTGAGGCGTCGGTTAGCAGCAGCGGTGGTTCCAGTTCCAGGCGTTTAAGGATCCAGGCGGTCTGTGGATTGACTGCGCCGGCGCGTGATGCAACTGCGTCCAAATGGTCACGCTGTCGCAGCAACCAGGCATAGCCCATCGCTGCTGCGATCGAATCAGTATCCGGGTTGATATGGCCTGTAACGTAAATGGTCTCAGATTTATTAGTCATTGATTTGTTTTCCTGCGAGCACGTTTGGTGAAACGTAGGGTCTCGCACATCTGCTGATTGCAGCTTATTTAACTGCGCTTTTTTGTATGCGCATGGCTCGCCAGATGCGCTCAGGTGTGGCGGGGTTCTGGTCAACATTTACGCCAATCGCATCCAGGATGGCATTTCCAACGGCAGGTGCGACCCCGTCCATCGGGATTTCGGCAACAGCCTTGACGCCAAATGGATGGCTCGGTTCAAAGGTTTCGACAAAGATCGTTTCAAGAGATGGAACCTCATCGGCGCGGAAGATGTGATAATCGCTCAGGTCGCGTTCGCGTGCGACGCCCAATTGATCGTAGCGCATTTCTTCGCACACGGCGTATCCGAGCGCCTGGATCATGCCGCCTTCGATCTGTCCGGAAGCGGTCAGTGGGTTGATGATGATGCCTGAATCAACGGCCATCACCAGGTTGTCAACTGTGACACTGCCCGTTTCGAGGTCGACCGTTACTTCGGCAAATTGGGCTCCAAAAGGTGGTGGTGAGGAGGGCGAGACATAGGATGCGCTACCCATGATCTGTCGTTGTTCGCTGTGGTGCAGGCTGTCGAGCGCGATTTCTGCCATGCCAACCGAGCGTCCATCCGGTGCAAATGCCATGCGGTTGGCCAGGCGGATCTCGCCAGCTTCGCAGGTTTGCGCGGGTTTTCCGGCCTTAATATCTGCCGCTGCGCTGGCATTCAGGATTTTGGCGGCGCGGGTCTTGATCTGCGCCGCGACATCCTTGGCGGCATTGACGGCTGCCGTGCCGGATACATACGTGGTGGATGAGGCGTAGGCGCCTTTATCGAAGGGCGTAAAATCGGTGTCGGATGAATAGCAGATCATATCGTCGACCGGTACGCCCAGAATTTCAGCGGCCATTTGCGAAAGGACGGTATCCGAACCGGTGCCCAGGTCGGTTGCGCCGAGCAGCAGGTTGAAGGAACCATCGTCATTCATCTTTATCGAAGCGCCGCCCATATCCAGATACGGAATGGCTGTGCCCTGCATGACCATTGCGACCCCAATTCCTTTTCGTTTGGTCGATTTGGCTGTGTCTGCCGACTGGTGCCAGGCTTCGTTTCCATATTTATCATCCCAGCCGCTGACGGCGCGCGCCTGCGCCACGCACTGTTCCAGCCCTACCGTGTGGACGATCTCAGGGCGCGGTTTGCGGCCTTCGTTCCAGGCAGTGCTGAAGGGGTGAAATTCTCCGGCGTGGATGGCGTTTTTCAGACGGAAGTCCAACGGGTCAAATCCCATTGCGCGGGCGATTTTTTCCATGTGCCTGTCCAAGGGCCAGTAGCCCTGGGGCACGCCATAGCCACGGAAAGCGCCGGCTGGGGGTGTGTTTGTGTAGACAATGTCTGCGTAAAAGCGGATATTGGGGGCTTTGCGGTATTCGCCATCGCCAACATATAGCCCCATCGACTTGTGACCGGTGTTGCCCGTGACCGTCAGGGCATGGCAGCCATAAGCGCCGGTATCAGAAAGTGCAACCATTTCGTTGGCGGTAATGGTGCCGTCGCGTTTGACACCGGTCCTCATGCGCACGCGCATGGGGTGACGGGAGCGCGCGCCGATAAATTCTTCTTCGCGGGTATATTCGTATAATACCGGGCGGCGGGTGGCAATCGTCAGATGAGCTGCGACATCTTCCATCAGGACTTCCTGCTTGCCGCCAAAGCCGCCGCCAATACGAGGCTTAATCACCCGAATACGTTTGATCGGCAGCCCTAAAACCGGGGCGAGCATGCGCCGGACGTGGAAAGGTACCTGTGTGGATGTGCGCATGACCAGGCGGTCATCCTCGTCCCAATAGGTCAGGCAAACGTGCGGTTCAATATGGGCTTGCTGTACCTTCGGTACGAAATACTCGGCTTCAAAGATCTGGTCGGCTTCGGCAAAGCCCTTGTCAACGTCCCCGATGTTAATCCGGATTTCAGCCGCCAGGTTTTTCTCGGGCTGAGAATCAGCGAAGTTGACGTATTCGGGCTCGTCGTGGATGCAGATGGCTCCAGATTGCATGGATTGGCTCATATCCAGGATCGCATCCAGAATTTCGTATTCTACATCGATCAGTTTCAGGGCGGCTTCGGCAATTTCGGCTGTTTCGGCGGCCACAAAGGCCACCCGGTCGCCCACGAAACGCACCTTATTATCCAGCGAGAATGCATCCAGTGGCCCGGGGATCGGGTCGGATTGTCCGGCGGTCGAATAAACGACCCTTGGGATGTCCTGCCAGGTCAGTACAGCCGCGACGCCTTCCAAAGCCTTGGCTTTGCTGGTGTCTATGCTCAGGATGCGCGCGTGTGCATGTGGCGAGCGTAAAACCTTGGCGTGCAGCATGCCGCGCGGTTCTACATCCGCAGCAAAGGCGGGCTTGCCTTGTACCAGTTTGATGGCGTCCAGCTTCTTTTCGGGCTTTCCAACTGTCTGGTAGGGGGAGCTTTCTGGCGCTACAACCATTTTGGGCATGACCCTGGTTTGGAGGTTTCCATACTTGCTGCCGGGTGCTGAATCATCGCTGCCATCACGGGTGGTTGGCTGTATCCAACTCCAACCCTGGTCTGGTTCAGAGATTGTCTCACCGCGCATGACCGCCGCTGCCCTGATAATGGCCTGCACCGGTTTGGCATAGCCTGTGCAGCGACACAGCACACCTGAGATTGCCTCGCGGATTTCGGCCTCACTCGGATTTGGGTTTTTATCCAACAAGGCCTTGGCTGCCAGTACCTGCGCTGGTGTGCAGTACCCGCATTGGATGGCGCCGCTTTCAACAAAGGCCTGTTGAATTGGGTGCAGACCATCGGTCTTACGCCAGCCCTGGTCTGGGTGTTCGCCCAGGCCTTCGATGGTGACGATCAAATGGCCTGCAGCTTGCGCCGCCAGCATCAGGCTGGAGTTGACCGGTTTACTGTCAAAAATAACAGTATCCGACCCGCTCAGACCCTGTTCGTCACCAAATTTGACACCATAATAGCCCAGGCGGCGTAAAACAGCGAAAAGAGTGTCACCAGGTGCGCAGTCGATTTCTTGAGTTTTGGCATTAATTGTCAGTTGGATTTTCATCGTGTGTTTTCCATTTAAGTAGGATGTCTTTCTGTTGAAAGGGATGGTTAAAAAATACGTTTCCTGATGGATAAAAATGATGAGTACTTCAAGTTCTAAGTTGTCAGCGCAGTCATTCTTATTTTTTTTCTCAATTCATCCAATATGTATTTTTCGCCGGTTTCATTCTGATAGTACCAGGCGTCCCAGCCGTTGACCGGAAGTCCGTGCAGGACATTCTTGGCGACGCTGTGGATTGAGCCGGAAAACCCGTTGCAGGCAATCTTGCCATCGGCCTGCACCGAGGCTGTAATGGATTCATCCTTCACCAACCACAAAAGCTGTCCAGGTTGGATCATGCCGATTTCCAGCAGTGCTCCAAACGGGATGCGCGTCTCTTTGCGCCGCTCTGGGAAGCTGACGGCTTCCAGTGGAACCTGTTCGGTCGCATCGATCCGTTCGCGCGCCACCCGAATATACTTTTCGTCCTGTTCGATCCCAATCCAGTTGCGCTGGAGCTTTTTAGCGACTGCGCCAGTCGTGCCAGACCCAAAGAATGGATCGAGCACGACATCGCCCGGATTGGAACTGGACAGAATCACCCGGTACAGCAAACCTTCCGGTTTCTGGGTGGGATGGGCCTTCTCGCCATTGATCTTGATCCGCTCTTTGCCTGTTGAAAGCGGAATAACCCAGTCTGAGCGCATCTGCAGCTCATCGTTGAGGTTTTTCATGGCGTGGTGGTTAAAGGTATAGTGTGCTCCGCGTTTTTTCTGTGCCCAGAGCATGGTTTCGTGCGCATTTGTGAAGCGCACACCTCGGAAGTTTGGCATCGGGTTGGTTTTTATCCAGACCACATCATTCAGGATCCAATAGTCCAGGTCCTGTAAAATGGTGCCAACCCTGTAAATATTATGATACGCCCCAATGACCCACAGTGTGCCGGTATCTTTTAAGACCCGTTGGCAGGCCGAGAGCCAATCGCGCGTGAATTGATCGTATTCCGCGAAGCTGGCGAACTTATCCCAGCTGTCATCCACTGCTGCGACCCTGGTCATATTGGGGCGATAAAGCTCATTCTGAAGCTGTAGATTATATGGCGGGTCGGCGAAGATTAAATCCACCGATTTTTCAGGCAGATTATTCAAGACTTCGCGGCAGTCGCCGTGCAGGATCGTGTTGATGGGTAAATTATCCACAGATTTTCCTGAGTATTTTTATTTAACAGGTCAAAGTCCCAAAGGGTTGCCCGGATAAACTGGCAAAATTAGAGCACCTTTTTGATCTCCAGCAGACCGTTGCGTTCTTTGTTGGCTTTTTCAATCGCATCCGCCGAGCCGAGCACCACAATTTCACCATGCCTGGCCAATTCGCCCAATATATTGCCAAAGGCTCTCAGGTCCTGTGCGTTTGTGCCCAGGATTTCAGTGCGGATCTGTTGGCGGCGGGTGTCATCGTATCCCAGCAGGCTGCGGGTCAAGGCGGTCCAACCTTTGGCATCCGGGAGCAGGTAGGCATCCAGGTCGCCAATCGTGCCGATGATCGACTTGGTCAGTTCGGCTTCTGAGATTTCAAGATTGCTCAAGAAGTCAGCAGTGGCATCATAAAGATCCAAACTGGCCAGCAGATTGGGGTCGCGGTATGAAATATAGGTGAAGACGCCGGAGTGTATATCGAAGACACTCTGTCCGCCGTAAGCGCCGCCCTGGACTCGGATCTTTTCCCATAACCAGGTGGTATACAGATAATTATTGATCACCTGGACCGAACCATGCAGGTTGTAGCCCAGTTTGAAAAGATTGGCGCCTTTGCCAACATAATTGACCTGTGAAGGGATTGTCAGGCCCTCGTTCGCTGTTGTTGCCTTGAACGACCAGACCGCATCTGCTGTTTTTTGCCCGGGCAGGTTTGCCAGAAAGGCCGCCAGCTGAGGCTCAAAGGTGGAAAAATTGGCGGCATCCAGGGTCACGTTGACGATCATGGCAGCGCGGTTTACCAACGATTTGCGCAGGCTTTCCAGCTTTGCCAGGACGGCGCCCCAATCTTTTTCAATAGTTTCCGCCAGGCTGCGCAGGAAGAACAATTGTGAAATGCCGTGCATCTGCTCGGAAAGCCAATCAGCTTCACTGAAGCGTGCCCGCAGGCGCTGGTTGACCACACTTGAGCCGCCCGGCAGCAGTCCAGCCTCCAATCCGGCTTTGCGTTCCAGAATAATCTGCTTGAAGCGGTCTGGCTGGTCGAGCCGGGCGCTGAGCAGAATATCCTTCATAACATCGAGCAGGGCTGAAGATTCCGAAGCGATTGCTTTGCCACGCAGGAAGAACCAGGCCGCTGAACGGTCTGACCCTCGCAAGGCTGAATTCAAGGTTGTCGAGCGAATTCCGCCGGTATCGCGCCCGATGCGCTGGGTAAGTTTGACAAAATCATCCTTATCTGTACCCATCTCGAGCAGCAGCCGCCCAAGCAGCCCAACATAGGGCAACAGGTCCTGGGGCAGAGCGTGCAGGTCAAAACCCAGATCCAGGTAGGTTATGCCGTTGGTGAATAGATCGTGGAAATATACGGGTGTCTCACCGATCTTCAGGCTCTGGCTGGGCAGGATCTTGATCTTTCGATCAATATCTGCCAATTCCAGGCTGGGTATGCTGGCCAGTGCTTCGGGCGAATCAGGCGCTTCCTGGAGCATTTTTAGTTCAGCAGCTTTAGCCATGACATGGTTCAATTCAGCAGCTGACATGCCAGCTTTGACTTTTGCCAGGCGTTCAGTTTCGATCGCCTCGCGGCGTTTGCCTTCCTCGGGGTCTGGAATTAGCATGACGGTGCTGCGGTGCTGATTGTTGAGCAGGTATTCTTCGATCAAGGTCTCAAAAAAGCGTTCGCCCTGAGCCTTTTGCTTGAGTGTCTTTAACGGCGCTTCGAACGCTAACGCGTCCAGCGGGCTGCCATCATAGAGCCAGGTGGTCAAGGCTCCCAACATCAGCGAAAGGCCGCGCGGGAATCGGCCGGTATTTTGTTCACGCAAGTGAAACTCAACCGTGTTCAGACTGGCGGCGATCGTTTGCGGGTCGAGTCCTTCCCTGGCCAGCCGGGTAAGGGTCTCGATGATCAGGGTCTCCACCTTTTCCAGGTTCTCTGGTTGGATGCCTTTCAGACCGGCCGAGAACATGGTCTGGCGCAGCTGTTCTTCAAAACCACCCGTGACGTCCTCACCCAGCCCAGATTCGATCAGGGCTCGCTTGAGCGGTGAAGCCGGTGTAGCCAGTAGGATGTGCCCTAATAGTGAGAAATCCAGGCTTTTTTGAACATCGATGGCCTCGGGCAGCAGCCAATTCATGGTGAGGTGGGCTTTTGACTCGGCCGAATCGCCCGAATCGTACAGCACACGCAGTTTCTTGGGCGCTGTAAATTTTGGCTGCAGCGGCACCTGGGAGTTGACTTCTTTTTTGTCAAAGTCTTTCAGCCAGGTTTCCAGGATGGTCAGGCGTTCTTCTTCGGGGTCGTCGCCATAGAAATAAATATAGGCATTGGATGGATGGTAGTAGGATTCGTGGAAGGATTTGAATGCGGCATAGGTCAGATCGGGGATTGCCAGCGGGTCGCCGCCGGCATCGATGCCGTAGGTATTATCCGGAAAAAGTGAGCCGCGCGATTTGTCGCCGAGCAGATCATCTGGGGAAGAGTAGTTGCCCTTCATCTCGTTGAAGACCACACCCTTGAAGGTCAGGGGTGCTTCGAGCGCTTCAAGCTCGTAATGCCAGCCTTCCTGGCGCAGGGTATGCTCAGGGATGAGCGGGTAAAGTACGGCATCCAGGTAAATGTCGATCAGGTTGTAAAAGTCTTTCAGGTTTTGGCTGGCGCATGGATAACAGGTTTTATCTGGATAGGTGAAGGCATTGACGAAGGTTTGCAAAGAGCCTTTCAAAATTTCCACAAATGGTTCTTTGACTGGAAATTTGCGCGAGCCGCACAACACGGAATGTTCCATGATATGGGCCACGCCGGTTGAATCTGCGGGCGGTGTGCGGAAGCTGATCCCGAAGCATTTATTTTCGTCGTTGTTGGTTAGCGAGAGCAAGCGTGCACCGGTCTGGTCGTGGATAAAGATTTTACCGGTCGTGTTGATTTCAGGGATGGTACGGGTTTCCAGGAGGGTGAAGGACATAATACTCCAAAAATTCAATCGTTTTTCTGTCGCAATACACGGGTATTGCATCTAACAATAATGTCTGCTGGCAGGATCAGGTTCTGGCATGAACCAGTTTTTCCTTGCACAGAGATTGGGGCCAAAAAAATAAAACCATCAAATTCCACACGCTTGGGAGGGATGGTATTGCCATCCGAACCATTGAAACCTGATCAGGGTAAATTCACCGGGTGTGCCAGGTTATCATCTTGCGTGTGTGCGTCTAATGAACAACTTTTTCCAAACAGCGTTTGGCCAGTGTGCCTGCCACGTCGGCGCGGTATTCACTGGAAGCCCATTCGTCAGAAGATTCATGGAAAGCACTGCGTGCGGCAGCTTCGATGCCATCTGCCTCTGTGCCATCCATGGCCAGCATGGGCACTTTGTGGGTGCCACCCAGCGCCAGGCGGGTACGTCCGCTTGACCATTGTGTAACCGCGGCGCAA
>JAPLGT010000071.1:0-38538 GCA_026390035.1 Chloroflexota bacterium
ACTCTCCCAGATGGCTCCATTCGCCTGGCGCGCGATGTCCAGGTTGGTTCTGAGACCTGGGATCTGCGCACCGGCAGACAATCCTATTCCGAATCCCGCAATGCCATCCAGGCCCGCAGATTGCTCAAACGCTCCCGCGCCTTTGGTTTGCCCAACACTGCCAAATCCATGACCATCAGCGATACGCTCTCCCTGGCTTTCAATCTCACACGTCTCATCTTTGAAGCTTCCAGCAAACCTCTCCGACAGGCTATCCAGGCCCAATTACGCTGTTGAAATAATCGCCGCTCCTCCCGAAACTCATGCTCCAGCCTTCAGCAGGCCTGAAGGCTTGTTTTCTCACGCCTGCTGTTCGTTTCTTGCACTCCTGATCCCTTCTCTTCCAGACTGAAAATCCACCCCCCGGACCGCTTTGCCCGACTTGTTGCGTTTCTCTCTGCCACTTGTTGCGCTGCACAGGCCTGCATTCCCAGCCTTTTGACCAATTTTTCTCATCCAACCCATCTTTTTTGCCTGCTCCCATCTGTCGACCCCCTTTTCCCTTCATTATCGGACTTGTTGCTGAATCCCAATTCTATTAATACCTTGACAGAACCATTGGGTTGTATATAATACGATCTAATATAGTAAAAACATTGACGAGGACGAGTAGGCGCAGTACGACGGTTTCAGAGAGCAGGCAGTAATTGGTGAGAGCTTAGCCCGAAACGACCGCGCAGAATGGACCTCCGAGTTGAAAAGGCAAACGTGAGCTGAATATTTTTATTGTCAGCGATGACCAAGTAGCCTGCTCCGGATTCTGTAACCGTTACCTGGCAGAGTCAATTGGTTATGTTATGTGATCAGCTGACTAAATGAGTGAGGCTGGCTTTTCCCGCGCACCGCGCGGGATTATTTTTTAACTAAATTGTCGTCATGACGATTTGATCAGCCTAATTCGGGTGGCACCACGGACTACGCGTTCGTCCCGTTTATCGGACGAACGCGTCTTTTTGTTTAATTGTCCAGGAGGAAGAAATGTTTTCACAAACCGAACCGTTTCTTGATGCTGAGCGTACCGAAGCCTTGCCAGCCCAAGAAAAAATAGCCATTGGCGATGATGCTGCTCTGGTCTTATCGGCCGAACAGGTTTTTACCCTGAGTTTCTTTGTTACACCCCAAAATGGATGTTTTCATACCCAGGGCCTTGTCCCCTGAACCTGCCTTATCCAACCACCATATTCGCCATTCTTTTGATTAAGGAGAAATTGCATGGAACAGACTCGTTTTACCCTCAGCCAGAACGACTTGCCAAAATTTTGGTACAACATCAACGCAGATAGCCCCGTCAAACCTGCGCCGGTCTTGCATCCGGGAACCAAAGAACCTGTGACGCCTGATTTTCTCTCGGTACTGTTTCCCATGGAGCTTATCCTGCAAGAGATTAGCACCGAACGATATATCCAGATCCCGGAGGAAGTACGGGAGATTTACCGCCTATACCGCCCCACTCCACTTATCAGGGCCGTTCGCCTGGAAAAAGCGTTAGGGACCCCGGCCCACATATATTACAAATACGAAGGTGAGTCGCCGGTAGGCAGCCACAAGCCCAACACAGCCATTGCACAGGCTTTCTATAATAAGGCAGCCGGCACCAAGGCACTCACCACCGAAACCGGTGCAGGGCAATGGGGCACTTCGCTGGCCATGGCCTGCAATTTCTTTGGCATTGACCTGGAAGTATATATGGTCAGGATTTCTTATAACCAAAAGCCCTATCGGCGCATTTTTATGGAAACCTATGGCGCCAAAGTATTTGCCAGCCCCACAAATCGTACAAATTACGGTCGCTCTCTCCTGGAAAAAGACCCCCAAAACAATGGCTCACTTGGCATTGCCATTTCAGAAGCTGTGGAAGTCGCGGCATCTTCAGGCGGTTCCAAAAAATACAGTCTTGGTTCGGTGTTAAACCATGTTTTGATGCACCAGACTGTCATCGGTGAGGAAGCACTCAAACAAATGGATCTGGCTGGAGAGTACCCGGATGTGGTGATTGGCTGCGTGGGCGGTGGTTCGAACTTTGCTGGTATCGCCTATCCTTTCCTACGCGAAAATCTCAAAAACGGAAAGCGTACCCGACTCGTGGCTGTAGAGCCAACTGCCACACCATCCCTTACAAAAGGCAAATATGCTTTTGACTTTGGCGATACGGCTCAGATGGCCCCCATTGTAAAAATGCATACTCTCGGGCATACTTTTATGCCACCAGGAATTCATGCCGGTGGTTTGCGTTATCATGGTATGGCCCCCAGCGTATCTGCATTATACGATGCTGGTCTGATTGATGCTGTGGCTGTACAGCAGCGCGCTACCTTTGATGCTGCCATTCTGTTCACTCGTTCCGAAGGCTTCTTACCGGCGCCAGAATCATCCCATGCCATCCGTGTTGCTATTGATGAAGCCTTGGATGCTAAAAAGAAGGGTGAGAAACGCACAATTCTCTTCAATCTTTCGGGTCATGGCCACTTTGACATGATGGCCTACCAGTCATACCTCAATAACGAGCTGGTGGATTATGAATACCCGTCTGAAGCCGTCCAGGAAGCCATGAAGGATCTGCCCGATGTGGCCTTGTAAGCTATTTATAGGCTATTAAAAACAACTGCGAAAAATCCATGTGGGAAAAGCGGGCATGCCGGGCCGCAATCGGAAAAGGTTCTAACTGACAATCAGCGTTATTTATTGTTCACGCTTACTAGTCAAGGCTGTCGCTCGCTAACTCAGTGGGCGGCAGCTTTTTATTTCTGAGTTTCTTTTTCTCCAAATATGGCTACCAGGATGTGTTGGTTGAGCAATCGTGCGCGTCCATTATTTTCAGAAGGTGGCACAATCTGACCATGAGTGTATCCGCCCGCGATGGGTACTGAACTCCCAAGGACACTCTGGATGATCTGAATTTCTTTGCCGGGCCATGCTTGTAAAATTGTTTGCCAGGCCGGATCAACCAATACCAGGGCAAACACAGGTTTTGCATCACCCAGGTTCGATAATGCCTGCTTGGCGGCTAGGTGAGCGGCTTGCACGCAGTCTGTCGGGCTGGCCACCATTAGGCGGGCCTCGCTGCCTTCGGGAATGGTTGAATTCATGCGTAAGCTGCCGTCCGCATCCATGCGTATGGGCGCGCGTATGAGCAGCTCATCTGTGGCTGCCTGTTCAAAACCCAGGGGGTAAATGCGGCTGATTGTATTGAGCGGCTGCATTGTCCAGTTATGGGATGTCTGTCCAAACAACTGAGAGTAAATTTCAGATGCTGGTTTACCATCCAGGCCGCGAAGCCAAAACCCGTCTGAACGTGTGATGCGAACATGACTGCCTACTGCATGCCAGCCATGTCCATAGCCGATGCCAACCTTGATATTTCCGCGCAGAAAGGCTGCCGCCAGACTTCCTGTGCCTGATTGCATTCCGGCGATTTGAAAGCTGTTGTCACTCAGCATATCCCCACTGGCAAGACCACCAAAGACCTGCAACCCTGCGGGCAGATTGGCGCAGAACTCATCTGTGTTGGAACCTGGCCTGAACCCTTCTGCAAAAGCCAGTACATATTCGGCTGGTCGCTGTTCGTAGCCAATTAACTGTGCTATTCGCAAGGCAGCCTCAGCGCTGGATTGGCTAAAGGATGGCAACCAATGTGTCTCGGCTTGCAGGCTATCTCCGGCGAGTAAAGCAATGACTACTGCATGAGAATGGGCGCTTGCATTTGAAATACCAGTCGAAACGCTAAAACCAATCAATGGGGTGTTGGTTAGTATGCTTGCGGCGCCATTGATGACTTGCTGAGGGTCATAACGATGCGGCACAATCAGCAGCCCAAAAGCGGGTGAGACCGTTCCGACACCGTTCAAAGCTTGGTAGGCTGCTTGCATGCCAGCTTCGCGAGCATCTGTTACCTGAGCCTGTCCTATCGCCGCGATAAGCGTCATATCAGGTCCTTTTAATTTTCAGAGATCGGGATCGTAATGTGAAAGGTTGTCCCTTTGCGAAATTCACTCTCGAACCAAATGCGCCCACCCTGCATTTCGATCAGGCTTTTGGTGATATTTAATCCCAGTCCGGTGCCGGATGATTTTCGCGCCTGATCATCTTCAGAGCGGAAAAATTTTTGGAAGATTTTCTTCTGGTCATCCGGGGTCATGCCCAGGCCATTATCTTTTACCCAAATATGAACAACCTGCGGCGAACCTTGCTGGTCCGGGTCATTGGTTGTTCTTTCAGCTGCAATCGAGATCTGACCACCTTCTTGAGTATACTTGTTTGAGTTGCTTATCAGGTTGACCAGAATCTGTTCCAAACGTGTGCGATCAGCCCATATTTGAGGCAGTGTCTCTGGCAAAAGGACTTCAATCGTTTGTTTCTTATCATCAATTTGGCGACGAGTTGAGCGCACAACATTCTCTGTAATTTCCGCCAGGTCCACGGCTTTAAAGTCCAGGCGCAGCCTGCCGGCTTCGATCTTTGAATTGTCATTCAGATCTTCCACAATGGTTTTCATCCGCTCAATATTGGCGCGAATTGTGCCTAGAAAATTGTTCTGCATGTCAGTCATCGGGCCAACTGCGCCAGCTGCCAACAGTTCAGAGTAACCCTTGATGGAGGTCATTGGGTTCTTTAATTCATGGGCCACAAGTGAGACAAACTCACTTTTGGCAACATTTGCTTGCTGAACTTCTGCGTAAAGTTGGCCGTTTGCAATGGCGATGGTTGCATGGTCTGAAAGACGGCTAAGAAATGCCAGAATATTTTGTTGAAAAGCATCAGATCGGGTGCTCTCCAGCAGAAACAAACCGATTACTTTTGCATCGCGCCGAATGGGTATGACCAATTGAGTGTGAGCACCGTTTAAAAAGGCATGTGAAAGACCAGCCGTATCTAGAACTACACGCTGAGGCAATCCAGTTTGGATGGCTTCCATCACTGCCGGCTGGTCGATTGGCATAAGGTCTGTTTTAAAGGTTTCAACTTCACTGGTGTAACCCTGGTCCTCCATCACGCGCAACCCATTTTCTTCAATAAGGCCAATCAAACCAGCTTCGCATTGTGACTGGCGCATGGCCCATTCTAGGGTGATGCGCATGGCGCGGTTACCTTCCAGACTGGCATTTAGTTCGCGATCAATGCGCTGCATGACCGAAAGCTCTTCCACTCTGGCACTTAATTCCTGGTCGGTCAGGGTGTATAAACGGGCATTATCAATCGCCACGGCTGCCTGCCCTGCAAATGCAGACAGCAAGTTTTGGTCGTCATCGCTAAAGAAATTGCCATCTTTTTTGTTGATAATCTCAATCACGCCGATAATCCGCCCTTTGACCTCCAAAGGAACAGCCAGAATCGCGCGAGTGATGAAACCGGTCTGTTTATCAGTAGCAGGATTCCAGGTGGTGTGGGCGGCTACATTGTTAACGATAACCGGGCGGCGGATGTTTACGGCTTTGCCTACAAAACCGCTTCCGGGCGGCAGGCGCTGGCCCACCAAATTTTGTGCCACCGGACCAACTGTCACTTCGAAGATTAGTTCATCTGTTTGTTCATCAACCAGAAATAAACTTCCGGCTTCAGTATTCAAGATACTGACAGCACTTTCGAGAATGCTTTTCAAAAGTGGTTGGAGTTCAAGCGTGGAGGTTAGCTGACGGGTAATTTCGTTCAGAGATGAAAGCTGTTGGGCGCGGCGTTCGGTTTCTTGCAGCAAGCGTGTTTTAACGATCGCGCCCGCGGCCTGGTCAGCCACGGCTTGAAGTAATTCCAACTGTGTACGGGTATAACTGATCGTCGGGTCATGCGATGCAAGGCTCAACGATCCGATCGTCTCTGAGCCTGAGTTTAGGGGCACACCTAACCAGGCGTAAATCCCTTTATTTGGTGGCGTTACTCCTAAAGATAAGCATTGGCTGATAAAGTCGTGGGCAAGGATTGGGCGGTGTGAACTAATAATTTCCTGATCGAGACTGGTCTTTGCCGGCAGTGGCAGGTTTTCTTTGGCGGTAATTCTATCTTCCCCTTCCAGGCAAAAAGCATAATAAGCATGTTGTCCGGCTTTATGATACAGGGTCAGGTGGAAGTCGGTACTCGGGATGATCTGCGTGGTCTGAGCGTAGATCAGTTCAAGCGTATCGTCGAAATTTAGTGTTATGTTGATGCCTTGTGCTACGCGCGAGAGTGCGTTCAGTTCATTAACCCGGCGCTCCATATTTATAACCACTTGGGCGCGTTCCAGAGCTACAGCCGATTGACTGCTTAGGGCCTCAAGGAAAGAGATATCATGGCTGGCATAGTTCTCTCCCGAAAGACGCTCTCCCAGGGCAATCCAACCAACCAACCTGTCCCGTCCAGGCATCGGAATAAATAACTGGGCACCCAGAAGTGCCAGGCGGCCTCTTTCAGCGCGCACAGAATCTGGTATACGATCTTTGTTTATGAAGATCGGCATTTTTTCGCGGAGCAGCGCCTCTGGCAGTGGGCTGTTGATATTAAACGCTATGTCGCTGGTGACTTTGCCTGAATCATCCGGAGTT
The DNA here is from genome assembly GCA_026390035.1 of Chloroflexota bacterium. Classification (GTDB taxonomy): domain Bacteria; phylum Chloroflexota; class Anaerolineae; order Anaerolineales; family Villigracilaceae; genus UBA5195. Next base: position 6,552 of record JAPLGT010000071.1, read on the forward strand.
GGAATGTATTGATCGCTCAGTGGATCGTATATGTAAATGTGAAGTTGACTGGGTAGCAAGCTGAGAGAAATTTGCTTGCGTAAAATGCCCAGGATGTCCTGAAGAGCGACCGCACTTGTTAATTCGCGCGTAAAAATTTTCAGGCGATCTTGATGAGCCTTTTCGCCCCGAAAAAAAACACGATCGATTCTGCTCTGTATCCAACCGTAGACAAAGTTGAGTATGAAGGCGGTGAAAATAACAGTAACAGCAATTAATAGTGGATTATTGGGGCCAATCGTGATTCCAAATAAAAAGCTTGGCCCCATGGCGAGCAAAATATAACCGCCCAAGGATAATATCGTCAATACTGCATAAAGAACGCCGCGACTTACCAGGTAATCCGTGCGCAGCAAGCGATATCTTAATATGCTGTACCCGGTAGTGGCCGGGAAAATTACAAGGGGTAGAAATCCAACATAAGGATTGAAATTCATTCTCATGAAGGACGTAAGCAGTAGCCAGGCGGTGATGGGGGTAAATCCGAATATTGCGCCAAGCAGAATTGTGCGCGCTTGTTGGCGAACCACTGGCGATGGTGACCAGTAACGCCGGTAAAACGAGGCTGCAACGAAAAATATTGCGCCAATACTTGCGAAGATATAGCTGTACGTCCAGCTAATTGCGTAACCTGCGGGGCGCTGAAAATCGAACAGAAATGAATATTGGAACAGTATTAACCCCAGGGCAAAGAAATATACCACCCAACGCAAGAAAGGATAGCGCACAACAATGCGGGCTTCCTGAGGAAAAACCAGCCCAAGATGGATAAGCGCTGCGCCCACCATTGGGACTGCTGCAACCCACAGGTAGGTGAGATGATTTGTGGTGTAAATATCCAGCAAGCCACCAACCACCAGTGCAACCGAACTTGCTAGAATCGAAAAAGCCCGACCGGCGCTCTCTGAGCGGCGCAATCCAAAGATCCACAGGCTGACCGTCAGGTAAACCATTCCTACCAAATACGGCAGATAAAAAAAGCGTAGTTGATCGGCGAACGAAAACCAATTTAATGGAACTGTATAAGTTTGGAGCTTACCCTGCGGACTGCGGAAGGTGGTTGATATTAACTGTCCCGGATTGCTGTCCTTCAACAGGTTTTCGATCTGACCAAATCGTTTTGGTTCGATTATTTGAATTGGGTTTTTGTTGGCATCCAGAGTCGAAATAGAAACCAACTGAAACCCAAAACGCAAACCCTGGTCATAGATGGGCCAGTTGACCGAATTGCTATCTGGCCCAACGCCATTCGTGAGCATCGTATGTTCAACAAATACCCCGATAAAAGGTTGTTGAAAAAAGCGAAATGCCCAAAATGGGATTGCAATCATTGCCAGTACAACGATCGCCTGATAGATAATCACCATATACTGGCTGATTCGATCTAACCATTCGGCCATCGGCCTGGAATTATTATTCATTGAGAGACTCCCTGGCCGGTTATATTAGATATCCAGGTTTCGGACCTTTTTGGCGTGGGTGGTGATGAATTTTTTACGAGGAGCAACTTCATCACCCATTAACATATCGAATGTGCGATCGGCTTCAGCAGCATCCTCGACCGTTACGAGCAGAAGGGTCCGGTTTTCGGGATTCATGGTTGTTTCCCAGAGTTGTACCGGGTTCATTTCACCCAGACCCTTGTAGCGCTGTAGGGTGGCTTTCTCGCCGTCTTTGCCCAGCTCGCTGATAGCGGCATCTTTTTCTGCATCTGAATACAGGTAGCGCTCCTGTTTTCTGTGTTCCAGCCGGTACAGCGGTGGTTGGGCAATGTATAAATGTCCATCATCGATCAAGCTTGCCATGTATCGGAAGAAGAAAGTTAATAATAGAGTGCGGATGTGGCTACCGTCTACATCGGCATCCGTCATGATAATCACACGTCCATAACGCAACCCAGCAACGTCAAGGTTATCGCCGATTCCCATACCCAGGGCCGAAATCAGCGCCTTAACTTCGTTGTTGCCAAGGATCTTGTCCAGCCGGGCTCGTTCAGTGTTTAAGATTTTCCCGCGCAGAGGCAAAATTGCCTGGAAGTGACGGTCGCGGCCTTGTTTGGCCGAACCACCAGCCGAGTCACCTTCTACAATATAGAGTTCAGTTTTACTCGAATCACGCTCAGAACAGTCAGCCAGTTTACCTGGCAATGTTAACGATTCCAGGGCCGATTTGCGGATGACAAGGTCGCGTGCTTTGCGGGCGGCATCGCGCGCGCGCGATGATGTCAGACATTTCTGCACGATGGCTCGCGCGGCCTGTGGGTTTTCTTCCAGGAATGTACTGAAAAATTCTCCGACTACCTGCGTTACATATGTTTGTACTTCGGGATTCATCAGTTTAACTTTGGTCTGAGACTCAAACTGTGGATCGGGATGTTTGATTGAGACAATGGCTGTCATCCCTTCACGCGTATCATCCCCGGTAAAGTTCGGGTCAGAATCTTTCAAGAGCCCGCTTTTACGCGCATAATCGTTGATCACGCGTGTCAATGCTGAGCGTAAACCGGTCATGTGTGTGCCGCCATCTACGGTGTTGATGGTATTTGCAAAAGAATAAACCGATTCGGTAAATGCATCAGTATATTGGACAGCGGCCTCGATGCCGATGCCTTCTACCTGTTTCTCCGCAAACATGACATTGTGTAATGTTTCACGGTTGCGATTTAGATACCGCACGAAAGAGCGGATGCCGCCCTCAAAATAGAAAGTCATTTGACGGTCAGCACGCTCATCTACAAAATGGATGTTCACACCTCGTGTAACAAACGCCATTTCTCGAAAGCGTTGGATCAGTGTATCAAAGCGGAACTCAGGATTTTCCTTGAAAATGGTAGGGTCGAACTTGAAAGTAGTGCGCGTGCCGTGTAGTTCTTCCTTTGCCTTGCGCAAGGCCCTGACAGGTTCCATGGGGATTCCGCGCTCGTAACGTTGGAAGAAAACCTGTCCTTTGATGGTAACTTCAACCTCGCACCACTCAGAAAGTGCATTGACAGCTGAGACACCCACGCCGTGCAGACCGCCAGACACTTTATAGCCACCACCGCCGAACTTACCACCTGCGTGGAGTACAGTCATAACCACCTGGAGTGCCGAGATTTGTTTTTCCGGGTGGATATCCACAGGAATACCGCGGCCGTTATCTTCAACACTCACAGAGCTATCGGGGTGAATGGTGATCTCAATCCGGTCACAGACGCCTGCAAGTGCTTCGTCGATGGAATTGTCCACAACTTCATAGACAAGATGATGCAGGGCTCTCTGATCCGTGCCACCCACATACATACCAGGGCGACGTCGGACAGCTTCAAGGCCTTCAAGTACCTGAATGCTAGCAGCATTGTAATTAGCAGGGGTTGTCACGAAAGATTCTCCAATCCGGGGCAGTTACGATTTGCTTTGCAAATCGCATAATATTATCAGGCTTGCGCCACTGATTTGTTCTGTTTTTTGAGCCACTGCAGAGCAGCATCAATCCAGATGTTAAGATCACGAAAATAAATAAAACTGGCAGCTAACAGACTGGTCGAGACAAAGGCATGACCAAGAATGCCGACACCCATCATCCATGAGTCGGCTGGGGCAGTCCGCCATAACAAGTCCATACCCTGGCTGATAAGAATCGTGAGCATGGTAAACCAGCCGAGTGGTGGCAGCCCGTAGCGCAACATGCGAATACTGCTGCGTGTTGATTCAAATGCGTTTTGGTTTTTGGCGAAAACACCGTAGAACGAATAAAAGATTGCCATCAGCACCCAGGCAACCGGGATCGATAGCATAATTAGCAAAATGGTTCGCAGTAACGTATTCAAGAGTGTCATTACCCATAATACGATCAGCATCGGTAGATTTGCCAGGGTGAAGAACAACATCCACACCACCGAGAGCAGCACTCCATGCAACAAACTGCGTAAAATACCCGGCCCTTCTTGTAATTTTAACGCAACCCGAGAAACAGATCGGAAATAAAGGCTTCCAGCCACCCAACCTAAAACAGTTAGCAATATCATAATTCCAAAAGCTGCCAACCAACCCGATGTATCCAACGCTGGGCGCATTCCGTAAGGCGCCTTGGCTGAAATATTGGCGCTCATCAGGCTGAAGATACCCATTGGAAAGGTGCGAACGAGTGAAAACAGGTTTAGCCCGTTCTGGAAATCAGTCATCAATTGCGAAAATATTTTAACCTGTTCGGCAGGGGCCTGCGCCTGGATGTCTGGCAGGGCCTCAATAATAGGAGCCAGTAAGGCATCCGCTTTGATGCGTGGGCCAAGCCAAAAAAATATATCCAGGGCGGCAGGAAACAAAATGACCGCCACGTTGCCAGCGATGGCGTTAAAACCATTAACCAACGCTGTCACCGCTCCCGGTGGGGGCGGCAGCGGTGGGAGTTCAGGTATTCGAGATTCCATAGTGTTCCGATTCTACCACAGGCAGGATTATTAGCCTCACCAATGGAAGCCTTATGTGTTAACGTGTATATCGGTTGGGCTCAGCCTCAAAAGCCAAAGGGTTGAACTGACTGATTCAATTTGCCTGTGCCCCAGTCTGTTTTGATATAAACGCCCTTCCACACTCTGATTGTGGCAGGTACAATGAAAGCATGGCCGAAGAACATCGTCATCTCCCTGATAGCAACCGTCTCAGCGTGTTGATTGCTGCCATCTTGTTGGCCTATGCCCTGGCGCATTTGATTGAGACCCAAGGTTATGCACTAAACTTCAGTTTCCTTGGGATTGTAGTTTCGCTTGTGCTGAATCTAAATGTGGCAGCTACGTTGATGGCGAGCGGATTGACTGCCGCCGGGATGGATTGGCTATTGCGCGGGCATCCACATTTTGAGGCGGAGAGTACTTTCCAGCATTGGATACTACCAGCTCTGACTGCTTTTGTTTTGGGTATTCCGCTTTACAACCTTTCTTTTGGCCTGGCCTGGTGGTTGAGTTTTGGGGTTGGTGGCGTACTGTTGTTGTTGGTTTTTCTGGCAGAGTATATTGCGCTTGATGCCTCGGATGTTCGTTATCCTGCCGCATCGGCGGGCCTGGTAGCGCTTTCCTACACCTTGTTCCTGATCTTGTTGACTACCCTATCTTTTTCTGTGGCGCGCCTGTTCCTGGTTGCTGTGATCGTGTTTCCGGCCGCCGGTATGGTAGTGCTGCGCGCTTTGCATCTGCGCACAGGAAAATGGGAATTTGCCTGGGCGATCGGAATTGCGTTGATATTGACTGAATTAGCTGCATCGTTGCATTATTGGCCGCTTGAACCCATCCAATATGGATTGGCTTTACTAGGTCCACTTTATGCCCTGACGGAGCTTGCCCAAAACTTGAACGAAGAAATTTCTTTTCGTCGGGCAGGTTTTGAAGCTTTCATTGGGTTGGCTGTTTTCTGGATAGCCGCCATTCTGGTACGAGGATAATAATGGACTTACATACTCTAAGCTTGAATCGCTCACATATGTTTACAATGCAGCGACATATCAATCATGAAGCACCGCTTGAAGCCTGCGGAATACTCGGCGGCAAAAACCAAGTGGTAGAAGTTGTCCTGCCTGTGAAAAACGCGGCAGAGAGCCGGGTGCGCTTTACCATGGATCCCAAGGCTCAGTTGAGAGCCATGGAACAACTCGAATCCGAAGGCTTGGAGATTCTGGCGATTTTCCATTCACACCCTAAAGGGCCTTCAGTGCCTTCGGCGACCGATATTAAAGAGGCCGTTTACCCTGTCGTTAACATTATCTGGTCGAAGGCAGGGCGTCGATGGCAGGCCCGTGGGTTTTGGATTGAGGCAGGTCAGGTGACAGAGGTATCGCTTGCCGTGTTGGATCTGTAACTTCGCGCCAACTTTTGTGTTACCGCTCTTAAGATAATTCGGAGGCGCCTGGATGCAAATTTTAATTAATGTAAGCGTGGTTTTGTTGGGCTATCTAATTGGTTCGATTCCTTCCGGTTTGATCATTGTCAAACTCAAAACGGGTAAGGATATTCGTCAGGTAGAAAGTGGACGCACTGGTGGTACGAATGCCATGCGCGCCGCTGGGTTCTGGGCCGGGTTGTTAACAGCATTGTCCGATATTTTGAAGGGTGTGCTGGCAGTCTGGCTTGCTCGATGGTTGTGTCCCGATACCCAATGGGTGCACACCATGGCACCCATTGGCGCAATATTGGGGCATAATTATTCACTCTATTTGCCAGAATTTGATAACAATGGCCGTTTTAGGCGTTTGCGTGGTGGTGCCGGCGGTGCTCCGGCTTTGGGTGGCGCAATTGGTTTGTGGGCACCTTCAGTATTTATCATTTTGCCGCTGGGTGCGCTGGTTTTCTTTAGCCTGGGATATGCTTCGATTACCACGCTGAGTGTAGCATTTTTTTCCATCCTGGTCTTTGGCACACGATTGGTTCTGGGGGTACCAGGATCGAATTTGTCGGATGTGATCTACGGCGTGGTTGCTGGCGCTCTCCTGACCTGGGCGCTTAGACCCAACATTAAAAAATTGTTCAATGGTACCGAGCGGGTTGTCTCTATCAGTCTGCATGGTCGGATCAAGGCGAAAAAAGATCTGCGCGATGCAAACGATGCCCTGGATGACGTTGAATAGCATTCTCTGGAATCAAAAACCGGCTTCAAGCCGGTTTTTGATTCTAGAGTTATTCTTCCGCGTCCAGGCTATCCTTGTTTTCTAACAAGGCCCGGTAAAGTGCGCGCAAATTGTGCCGGTGCAGCGATTCTGCCAGCCCACCCAGATAGACACGGCTTTTGCTGCACTCCTCAATCCCAACTTCATCCAGATAATCGAGCGGGGCTTTGCGTTTGAGGGCGATCCGTACATGTTTGCGGATGGCTGAAAGATATGCCAGGTTTTCTTTAACCGCGGCCTCAATTTCTCCACGTAAGACAATTTCACCATGACCCTGGACGATGTTTTCCAATCCCATGCGACCAATTTTTTTAATCGACGCAACCAGTTCATCAATATTGCCATCGACAATATAGGGCAGTGGCATGAAAGCGTCACCTGCAAATAAAATTCGATCTTCTTCCACCAGCACGGAAATGCTATCACTGCTATGCCCAAGCGCTTGGGAGAGAATCAGGTTTTTTTTGCCAACACGCAGACTGAGCTCACCGTTTTCAAATGTCAGATGCGGCAGGACGATTTTTACCTGTCGCAAAGATGGGTTTTGTCTTTTTGCAATTTCCAGTGATGGAACACCTCTCTCGTGCATCAGCTCGCGGCATAATGAATGCGATACGATCGTTGCGCCAGGGAAGAAACAATTTCCCCAGGTATGATCTGCATGGTAATGCGTATTGATAACGTAGCGGACCTGCAGGCTAAGTTCATGTTCAATGAACTCGCGGATGAGTAGAGTTTCTTCAGGAGTTGCAAGAGTATCAATTAATACAGCCCATTGGGGTCCAGCGATAACACCAGCGGTAACCTGTGCGTACAGTTCGCTTTGGAACCAAAAAACATTTTCAGAAACGCGTTCGCGATGCATAGAAATCCTTTATTTAAAGATACCCTATAAATAGCACAAACGCGTGTCAAAATCAAGGACAATTTCCGACTTTTCTCATATACGAGCAAAAAACACCCCAAAATTCAAGAAATGGAGCATTCTTTGGATAAATTTATGTAGTTTGGTCGGCGCGGATATGCCTGGTTTGTGCCTTGTTAGTCTTCGTCTGGGTAGTTGTCCAGGATCTGCTCAATCTGTTCCAGCACGTCATCCTGCAGTTTTTCGACTGCTTCAGCCGAATCTAGGTTATCTTGCAGCTGCTTGAGATTGGTTGCTCCGGTGATTACGCTGCTGATATCTTTGCGCCGCAGCAACCATGCGATTGCCAACTGTGCTGTGGTTATGTGCATATCGTTGGCGATATCAGCCAGTTGCCTGACAATCGCAACTCGTTCCGGGGTGATTCTATCGCGTATCCAGGCCATGTTTTCCATGGATGCACGGCTGCCAACAGGAATGCCGTCGTTGTATTTTCCGGTGAGAATACCGTAATACAACGGGCTCCAGGTAGTCAGTCCAAGCCCATATTCTTTACATAAGGAGGATAGCTCCATTTCAACGCGGCGACGGTGGAACATATTGTACTGTGGTTGTTCCATGCTCGGTGGCGTCAGGTGGTGTTGTACTGCTGCGGAAAAGGCTGCTGAAACTTGCCAGGCGCGCCATTCCGAAGTGCCCCAATAGAGAATCTTGCCTTGTCGCACAAGGGTGTCCATTGTAAAGACAATTTCATCGATAGGGGTATCTGGATCGAAACGATGACAAAAATAGAGATCAATATAATCGGTGCCCAATCGTTTAAGCGTGGCATTGATCGATTCGGTAATATGTTTGCGCGAAAGTCCACGTCCGTTAGGACCGGGCATGGTTGGCCAGAAGACTTTTGAAGAAATTACCAGTGCCTCGCGTGGGATGCTCTTAAGGGCCTTGCCCATCACTGTTTCGGCGAGGCCATTTGCATAAATATCGGCATTATCGAAAAAGTTGACCCCTGCGTCATAAGCCGCCTGGATCAATTCAATTGAATTTTCTTCATCCACTTGCGAACCAAATGTGACCCAGGCACCCAGTGAAATCTCACTTATTTTTAGACCCGATCTTCCTAACCGCCGGTAATGCATTTTGCCTCCTGCTAAGGGGAAACATCGACAATAGTACCCAGTGTATTCACACTCAGCGTCCAATCAGTACCGGGTTGAAGCTGTGCGAACAGCCCGGCATCACTGGTAGTGAACTCTTTGACACCATCCTTGGTTTCAAAAAACACGCTATATGTTTCGGTGCGTGCCCCTTCACGCAGATCTTTGGCAGGATTTACCTGCGGCCAAAAAGGTTGTAAATCAGTGCCTTCTGCGACTGCTTGGTCTACTGTTTGCCATTCAAGTGCCTGATATTTACAGAGATCAGCATAGATTTCGTAAAAGCAACTTTCCACGATTTTTGCGGCGCCATTGCCTTGGTCAACCAACTCGGTGGTGCAGACTTCTTTGGCACCTGCAGCCGGGTTTTCCTGGCGGGTTCGAAAGGTCTGTTTACAGGAAAGGACTTTGGTTTCGCTGGGCAATTGGTCGCGCCAGTCTTCCCGGGTGACTTCGACCTGTCCTTCAATGCTAATTGTTCGCTGCCATTGGCTATTCTGTACTACACCCATCAGAGCAGTAGTTCGAAAAAATAAAAAGCCAAAAACAACACAGATCGTCGCCAGGATGGCGATAATCGGAAGAAGCATCCACGGTTTGATACCTCCCGCTGTGATTGGTTTTGCGCCCGGTGTTTCTGCGGAGCCACTTGTTGGAATATCTGCTTTGACAAGGGCGGCTCCGCAAGCAGAGCAGGTGTTGGTCCCCGGTTGCATGAGCGTGCCGCAGGCCGGGCAGTTTAGCGGAGTGGTTGATATTGCAGGCGCACCACTCAGTACTCGCCCGCTTTCACGCCGGATACCTTCCTTCAAATCTCCCCCACATTGAACGCAGTTTTGCGCATCAGATGTATTACGGGTGTTACAGAAGGGGCAGTGAACATCGGCGCCTTTGGCAGCGCCAGTCAATTTCTGCGTATCTGAAATTAAATCTTGCTTTTGGCCCACTTCAAATTGCGCATTTTCGGGTTGAGGCGCACCACAACTTACGCAGGACTTTTTCATTCCAGCGTTTTTGTTGCCGCAATTTGGGCAAGACCACTCAAGTTCAATGTAACCGATGGTTTTTTTGGCCATGAAATTTATCGCAACTTACTTCACTGTAACTTTGATCGTAAACATGCAGAATATGCGTCCAGTCTTTATGGTTCTCAGTCCCCATACTGCCCTGTAATTCCCAGGGGCTCTAGGCGGGTAAATATTAATGACAGGTGTAATTGTCTGTCCAACTCTAACGTCCCTGATAAGCGACGCTTTTTTTTCAGTGGTCAGCCGGGCACCATCAATATAGGTAAGTATCATTTCATTCGCCTGCCAGGTCTTGGTGCCGGAGTTCAGCAGAGTCCAGGAGACTTTGTATTTGCCCGAGGCTGGTACCTGCGTCCAGTTTGCAGGGGACTTGTCAATCAAAGAACACCTACTTTCAGATCCCCACTCTGTGGTAAACCCTTCATCTGGATCGACTCCTTCTACCGTGGGTACAAGTGCGTTTGTTGGGGGCGCAGCTGTGGGCGATGGAAAAAAGCCGAAGGGTGTTTCGGTTGCCGTTGCTGTGGCAGTCGGAAGAGGGGTAATGCTTGGAAAAGGCGTCATTGTGATGGATGGCGTCAGGGTTGGAATTAACTTTGTAGCAGTAAAGACAGCTGTGGAAACCGCGGGTTTATTTGCCTTGGTTTGAACGGCTGCTGGCGAAGGAGATGCCGACACAGAGACTGGTACTGGCAGCGTCACCAGACAGGCTGACGCTACCAGTACCACGGCTATAGCAAGCAAAAGCGGAGTTTTTTTTCTGTTCATAATTTAGCCAGGTGAACAGCATGATGGTTGCAAAGCAATATTTTCCAGAGATTATCGGATAACTGTCAGGACAAAGGTTACTCTGCAGAATTTAGTTTTACCGGTGGTTAGAGCCCACAATGTGCTGTAGGTTCCCAGCGCTTTCGGGGCCGTCATATCAATGGCGAGCGAGGTCTTTCCGCCGCGACCAACATCTGCGCTGATGTCGAATGAATTTCCACGGGTTTGCATTTTTGTGCCACTAACATAAGCTAATGTGGTGGAACCGGTATGCCATATGGTAGTACCAGTGTTTTGCACAGTCCAGGTCATGTCGAAAGACTGGCGGGACTTCATTCTGACCCAATCTTTTGGGGTTTGTGAAACCAACGAGCAGGCGTAACCACTACCTTTGGCGCTTTCAATGCTCATTGAGATGCTCGGGGCGGAAATGCTCATGGGCGCGAGTAGAGGAAAACTACGCATCGCATCAAAAAAACTTTGGGTGGGTGAAGTTGTCAGGGTTGTGGTGTTTGCCTGTGCTTCGGCTGGGGTTGCCGCAAATGGGACCAGAACAGCCACCAGCATTATGACAGCCATTGTGATCGAGAAGAAACGAACTGTTTTCATATATATTCTCCTTACTTTTTTTGTTCGGTTGCAGAATTGCTGTATTAAAGTTATACCATCTGTTTGCTGCAATACCGATATTACCTAATTTGTTGTGTCGCTGGAACCGATGCCCAGCGGTTTCCATTTGTTTTCGTCCTTGAGGCGGTGTTGCGCTCCACCCCGGTTGTGGAGATGGTCAAAGCCTTCTGGTTTGATGAATAACTGCTCACCTTCCAGTAGACCGGTGAGGCCGGTTTGACCAACTTCAGGACGCTTATTCTGACAGGCTTTGCAGGTCTTCGGATCGTGTGATTTGTATTCCGACGGTTCTTCGTACGTGGTGATGTATCCTTCGTAATTCCGCAGGATGATCTTGTGGTCGGACATGCTGATCTGGTAATTTGGCATAACCGGGATCTTACCACCGCCACCGGGGGCATCGACGATGAATTGCGGTACGGCATACCCGGAAGTATGTCCACGAAGACCTTCGATGATCTCGATGCCCTTCGCTACAGGAGTGCGGAAGTGGCCGGCACCTTCGACAAGATCGCACTGGTAGAGGTAGTAAGGCCTCACACGAATACGCACGAGTTTGTGAACTAGATCTCGTTGAATATGTACGCAGTCGTTCACGCCGGCCAGCAAAACGGATTGGTTCCCTAATTGAATGCCTGCTCTGGAAAGACGGTCGGTCGCTGCTTCCAATTCGGCAGAAATTTCATTCGGGTGGTTGACGTGAATATTCATCCACAGTGGATGATACTTACTCAGCATATCACAAAGTTCCTGTGTTATGCGCTGTGGCATGAAAACTGGTACGCGTGAGCCAATTCGGATGATTTCCACATGCGGGATTTCGCGCAGGCGACCAAGCAGCTCTTCCAGGATTTTCGGAGCCAGTACCAGCGGGTCACCGCCAGAAAGCAGTACATCGCGGATTTGAGGGGTATTCTTGATGTACTCAATCTGCATTTCAAATTCCTGGCGATTGAAGGTCTGTCCAGGGTCACCAACAATTCGAGAACGGGTGCAGTAACGGCAGTAAGATGCGCATTGGGTCGTTACCAGCATTAATACCCGATCTGGATAACGATGGACGAGACCGGGCACAGGTGAGTGGCGATCTTCGGCCAGAGAATCTTCCATCATCGAAGTAAAGGCTTGCAATTCTTCGGCGCGGGGGATGATTTGTTTGCGAATCGGGTCTTCGGGGTCGTTCGGGTCGATCAAAGAAATGTAATAAGGTGTTACATCCACGCGGAATATACCGCTGGTGTTAAGCGCTTTTTGTTCGCTTTCGGTCAGTATCAGTACCTTCTGAATATCTTCTGCATTATTCAGGCGGTTGCTTAACTGCCAGCGCCAGTCATTCCATTTATCATCGGGCACATTTTGGTAAACGGGTGCACGTTTTGAAACAAAGGCTTGAGGCATTTTATTCTCCAATGGCTTGTAAAACGTGAAAAAGAGAAACACACATCCGAAAGAAGGAATATTACCGTGTCGCCATTCAAGCGCATGGAGGATCGTGGTCTGGCCGAAAGAAGCCCGAAAAACAAGTTAACACAGATGTCATAGAGTTATTGTAAGAGGAAATGAGACGAGGGTCAATAATCAATTCAAATAATCGATTTGGATGGGAAAAAATTGGACAGCATAACCAGATTTTCCCCTGACCAGGTTTTGATTTAGGATTATTTACCTGCTTTCGTTTCGCGAAAATAAAATGAGCATTGGAAATCTGGTAGGATTAGTGTGTGAACAAGTCCAGAAAAGAGGCTACCAATGCTCACAGCATTGTACAATATTCGGAAGAAATGATTGTATTTATCTGCACTGAACCTCGGACTTTACCAACCACTCACCAGCAACGACACCAAAGCGATCAGCAGACTGTACCGACTATTGAAAGGGCAGCCAGGCCAAAGGTTGGTGCCGATTTTCTACGGGAAAGCCCTTGGGAGCTGAACAGGATTGGTTCTTCTCGCAAACAGTGGCTGGTGGCAAAATTCTTGAAACTGGCAGCAAGGTAAACGTTTCGTTTGATGTTTTCATTGGTGTTGGCGACAGCCTGGGCAAGATGGGTAAAGCTGCCACGCACTTGGAAGCACTAGACTACCATCGCGACTATAATGAAAGCACAAAGAAGAATTAATCGTCTACCAACAGCTAAAAAATCTACGCACTCTTTGACTCGTGGTATTCCACAGCGCAACACATCGAGACATGTGTACGGAATGTATTTTCAGCATCGTCAGGGCAATTCTCTGATACCGGTTTTGCACTGATGATATTCGGAAGCCAAAGGCCAGCCTTCCTGCTTTGCTATTGCAACTGCCTGGATAAGTTTTCGTATTTGATAGATTTCTTTAGGTGCTACATCCAACTTTGACGAAACTAGGGGTGGATGTATGAATTTTATACAAATTTGGATTTGGGCTGCATTCTATTCAATCTGCTGGCAGGTGGTGAAAGGTTATATATCAGAGCCGGCATGCCAATAATGTCCACGCCGGAAAAAATGTGGAATTGAAGAAGATACGGTAATAATGAGTCCCTCGTCCGGTATGCACAACATTTGGGCATATCGCTCGCAAAAGCCAGTTGAGCTGTAAAGCACCTGGCTGCCAGTAACACGAATAAGAACCCGATAGGAAAACCATGTCTAAATTCAAACAAGCCAGCGAAGTCATCCAACCCAACCAATCCGCCATCATAGTTTTTAGTCACGGCGAACATTTCAGCTATGATGTGGGCGGTCGTGGCTCCATCGGAAAATGGGTCTTGGACCCGGAAACCGTCAAAGAAATCGACAAAGTCATCATCTATCTGCGCCGGGATTATGAAAATGTGAATAGGATCTTCCTGGGCAATTTTTCTGGCATCCGCCCATCAAACATCCCCAACCGCTACGTGATCCGCTTTTTGGCCCTCAAAGAAGTGGGTACAGCCGAAGCAAGCTGGCCCAATTTCGCCAGCGCAGGTCAAGACCCGGTAAGTTATGTGCATGGGTAAATCAGCATGGCAGAAATCAAACCCGAAGACCCGTGTCTGAATACGGTTTCCCTTTATGTGACTTCGTGTCCTTTGATGTCAAGAAATTTTCCAAAAATGCCTGAAACGCCAGCTTTCCAGAGTCCGAATTTGCTTAACTTGCACCCCCATATCTGGCGTCAGTTAAAATGCTGACTTTTCAATCCGGTTAAACTGCCATACACTCATATGAAAAACACAGCCCATGAAATTACTACGGCTTGTTACGCATAAGCCACGGGCAGTGCATAGTAAATCATTTATTTCCCCAACCGATCTGGGGAGAATCAAATTTGTTTTCGGTTTGCACCCCAAACCTGTTGCTGCGGATCAAACCGGATTCACGTATCTGCCATCTGTCCCCTATCTCCACACCCGTTTTTACGCCTGCCAAACCACCAGTTTCACATAGCATGAATAATGGATAAAATTTGTGCCGTGTTATGACGGTTTCTTTGGCTCGTCAGGCGCGAAAATCGATGCACTTTGCTTGCCCCACAAAATATTTCTTCTTGCCGCAGGTGCTTTACCCATTATTGACGATAAGCATATATTTTTCCCACCCCCAATATTGGAGTATGCCTGGTGTACTCCCGGTGCGTATTTGGGGCATAATTGCTGTTTGCGCCGCTCCGCCTTGGCCTTACCCAACCATCCTTTGCTTTGGATCGTGTGAAAATCTCATTCGCACCCTGTTTTTGTTGTATACTAAATGAAACTTATCCATCTTATCTGAAATATGCAAGGAGGTTCCATGAATCGTACTGTCTCTATTGTTATCACTGTAATAACCGTTCTTTGTTGCGCCTGCCCCGGTTTTGGCCTGTGCATCGCCGGTATCATGGGAATGGCCGGAGTGCCATTCACTACGACTCTCGGTGATCAATCCAGCACCGCGCCCATCTCCACTCCATTGGCGCTTGGCCTTATCTGTGGCTCCCTCATAATGATCCTCATCCCTGTCGCTGTCGGCTTCTTTACCCTTCGCAAAAAACCAGAAGCAGCCCCGCAAAACTTCGGCGGCCCCATCCCGCCCGCTTCCTAAAAAATCGCTCCCCCGTAAAAAAATAGACCTGCACACCAGTGCAGGTCTATTTTTAACCATTATTTTTTAAAGCTTTGCAAACCTGCTCACCACCACAGCCGCAGCCGGTAGTACAGCCTTGTCGCCAGCCCTCAACTCAGACGGAGCCTTGCCAATCTCCTTCGGCGCACCCTGGTAAATAAAAATGGGTGTGCCTTCAGCAACTGAGCTAAACGCCAGATACGCCTGGCCGGTCAGGTAGCCCGCGCTGTCCAAAGAACAGGAAGTCACCCAGCCAATCACCTTGCCGCGCTTATCGACCACTGGGTCGCCATTATGCGCCATACGCTGGCCCTGTTCAGTTAGTGTGAAGCGAACCACCACAGCCTTGCGGGATTTCTCGCGTGCCATAAAGGCCTCGCGTCCAATGAACCATGGTTTGTATGGTTTGACATATGACCCAAAGCCGCCTTCGGCAACGCCCAGATCGCGCTCGCCCTTGCCAGAGCCAAGACCCATCTCGTGCCCATACAATGGCAGACCGGCTTCTGTGCGCAGTGAATCGCGTGCGCCCAGGCCGATTGGCTTGACCCCGAAAGCCTCACCAGCCTTCAGAACCGCATTCCAGAAATCCACGGCTCGCTCGGGGTGCACAAACAGCTCAAACGCCATCTTCTCGCCTGTGTAACCGGTGCGCGAGACGATCAAGTCAAAACCACCCACCACCGCATCGCACAACTCTGTGCGCTTTAGCTTCATGATGCGCGCCTTTGTCGCCGCATCCACGCCCATTGCCAGCAAAGTATCGCGGCTCTTGGGTCCCTGCAGGGCGATATCAACGCGCATATCGTTCCCGGCTTGCGGGTCTCGCAGGTTGCGAATAACTGCTTCGTAACCATAAGTGCGCGCCCAGGGGCGTGCATTATCGATTTTAATAACACCGTCACGGATATTTTCGAGCCAGGTGCGGTCCTTGTCATCGTTCGATGCATTCACCACCACCAGGAATTTTTCAGCGCCGCGTCGGTAGATCAAGGTATCGTCGATTACATCTGCATCTGGGGTCAGGAAGTGAGAGTACAGGCTCTCGCCTGGGGCCAATCCGCCCACATCGTTGCCGCAGACTGTATCCAGGAAGGAGGCCGCGTCCGCGCCCAGCACTTCATAAACGCCCATGTGGCTGACGTCAAACAACCCGGCCGCCTGCCGTGTAGCCATGTGTTCTTCTTTTACGCCTGTGTACTGTACGGGCATTTCCCAACCGGCAAACGGTACTAATCTGCCGCCCAGGGCTTTATGCGTATCATACAGGCGTGTGCGCTTCAGCCCACCTTCCACTTCATTCCACTCGAAGGCTGGCAGGGCTTCGCCGCTTCCACCGGTCGTTAACCCGATGAACCAGGCTTTTTCCTTACCCTTTTCGCTGATGCGTTTTTCGGCACCTGCGTCCTTGATAGCCTCATTCACGCTGACCGGTCCCGGCAGGCGCCGCGGATCAAAGTCTTTTGAGCCGTCCAGGTTAAAGGAAAGGTACCCATCAGACAGATCGCGCAGCCAGGTGGCCACGCTTCCGGCCTCTGCCGCTGGCACTGCCAGCTGGAACATCTTGCCGTCCACATTGGTCAGCTTGCCTGTCACGATCGATTTGGGCGTCGCGATGGTGGTCGAAATCGCCAGCCCGGGCTTGAGCACGCTCAGATCAGCGCTGACAGCGTAATCCAGGAACTGTCGTACGCGTGGCCCTGCCAGGTCGAACACACCCGTGGCCGATTTATCATCGACATAATAGAAATGTGGGTAGGTATGTTTTTTATATTCAAAGTCCACACCGGCTTCATCAGCCAATTTACGCACCTTCAGCCGGGCTTCGTTCAACACGTTGAAATCCAGCTTGGCTCGGCGAACTTTGCCCTTGTGAACAGTATCAACGCTGTGTGGCGCGCAGGCCAGCAGCACATCTGCCATCACATCTGCCAGGGCCCGGGTTTTGGTTTCGTCGAAGCCACGCTGGCTGATCCAGGGTGTGCCCAGGCGAATGCCGCTTGGGTCGGCGGAATTCTTGTCGCCCGGGATGGTGTTGCGGTTGACAACGATCCCAACCAGGTCCAGGATACGGGCGGCCTGGTCACCGCTTAGGGCCGTACCATCACTCCCCTTGACGCTCGTGCAGTCAACATTGACCAGGTGTGTGTTCGTGCCACCAAAAGGTACTCGCAGTCCGCGCTGGATGAACTGATCTGCCATCGCAGCCGCGTTCTTTAGTGTTTGGGCTTGCAGGGCTTTGAATTGTTCGGTCTTGGCCAGTTTGAAAGTCAGCGCCAACGCGGCAAAGATATGCACATGCGGGCCGCCCTGTTCGCCAGGGAACACGGCTTTATCAATCTTCTTGGCAATCGCGGCATCCGTCGTCATCAGGATTGCGCCGCGCGGACCATCCAGGCTTTTATGCGTGGTGGACATGACCACATGCGCAAAGCCAATTGGCGAAGGAATCACGCCCGCAGCCACCAGCCCACCGATGTGCGAGATATCCGCCAGCAAATACGCGCCCACTTCATCTGCGATTTCTCGGAATTTCTTCCAATCCGGTACCCATGAATAGGAAGAGTACCCCGCGATGATCAGTTTGGGCTTGTTTTCCAGCGCCAGGGTTCGTACCTTGTCGTAGTCGATCTTTTCGTTCTCATCGACGTTGTAATGCACGGCCTTGAACCACTTGCCTGAACGATTGACCGATGATCCGTGGCTGAGGTGCCCGCCATGCAGCAGGTTCATGCCCAACACCGTGTCACCCAGGTTCATGAGGGCCTGGTAGACGGCGTTGTTGGCTGGCGCGCCTGAAAGCGCCTGCACATTGACGAAAATTTTCTCTGCGCTCACGCCGTTGGCAGCAAACGCCTCGGCACAGCGTCGGATGGCCAGTGACTCAACTACATCGGCATATTCCACGCCTTTGTAATAGCGTGGATCTGAGTAGCGGCGATAGTCGGCCAGACGGCCGCTATAGTTAAGGATCTCCGCCTCAGACATGCTGCGCATTTCGTCACTCGGATAGCCTTCCGAGTAGATATTCTGGAAAGCTGATCCCATTGCTTCTCGTACCGCGAGCGGCGCCTGGCTTTCAGACGCGATCAGTATTATCTTACGGGCCTGGCGTTCTGCTTCGATCTGAGTCAGTTCATAGACTTCAGGGTCGAGGTCAGCCAGGGAGCCGCGAAAAATGAAATCGGACATGGTATTCTCCTGTGAAGCTGGCAAATTTGTCGCAATAAATGTTAAGTTGTCTGACCACTTTGAATTGTAGGACGATAAATAGGGCTGGTCAAGTGCTGAATGACATATAAAAAACTGACCTCTGCCACATTGAAATGGGCGCAGGTCAGTTTTTCCTCAAATTTAGTTGGCTATATTTACTCACTGGTACCCAGTTTTAGATTTTAATCATCACAACCAATGCCGTAAAGGAACGAAAAAAGTGCTTTGCTGTACAGGTGGTTAATTGGTGGAAGATCTTCTTCCAAATAACCACAAAAAATAAATTTCATCTATCAGGGAGTGTTCTATCCACCAACTGGTATAGCCAGTGAGACGATGCCGTTGGCTTTAGCACGGAAGTTCGTCTGAAAGGATCGTGGTTTTATCGGTCTTGTTGGGCACGATGCACAAAAATTCAAATGTTTCGTCGCCAATGTTTTGGTACCAATGGGGAATGTTTTCCGGGATGAAGACCACATCGCCTTTTTTAACTTCGAAAATTTCGTCGGCGATTCCAATCCGTGCTTTGCCAGTCAATATGTATTGTTCGTGTTCCACAGTATTGGTGTGGCGTGGCATGCCACCCCCTGGTTCCATGATAAAACGGCGCAGGGCAAAATTAGGAGCCTCCTGCGTCGAAATAAGAACCTGTTTGGTGGTTTTTACACCGTTTGAAACCTCAACGGCT
This sequence comes from Chloroflexota bacterium, assembly GCA_026390035.1. Lineage (GTDB taxonomy): Bacteria > Chloroflexota > Anaerolineae > Anaerolineales > Villigracilaceae > UBA5195. Next base: position 25,639 of record JAPLGT010000071.1, read on the forward strand.
GCCACTTCCCGCGCGTGTTTGACTGACATGCTTTCCTCCTGGTTTAAAAAGATAAGCGCTTATTCTGATTGTACCAATTCCTGAATTGAGAGTCTACCGCGGATTTTCAGCGGCAGGCATCACTGACCCTGCCTGTACACGCCAGAGTGTGGACGCTTCTAGAAATTCGGTCGAAAAGGTGTTCGCATCGGTCGTGGTCAATAAGGATTGCTCGCTCTCTGAAAGTGTGGACAGCAAGTCGGCGCGTCGCTCAGCATCCAGTTCGGCCATCACCTCATCCAACAAGATCACCGGCCACTCCCCGGTCTTTTCTTTCATCCAGGCCACTTCTGCAAGTTTAAGTGCCAACAGCGTGGTCCGCACCTGTCCCCGCGAACCGTAATCGCCCAGGTCAACCCCGTTTGATAGGAAACGCATATCGTCACGGTGAGGGCCGATGGTTGTCACCCCGCGGTTGATCTCCTCAGAACGCAGCTTTCTTAATGCGCCCATAAAACCATTTTTAATCGTCTCCAGATCGATGGAGCCGCGGTCAATCGGAACATCCATACGCAGCACAAATTGGCCGGTGGGTCGGGGCAGCGGATCGTAAGCCGGGTCATAAGCCAGGCGTAAGACTTCTTTCCCGCGGGTCAGGCTCAGGTGTGTCCGGGCGGCCAGCCGTTCCAATTCCAGGATCGATTGGATGCGCCATAAGATGATTTGTGAACCGGTTTGGGTCAGGTTGTTGTCCCAAAAATCAAGCTGACTTACATCCCCGCCGCGCTCGGCCAGTTGTTTCAAGAGTGCATTGCGCTGGGTCAGCGCCTGCTGATATTCTCCCAATGCTTTGGCATACCCGGGGATCACTTGCGCTAGTGCCAGGTTCAGGTAGCGGCGTCGATCTTCAGGAGCGCCTTCCATAACTTGCGACATCTGTGGGATAAACAGGGCGGCATTAAACTGCCCGATCACCTCGTTGGCACTGCGTTTGACCCCATCCAGCAGCAGTTCTTTGCGCGTACGTTGTCCCAGCGGGCCAACTGCCTCCACGATGATGCGCACTTCGATGCGGTGTTTCTTGTTGCCGCGTTCGTAGTCTGCAACGATCCGCGCAACCCCCGGATTTTCCCTGGCAGCCGCAAAATTTACCAGCTGCCGGTCTGTGTGGGTCTGGAAGGATGTGAAGGCAGCTAAAAAATAGACCGCTTCAAGCAGGCTGGTCTTGCCTTGTGCGTTACTGCCCACCAGTAAAATAGCCCGCCGTGGAACATCCAGGTCCAGGCGGGCAAAATTGCGAAAATTGGTAAGCGAAAGATGTTTTAAGTACAACCAGTTCCATCCTGAATCAATGTGCCAGGGGAGTTTGCAGCGACCATTCTAGGGTTCTGTTACCAGTCTGTCGACTTCCTTGAGCCAAACAAATGCATAGTCAAGGTTCGTTTTACCGCCTGCCGCCCGATCTCCTTTTATACCGTATCTTCCACCGGTCCATCAGGTTTCCAGATTTTGGTGGCCAGATCAGTAAACAGGATCCCATTCAGGTGGTCGATTTCGTGCTGAAAGATGCGCGCAGTCCAATCTCTTAGTTTGAGCGTCACTGGCTGTCCAAAGCGGTTCTGACCTTTAACGGTGATGGCAAGATGTCTTTCTACATCACCCTGGTAACCTGGCACTGACAAGCAGCCTTCGATACCTTCTTCCATTTCAATCGATTTACGGGTAATTTCAGGGTTTACGATGGTATAAAGCCTTTTGGGCTTTTCCACCGTTTCATCCTCATCATCTTCTTCGTCTTCCTCGTTTTCATAATACTCAACCACGATGACACGCTCCAGCGCGCCCACCTGAGGTGCTGCCAACCCAACGCCGGGAGCTGCGCGCATGGTCTCGACCATGTCATCGATCAGTGTTTGCAGTCTGTCATCAAAACGGGTGATGGCTTTTGCTTTTTTTCGTAAAACTACATCAGGGACAAAAACAATTTCTCGAACTGTCATAGCTGCCTCAATAAAAACCTTTCATTTTTTTCGATCTTTCGAACCCCGATTTTACTCTGAATTTGGCGACCTGGATTGATTTTTCTCACGGTTTACTTCATCCATTGTGCGGTGATACATGGCCAACCAATCAGACATGCGCTCGCGTTCGGCGGATGTCTCGGTTTCGCGCTTTTTCTGGATCCGGCCCTGTTGGCGTCGGACAATATCCTGCTGAACTGATGGCGGGTCAGCTACATCATCGAAGTTGAACTGGGCTCCACCAACCATGATGTACACTGTGCCAAAATTAAGCACCATGCCGAGAATCCCGTTGCGTTTGTATTCAGTGCTGAGGATATTTTCAAGCGGTGCGGCCTTGCGATCTTCTGTGCCGAAAGGTCTGCGGCTGACGTCGATGATCTGGTCAATGGTTACCTGGTAAATATCGTTTTGCCAGTCCACATATTCATACGCAATAAAACCGAATAAAACCAGGCTGATAAATATGATCACTGTTGCCAGCCATAACGGGATGCTCACATCTACAAAAAATGGCCAGATGATGACCATGGCGATCAGGGCAACAATTCCGAGCATATACAGGGCTGCATCGCGGAAGAATCCATAAATATGCTTATGGTAGGTGATGATGTTCCCATCTTCAGTCCGCATGCGGAAAGCATTTTTCCACCAAGCTGCTAGCGATGAAGTTTGTTTTGCGGGCTTTGCCGGTACCGCAGGTTTTACCGGTGCTGCCGGTGTGGGGCCGACGGGCTGTCCACCTGGTTTGGTAAAGCCCAGTTTGGCCCGGATGGCTTGCTTCATGGTTTCTTCATCTGCTTTGCGCCCAACATCTTTTGCGCGATTCCAGTATTCTTCAATCATGGTAGCTGCTTGTTTGGGGTGGCGTACATACACCATGCGGATCTGTCCAGTATAGGTTCGTACCACCACTGTGCCATAATCAAACACGCGTCCAAAGTATTCTGTTTCCGTGCTGACCGATAATATCGTCCCCATTCCGGCCTCGGTTCGGCTGTCATAGAAGGCGACCACTTTTTCCAACCAGATTACACGCAGGTTGGTGACAATGTAATAATCATTACCCCAATCTACATACCGCCATAATCCCCAGGCCAGGTCGGCAACCAATAAAAAACCACCGATCAATCCAAAAGTGGCGCTGATGAATAAAAAGGCCAGCCCCAGGATCCCAAGGATCGGGATAAGTAGCACAGCGGGCAGCAAAAGATCACGTAAAAGTAGAAATTGGTGTTTGCGCGCTAGAAAATAAATGATCTCATTCTCTACCAGCCAACTGAACTTCAAATCTTGGGCCAGCTTCCGGCTGGACATCATGATTTCAAAGTTGTGGCGCAATCCAGGGACTTTCTTCAGAAGACGTGAAAACGGTCCTCGGAATAGCAGCAGAACTGTCGTTCCGGGTGTGGCTGTTACGGTGGCGTTCCTGCTCTTGCTCCGTAGTAAACCCTGTTCGCCATAATAGTCCCCTCTGACTAGCGCGGCAACCTTGATCTGTTTGTTGTTTACTTGCCGGGTGATCTGTACCTGTCCCTGGTAAATGATGTGCAGTGAGTCTGCGGGTGCTCCTTCAGCAAAAACTGTGCTGACTTTCTCGTAGGTCAGCTCCTGCAATTCTTCCGCCACTGCCGCCAGTTCGGGATCGGTCAGTCCGCGGAAAAGATGCAGTTTTTTGAGAAACTCGATGCGAACAGAATTTTCAACCACGTTTTGATTCTACTGCTCTTTCTTGGAAAGGTTATACCCAATTCGGGCAAAGTCTTGTGCGTCGGGCACGCTCACGTCGTAGTCGGTTGGGCTACATATTCCGCACGATGGTGCACCCATAGGACGATGTCTCTGTTGTGTCGGGTAAAAGGCCGCTTAGCAAAGCTATCACGGCCTCATCTACATAAAATCGGTTGGGAATTCGTTTGCGAAAGCTGACATCATCGATAGCACCCTGGTAGCGTAGAATGCCAGATTGGTCGATCACGTAGACGTGCGGGGTTGTCTGCGCCCCCCAGGCGTCAGCCAGCTCGCAATTGTTGTCCATCAGGACAAAGTCGAGCTTGCGCTGGGGAATGACCTGTGCAATTAATTCGCCTGTTTCATTCAGGTTTGATGCCACATTCAGAAGTGCCAATTTTCCTGGAAATCGGTTTATAAGCGCCGCTAGCTCTTGGTCAGCTCTCTCGCTCCATGGGCATTCCGCCGACCAGAAATTGACCAACACTACTTGCCCCAGGTGCTCACTTAAGCGGTGGGTATGACCATTATTGTCTACTAAGGAAAAGTCAGGAGCAAGTGTATTGGTCTGCATATGAAAATTATAGTCGAGAAATCCAAAACCAATTACCTTACCCTGGGTACTGGAGTATTAACTCACCATCCGAATGTACAAACTCGTTTGTACTACCGTGATTTTGAAAGCCGGATTCCCCCATCTGTGGAAATTCTGTAACTGCGTTTTTACCTGTTAAAACCCCGCGAAAACTCGACATTTTTTTGTCATAGGTGCTTTATCTATTATTGACGTTTGATTAGCATTCATAAGGCAGTCGGGGAGTGAGGGCACCTGCGTGGAAAAGGCCGGTCTCGCGCCTCCTGCTCCCGGCGGATGTGGCTACCCCTTTTTAGACAGATTACGAACATCATCATCGACAGACTATCTGTTGTATGCCTTGTTGTGAAATTCTTGGCGGGAGCCTCGGGTAATGGTGTGTCAATAATTGACCGGCTCAGGTTTCATTTTGATGAATATAATCTCAAAAAAAATCGAACTACACCTGCATCCAGTAGCATGTAAATTATCTTCAGCGTCAGGGATCTGTGGAACCTCGTTTATTTTCAAAACAAAACAGGAAATTTCCATATCCAATATCCGAGGTTGATTTTCCCATGGAGTATTTTCCTTCCCTGTGCGGCTGCCGCGTGCATGATAAAATCACCGCACTATGAAAAAATGGCAATTTTGGCTGGGCGTGTTGATCAGTGTATTCTTTGTTTGGATTTCCTTGCGCGGTTTGCGCCTGGGCGAATTTCGGGATGTCGTCATGCGAGCAAACTACTGGTGGATCTTGCCAGGGATTGGTGTCTATTTCGTGGCGGTCTGGGTGCGAGCCTGGCGCTGGCATTATTTGCTTAAACCCATCAAGGTTATTCCAACCAAAACCATGTTTCCCATCACCGCCATCGGCTATATGGGCAACAATATTTATCCGGCGCGGGCTGGCGAAGTTCTGCGCGCCGTGATACTCAAACGACGTGAAGGCGTGCCCGTTTCGGCCTCGCTTGCCACCATTATCGTCGAACGCATTTTCGACGGTGTCGTGATGCTGGCCTTTGTCTTTATCAACCTGCCTGAGCTGGCCAGGCTGACGAGCGCCTCCGGCTTTGTGGGAAACATTCAGCAAGTCGCCATCTATGGCACTGCTGCATTCTCAGCAGCCCTGGTGATCTTTTTGCTGGCTGCCATGTTCCCGGCTGTTACCGCCAGGATCGGGACCTGGTTCATTGATCGTTTTCTGCCTATCCGTTTTCGCCAAAATGTCACCGGGATCATGCACAAATTTTTGGATGGACTGGCTTCCCTGCGTTCGCCTCTCAATATCCTGATGGTATTCCTGACATCCGTCATCATTTGGTTATTTGAAACTTTGAAATATTGGTTTGTGATGCACGCTTTTGGTTTTTCAGTCTCATTTTTTGCGCTTATGTTAATGAATGGTATCGTCAACCTGGCAACCACCATTCCATCTGCGCCCGGGTATATCGGCACCTTTGATGCGCCCGGTATTGCGGTTTTGGGTGCCTATGGGATTGAACAGGCCACCGCCGCTGGTTATACCCTTACCCTGCACGCCGCGCTGTGGATCCCGATCACTCTTTTGGGTGCCTATTACCTGGCTAAAGAAGGCATTAAGTGGAATGATGCCTTACGGGCAGAAGCAGAATAATCCGTACGTGTCCTTCCTGCCCTGGGTTATACTTGTTTGTGGGTCCCATATTTTGCGAAAGTGAACTTAAGCATTCTCGAATGGCGCTGCTTTAGTAACTTTATCCATCTTTGAAATACCTGCCTGCTGCAGTTTTTTATCCGGTGCTGCGGACCTTGCGATTTATCCATTTTCTCGGATGATGATTATTTATCAGTAAAAAGGTTTCAAGTTGACCCAGACTGACGTGTTTCCTGATACGAAGTTAAGGGTGTTGATTGCGGACGATATTCAAGAAACTCGCCGGAGTGTTCGCTTGATGCTGTCCATGAATCCTGCTGTGGTTGTGGTGGCAATTGCCAGGGATGGCCAGGAAGCTGTCGATTTGGCCAAGGAACACCATCCCGATCTGGTGGTTTTGGATATCAGTATGCCCAAAATGGATGGCTTGACTGCTTACCGGGAAATCAGCCGGATATTCCCCGGTACAGGTTGCATTATCATCACAGGGCGCGGAGAGATCGAATTGCTCAGTGACGCGATGTCACTTGGAGCGCAGGAGTATCTGCTCAAACCATTCACAATCGACGAGCTGAATGATGCCGTCAACCGGGTGGCGCTCTTGATGTGGGATAATCGCCGAAAACAGGCAGATACTGACCGGTTAAATAGACCCAGCGCAGCCCAACTGAAACAACTGGCTGAAGAATACGCCCGCACCAGGCGTACGGACGACCTGGCCTTGCGTGTTTTTGAACAGCTTGCGGAAGACCCGGCCTGCGAAATCCGTTGGTTGTGTACCCTGGCTATGCTTTATGTAATTCGGCAGGATTGGACCAGCTTAAAAGCCCTGGCTTCCAGGCTCGAACGTCAATCCGGTCCTGGCCATAAATGACAATAACTGAAGGATAAATCCTTCGCGGAGGAATTGAATGAAAATAGCGATTATTGGTGCTGGTTATAGTGGCATGGCTGCCGCTTGGGACCTGCGCAAGGCTGGTCATGATGTGACGATCTACGAATCCGCGGATTACGTTGGTGGGCTGGCGAGCGGCTTTAAAGAACCGGGTTGGAAATGGTCCGTCGAGAAGTTCTATCACCACTGGTTTGCATCTGACCGGCATATGCTGGGTCTGATCAAAGAGCTTGGTCTGAGTGATAAGGTCTTGTTCCCGCGTCCATACACCGTTATGTACCACGATGGCAAATTCTACCCACTTGATTCGATTGTCAAGGCTATCATGTTCCCTGGGTTGGGCTGGGGAATTAACAAGATTCGCTTTGGTTTGGTGGGCTTATTTTTGCGGCTTACTACCAATTGGAAGGAACTGGAAAAATATACTGTCGACGAATGGATGCGCAAGTGGACCGGAGATACTGTCTATAAGTTGATGTGGGAACCGCTGGTCATCGGCAAGTTCGGCGCAAAGTATTATAAGCAAGTCAACATGGCCTGGATGTGGGCGCGTTTGCATGCCCGTACCACCCGTCTGGGCACCTTTGAGGGCGGCTTCCAGGCCTTTGCCGATCAGTTTGCGGATAAACTTAGGGAAACCGGGGTTGAGATCAAATTGTCAATGCCAGTAACCCATATCCAGCGCGATGACAGCTCCGGCCAATTTGATCTCTCAACAGCCAGTGGCATGGAAAAGGCTGATAGGGTCCTGGTGACCCTTTCCCCGACTGCGGCAGCCAAAATGGTTCCTTCACTGCCCAAAGAATATCTCGAAGGCTTGCTGAGATTAAAGTCAATGGGCGCGGTTGTACTGACCCTTTCGTTGAAACATCAGCTTTCTCGTGAAGGCTATTACTGGTATAGCATCCCGAAGAGCGCCGGGTTCCCATTTCTGGCGGTGGTGGAACATACCAATTACGTCTCGCCTGAAAATTTTGGGGGCGAACACATTGTTTACATCGGCGATTATCTTGAACCCGAACATGAATACTTCCAGCTGACCAAGGAAGAGCTGCTCGAGAAATTTGCCCCCAGCCTGAAGAAATTTAACCCCGAGTTCGATCCAGGTTGGATTAACAAAGTTTGGCTATATCGTACAGATTATGGCCAGCCCGTGCCCCTTGTAAATCATTCGCAAAATATTCCCTTGATTGAGACTCCCATCGCGGGCCTCTATTTCGCATCCATGAGCCAGGTCTACCCCTGGGATCGTGGCACCAACTTTGCGGTCGAGATTGGTCGCCGGGCGGCCGGATTGATGCTGGGTAGTAAGTAAAAGTTGGGTATTCGCTAGTATCTGAAAAACGCCCACTTCAACAAAAGGGGCGTTTTTTGATGTAAAATTTCTTCTGGGTCGATTTAGGCCCTTCTTCTCATAGGTTTTTCTAACAAAATTATCATATCCATCCGTTATGATGATAAATGTTGGTAACCTTTCAGTCTGTGCGCCGATGAAAAAGCAGTGCCATGTCTTATCCAGGCTGTTTAATCGCGCTCCGCAGCCCTGGTTGCTTCCATACTTTACACCCCGTCTTCAACCAGGCAGCCCGAAAAGAAAATAGGATAAACAAAGTAGAAAAATAAGGAAACATATCATGTTAAAACAAACTCTGAAAATCATGCTCCCTTTAATGGCAATCACAGTGTTGCTGCTCAGTGCCTGTAGCCCGACTGCAACAGCTACACCCACCGAAGCGGTTTCTGCAATCTACACGGCCGCCGCACAGACGGTGATGGCCCAGGCATCCAAGATCGCTCTAACACCAAAAATCACTGCCACTGCGCCGGCCACAAAAACCCCGCTTGTTACGGCAACACCGACCGCCACGGTTGCCCAGATTTCTTCACCTACATCATTGGCGCAAAATTTTTGTGATAATTCGGCTTTCGTCGCCGATGTGACCATCCCCGATAATACTGTTATGGCGCCAGGTCAGGTTTTTGATAAAACCTGGGCTTTCCAAAATACAGGCACCTGTGCCTGGACGGCAGGCTATACCATCATTTTTTCAAATGGTGACCTGATGGGCGGCAATACCAGGCCGATAAACCTGGCTGTCGCTCCACAGGCGCAAGTAAACGTAACTGTCAAGCTGACGGCTCCAACTGCTCCCGGCACCTACAAGGGCTATTGGCGCCTGGCGAATGGCAAGGCCTCACCCTTTGGGGGTTTTGTTAGCGTTGTGATTGTTGTTGGTGGCGGTACCGCGACCGTAACTCCCACTGGCGCAACGCCTACCCGGACAGCCACCGTTGGTGTTACATCCGCTGGTGTCACCGCTACTGCCACCGCAACTTCGGCTGCGCCCGCAGCAACCGTGACCCCGACTCCCACTCCGGTGACACCTCCACCAGCAGTAGATACTGCTACCCCCACAGAAACCCCGCCAACGCCAGCCGGCTGAAAACGCGGTTTGGAGAATAAAAGTGAGGCCCTTTCGCAAAGAAAGGGCCTCACTTTTATTCTGATTAATTCACTTTGCTGATCCAATGCCAGCGAATCGTTGGGTTTCCCTACAAACGCATCTTTCTCACCATGGGAGCCACTCTGTTCAGCTTGGCGTGTAATGTGGGTAAGTAACCGTTTTTGAAGTTAGAGTACGATGCTGACTAGTTTTCCCTTTACAACGATAACCTTTCGGGGTTCATTCCCATCCAGTATCTTGATGATACCTTCCAGGGTCAGCGCCGCAGTCTTTACTGTCTCGTCATCGGCATCCGCGGCGACAGTGATGCGTTCACGCACCTTGCCATTGACCTGTACCGCAATCGTGACCTCATCCTCTTTCGCAGCTGCATCATCCACTGTTGGCCATGTTTGGGTGTGAATACTATACTTCTTCCCAATCTCGCCCCACAGTTCTTCAGCAATGTGTGGGGTCACCGGAGCCATCATCTTCAGATACAGCTCCTGGGCCTCGGCCCATTCTTTTGAACCCGCCGCGCCAGCTTCGCGGGCTTTGTACATTTCATTCAACAGCTCCATTAGTGATGACACGATTGTGTTGAACTCAAACTGTTCAAAGTTGCGGGTCACCCGCCTGAGGGTTTGGTGGGTTTTGCGGCGCAGCGCTCGCAGTGTTTCCGGGCTGGGTTTGCCGCTGGTCACATCGTCGGTAAACAGGGTCCAGGTACGTCGTACCCAGCGGGCCGACCCTTCAATACCCTTGCTATCCCAGGGTGCGCCCATTTCCCAGCGCGCAAAGAACATCAGGTACGCGCGCACCGTATCCGCACCATACCTATCTACCAGGATATCCGGTGCAATGACATTCCCGCGGCTCTTGGACATTTTTTCATTGTCTTCACCCAGCACCATGCCCTGGTTACGCAGCTGTATCATCGGTTCTGCACCCTTGGTGATACCCATATCGCGCAGCGCCTTGTGGAAGAAGCGCGTATACAGCAAGTGCATGGTGGCATGTTCAATTCCGCCGGTGTAAGTATCCACAGGCATCCAGTAATTGTATTCTTCGGGGTCAAATGGACCCTTGTTATAATGCGGGCTCAGGTAGCGCAGGTGATACCACGATGAACACATGAACGTATCCATCGTATCGGTTTCGCGTGTGGCCGGACCTGAACAGACTGGGCAGGTGGTTTTAGACCAGGTCGGGTGCAGTTTCAGCGGGCTTTCACCGGTTGGCTTCCATTCAACATCTTCTGGCAGTGTTACGGGCAGCTGTTCTTCTGGCACCGGATTCCAGCCATCTTTTTCACAGAAGATCATAGGGATGGGCGCACCCCAGTAGCGCTGACGGCTGATCAGCCAGTCGCGATAGCGATAATTGACGGTTTCTTTGCCAATCCCCTGCTGCTCGATCCAGTCGATGACTGCCGCAATAGCGGCATTCTTGCGCCCTTTTTCCGTATTCACCCGGGTACCGTTAAACTGGGCCGAGTTGATCATCACGCCGTCTCCGATGAATGCGGCTTCCATCGTGGCTCCATCCAGGGTTTCGCCTGTTTCGGCCTGAAAGGTTGGAATGATCTGCAGCCCAAATTTGCGTGCAAAGGCGAAATCACGCTCATCATGGGCGGGCACGGCCATGATTGCGCCTGTACCGTAGCTCATCAAAACATAATCCGCAATCCAGATTGGGATACGTGCCTGATTGACGGGGTTGATTGCGTAGCTGCCCGTAAATATGCCAGTTTTTTCCTTATCTGTGGATCCACGCTGAATATCAGACTGGCGTGCAGCCTGGGCTTTGTATTCTGCAACATCCTGCCTGTGTTCTGGTGTAGTGATTTTATCCACCAGTGGGTGTTCCGGTGAAAATACCATGAAGGTGGCGCCCCAGAGTGTATCGGGACGCGTAGTAAAGACTTCGATCAGGTCATTGGTTTCGGTGTGGAAGCTGACGCTCGCACCTTCAGAACGATCAATCCAGTTGGTTTGCAGTGTTTTCACGCGCTCAGGCCAGTCGATGCCTTCGAAGCTCAGGAGTTCATCTGCATATTTTGTTGCTTGAAAGAACCATTGTGACAGCTCTTTTTTAATGACCGGAGTACTGCAGCGTTCGCAGTGACGGTCATCACCCCAGACCTGTTCACGAGCCAGAGTGGTATTGCATTTTGGACAAAAATCCACTGGGGACTTCTTGCGATAAGCCAGACCATGCTTAAACAGCTGGACGAAAAACCATTCAGACCATTTGTAATATTCCGGTTCACAAGAAACTATTTCGCGCCGCCAGTCGAACATCGCGCCCATTGAGCGCATTTGCTTGCGCATACGCACTATATTGTCGCGTGTGCGCACCATGGGATGGATGCCACTTTTGATGGCTGCGTTTTCAGCCGGCAGACCGAAGGCGTCGAAGCCCATAGGGAACATGACATTGTAGCCTTTCATGCGCATATAACGCGCGCGCGCGTCGGATGGTGTCATGGCATACCAGTGACCGATGTGTAAGTCACCGCTCGGGTAAGGCAGCATAGTCAGGGCATAATACTTGGATTTCTGCGGATCAATGTCCGACTGATACAATCCATCCTTGTCCCATTTCTCTTGCCACATTCTTTCGATTTCTGTAAAATTGTATGCTTTTGTCATTCTTTCCTCGATGAAATCAATGCAATCAATGCTTAAAATTATTCTTCCGCGTCAGGTGTTTAACGTATGCGAAAACCGCGCTCAACAGGCACGGGGATTGGTCGAAGTTCAGGTCTGCTGTCTGATAAGCCCGCAAGGATTGAAGCAGCCTTCTGGAATGATCTTTTAATTTTTGCGATAATCTTTTTCATACGTGCCTCCTTGTTTACAATTTATCTGGCTATTTGATAAAAACGAATAAAAAAAATCCATCATCCACAACAGGGACGAAGGATTATCTCCGCGGTACCACCCGGTTTGCCAGTAAAAGAAGACTCACTGACCACTTTGGTTTGCTGTAACGGGCTTTCCCGGCACTGACTACGATTGTCACCAGTGCAGTCTCCCCAAAAAAGGGGCGGTTGGCGAGTTCGGTTTGGAAACATCCTTACAGATGTGCGCTCCCGTGGGGCGCTGCGCCAGGCTTTCATCTTACTCTCCTGGCTCGCTGACGGGATAACCTACTACTCCAGCCATAACTTTTGATGATTATATCACCAACACGACTTAGTTTTCGGGGCAGGTCTTAGACCTGCCCCAGTGTTTGTGGACCCAGAGGGATTCGAACCCTCGACCTCCTCAATGCCATTGAGGCGCGCTCCCAACTGCGCTATGGGCCCTTAAGCGACGGGTATTCTAATTGATTAATCGGAATTCGTCAACTAATCCAGTGGACCTGAGGGGATTCGAACCCCTGGCCTCCTCAGTGCGATTGAGGCGCGCTCCCAACTGCGCTACAGGCCCATCTTAGAGCCCAATTATTCTATCTGATGCAGGATGGAATGTCAAGCGAACCTCGTCATTGGGATTCAGCAACAAGTCCGATAATGAAGAGAAAAAGGGGTGGACAGATGGGAGCAGGCAAAAAAGATGGGTTGGATGAGAAAAATTGGTCAAAAGGCTGGGAATGCAGGCCTGTGCAGCGCA
>JAPLGT010000032.1:0-42020 GCA_026390035.1 Chloroflexota bacterium
CCAGCAGGTCCATCAGACTATCGGCTCGTTTGTTAAAGTTCTGGTAAACTTCTTGCCGGAACTGCTTCAGTTGCGGGATATGTTCTTCGAGGTTCATACCCCTATTTTGAAGCAGTTCTCACTTTTTTGTCAAAAGTCCAAAAAAGAGATGTTACGGTTTATCATACCGAAACATCTCTTTTTATATTAATGACGGCAGTCTTCTAAGCACAGCCGCGAAACTAAAGCAGGCTAGGCCTTACGGCTGCGCAGCCAGGCACCTACTATTACAATAATCAGCACGATCAAAATCAATGCGAATGCCACGTAGATGGCGGGCAGGATCCAGCCCGGCTGATTGGAAGTTGGTGATGAAAGTACGATATTCGCCGGTGATGCATCCGGCGCTATCCCTTGAATTGTATCGGTACCTGCCACAAATGAAGTCAGGCGTGTATCGGTGGTAATAACCTGGGAACCACTAATGGCAGCAAAGTTACCTGCCAGGCGCGAACGCAAAGGCGCGTCCACAAGCGCAGAGGCTGCCCAGCTGACACCTTCTGGCGAATTACCCAGAGCAGCCACTATAATGTTGTCGGGATTCCAGGGCGATGCCAGCAGTTCTACATACCCGGTTGGCGAACTCTCCGGAATACTGAATTGAACCTGCATATTACTCTCAATGGCAATATCACTGGAAGACCCAAATGGTGCCGGTAGATTGGGATTGATTTCAGAAATAACTGGCAGCTGTGACGGGCGGCCAACCATCAGCAAATGATACTGGGCGCGCTCAGGGTCTTTTATCTCATCTCCATAAAAGGTTGCGAAGGTGAAAAATGCGCCCTGTGTGCGGTTGCCGAGGAAGTTGGCAATTCTCAAAGCCGAACGCCATGCGTCCAAATCGTTGTGAGGCAGCACAAAAGCAGTGGTTGACAGAGTTGGCTCCAGTATAAACGGGGCCGGGTATGCGGTTAGATCGACGACCGAAATTGGTGCCACCTGGTTGGGGATCAACGGCAAATGCACACTTGATTCTGGCCAGATAGTGACCCATAACCCATCAAATTGCGGGTTGGTGCATGCGTCGTTCGGAATAAGATTGGCCCTGATCTCAAGCTTGTTATAACCGGGCACAATCACTGTAGATGGGATACTAAATTGGGTATGATTGGTAGTCTTGGCCGCTGTTGTGTCGCTCATCCGGACAGTACCAATAGGCTGTCCATTGACCATGACAACCAGTCCAGAACGGGTGTAATTCAAAAGGGTTGAATGACCAAATACCAGGTCAAAGTAAGCATCGGGCGAAACAGTCTGCCCTGCGGGCATAAAGAACCGGTAGGAAGCGCTGGAAGTGCTTCCAAAACGCAAGGTTTTGATGGCCTTTCCGGGGGCTGCCAATAATTTTTTCTCTGCCAGGGCCAAGTCCGTCAGCGTCTGGTCAACAGGTGCCGTAGCCGCGATCTGATTCGATTGGACTTGTTTTACAATCGCCAGATTCGGCGAAGAGTTAGGGCGCAGCAAGCCTGTGCTGACTGCCTGGGATGCTTTCAGCACACCTGCGTCGGTGTTACCAGCAACGATCAGGACAACTTTTCCAGCAGCCCATGGAGAAGTAACCATTTGAACAACCCCATTATCTTCGGAACCGCTTTCGAGCTTAAATTGGCCACCACCGGCTGAAAATGGCAGAGTCAAATCATTCAGAAGAGGCAAAGATGCAGCCTTACCAACGAGAATCAACTGGTTGGCGGCTTGTTGTTCCGGGGTTAGTTTCCCAATCGTGGTCATATCCATCGTCAATCCGGTTCCCGCCATGCTGCCCAACCCGGCAGCCACAGTCAAAGCTGCCCGCAGCTCGGTCGAAGAAGGCTGGTCTGGAACTACAACGATGGCTGTCTCAGCAAAGACAGAATCTTGATTTAATGGCCGGGGGAAATTGATCAAACTTGTATCCGGAGTAACATCCTCATGCGGCAAAGTAAACAGTGTATTTGTATGCACAAAGACGGTCATCTGCTGGTTTACGAAGCAGGATATTCCGCTATCCAGAACGAAACTCAATTCCATGCGTCCATCCGAACGCTGTGAAACCAGTGAAGATGCGGGAAGAACAAAAACCGAGCTGACTTCGCCGGTTTCGTTCAAAGATAGTACGCCCACCGTCACGCCGTTAAAACGAACGGTAAGGGTGCCGCCTTGAACAACCGGTGCAGTAATATCAGCACCCTGTTTCACAACGGTGCTAAACGAAACAGCCATATTCAACTGCAGTTTGGCACCGGCGGTCAAATTCCAGCTGGCTGGTAAACCAAAGGTTACCGTAGACGAGTCATACGGTCCATTCAGCTGAATTTCGCTCGCGCTGATTTGGAGCAAAGATATCTCATTTGGAGTAGAAATTCCTTGCGCCTGTGCTGGCAGCACCAAACCAAAAAATAGGCTCAAAATTACGAGCGGTACGATAAGAAGTGTAAAAAAATTGTTTTTCATACTAAATTCCTTTCTAACTTAATGGTGGGTAAGGGTCGGATACGGGATTCTTGTGGGCAGCCGCGTATAAAATAGGTGCCAGACGATCAACCACACGATCCCAGGTAAATTCCTTTGTAAAAAGCCTTCGCGCAGCCTGCCCCATACTCTGACGCAGATCGGGCTGCTCACATAATTTGATAATTTCATCTGCTAATAATTCGATATTTTCAGGCGCAACCAGCATGCCAGTCTCGCCATGAATAATAATTTCTTCCATCGCCTGTCCGTAAACGCCAATACAGGGCAATCCAAAAGACATTGCTTCGAGAAGCACATCTCCCCAGGTTTCATGTCTTGAAGGAAGAATAAAAACATCTGCCTGACTGTAAAGGGCATTAATTTGCGCTCGATCCCAACTTGCCCCATACACATTGACGCCTTCCAATGGTAATCCTTGCGGAATTTCATCCTTCGTAACCATGATCAAACGCGCATCAGGGTGAACCAGGCGAACCCGCGCAAAAGCCTTCAGGACAAGATCACCACCTTTTCGATAAAAATCTGTACCAATAAAAATTAAGGTGAACGCTGAGTCTCTTTTGGGCCGCACAACCTCCGTCAGGTCTGAAAAACTGATACCGCCGCCGATAACCGATATTCGGTCTGCCAAAACACCATAATCAGTCACAAGCGAACGCTTTACTATATTGGCGCGTGTACATATATGAGCTGCGCGGTGGTAAAAACTGGATTCATGTTTCATCCAATCCTTCAATTCGGCATCCGAAAAGATATTAGAAATTGCGTGCTGAGCGGTAATACTTGATGTGTTATCTGTATACAGCACTACCGGAAGAGCGCAATCATCAAAAGTCCCATCAAACAATGCCCCTAACTGTAGTATCACATCCGCACGACCTTTCAAACTGCGAAAATGCTTCTGCGCACGCAGTGACCGAGCCTCAAAAGCTGGCACATTCTTGAAAAATCGGGCTTTCCAGCGTGGGATCGATGGAGAAAATGTTTGCAAAGCATTCCAATACTTTGGCCACCCCACCAGGCTGGCATCATAAACATCCAGCAGGTCAAAGCGCTCACCAACAGCCTTAAAGAAGCCTCCATATTTAATTTTCATATCAGGCTTTCGCCGGATATCTCCCAACAAAGTACCAATAACGCGCAAGGGAGCACTCATACAATACCCTTTGGTGAAATAGATTGGGGAATCTTCAAACTACGTTTTGAGGCAATCAGCATGTAAAGTTCCGCAAGCCTCTCCAGCATAGTCTGACGGGTAAACTCTTGCTCGACGCGCCGCTTACTATTTTCCCGAAAAGCCTTTGCCAGATCAGGATTATTCAACACATCCAGTACCGCTTTGGCCAAAGCCTGAGGATTCTTAACCGAAACCAACCAACCATCAACACCAGAACGAATTGCATCCGTATTTCCTGGAATATCGGTAGCAACCACTGGTGCTCCTGCAGCCATGGCCTCCAAAAGGACAATTGGAAAGCCTTCCCACAACGAAGGCAGCACAAAGCAATCTGCCGCTTGTAAGATTTCAGGGATATCCGTGCGATACCCGGCAAAATGGAGAACTTCCCTCAATCCGAGTTCGGCACTTAATGCGCGGGCAGATTCTTCCAATGGACCGCCCCCGATCCAGGCGAAATGCACGCCTGGTTGTTGGCTGTTTATGATGGCTGCCATGCGCACAAAATCCAAAGGCGCTTTTTGTGCGCTCAATCTTCCCACCGAACATACCAATCGGGCGTTTTCTGGGATAGCCAATGACAGTTTCAAGGCGGTCCTGTCAAAAGATATCCCATATTTTTGGATATCAATCCCGGTATGTACAGTTACAAACAATTCGTCAAAACCTACGCCATAACGGCGGGCCAACTCTCTTTCGCCATCGGCAACCAAAACAATTCGGGTCGTCAGGTAACGTGCAGCGAGGCCTTCCAGTGCAGCGATTACCCTGGCACTAATCGCGCCCGTACCGGCATGAAAAGCAAAACAGTGGGGTGAGAATAATACCGGCGTTCCAGTACCTACCGCAGCCAGCCGGGTCAGGAAACCAGGCTTGGAGGCATGTGCATGCACTAGGTCATATTTCTCCTTGCGTAAATGGGCTGCCAACGCCAACAAAACACGCATATCTGAGAAAGGATCAACCTTGTACCGGTTCATCTTCAAGCTAAATGCCCTGACACCCGCATGCCGGGCTAATTCGGCAGCAAATTCCGGACCATTCTCTGAAAGGCAGGCAACCGTAAGAGAAAATCCTTCCAGATCCAGACCACTGATCAACTGGCGGACGTACTCAGCCACTCCGCCGGTCGATTTCGTAACAAGTAAAACGCGCACTGGCTTCAGCATCGCAGCGCACCTGAACTGATGGTAGTCGTGGGGATATTTTCACCCAACCCACGTTCACGCAGAAATCGGTTGTAGATGCCTGCGATCTTTTCAATCATCGCATCCAGGCTGTAATAGTTTGCGACACGCTCAAAACCAGCCTGGCCCAGGCTGGAACGCAGGTCAGCATCAAGTGCCAATTTTTTGCACGCAGCCGCCAGTGCATGGGGCTCGCCAGGCGGAACGAGTAATGCACACGAATCTGCCACCCCTTTTATACCGTCCACAGCGGTGGCAGCAATTGGTTTGGATGCAGCCATACCTTCCAACAAGCTAACTGGTAAACCCTCCCAGCGAGATGAAAAAACCAGCACATCCAATGCAGCCAAAATTTCCGGTATATCATTCCGCAAACCAGCAAAAATAAGCGCAGGGCGTAAACCCAGTTGATCGGCAAGACCCTCAAGCTCAGCGAGCAAAGGACCTTCGCCTACTACCAAGAAACGCGCACCGGGCAGGTCTTTCAGAATTTCTGCGGCCGCATTTAAGAAGGTAACGTGATCCTTCTGCGGCTTTAAACGAGCGATGATACCAAAAAGGATCGCGTCATCACTGAACCCGAACTCGGCTCGGACTTTTTTACCAGCGTCCTGCAATCCACGATATTTTCTAACATCGACACCATTGTCGATGATATCAATTTTTCCGGCAGGAATGCCCGAATGCGCAACATGGTAATCCTTGACTTCACTGGAAACAGCAATCACATGATCTGCAAAACGGGCGGTCTGGCCATATAACATCCCAAATGGCCAACGTCTGGCCCAGGCATCCGCATTGTGCAGGGTCGATACGACCACAGGCACGCCTGCAAAACGAGCCGCCAGACGCCCATGGAAGTCACTTTTGAATAAATGGGTGTGCACCACCTGCGGCGGATCTTTACGCATCAAACGCAGCATGCCAGACAATAAAAATGGATCGATACGACCAATTCGCGGCAGCCTTGTCAATTGAATACCGCTCTGCAATAGAACATCAACAAGCGGACCAGGTGTGCTGAAGCCAACAGTGACTCGATAGCCGCGTTGAATAAGCCCAAGGGTCAGATCGCGCAGCAAGACTTCTGCACCACCATAATTAAGGCCATCGATCAGTTGAAGAACGTGAATGTCCGTCATGATTTCCCTGCCCCAAGGGGTTCTTCAGCACTGTCCCTGGTACCTATGTTGGCTTTATTAAGCAAATCGGCATACAAGCTTTCCATGCGCGCTCCAACCACGTCAAAATCATATTCGCTGCGAACATGTTTAAGCGCTGCTTTACCCAGACCATCCATCAAGCTAGCGGACAAACTGACATCCACAAGCGCCCGACTCCAGGCTGGAACATCACCGACGGGCAAAAGCAGTCCACAGCTACCCTGATCAAGAACCTGCGGGTTGCCTCCCACAGGAGTAGCCAGACAAGCCAGTCCCGCAGACATGGCTTCCAGCAATGCATTGGAAATTCCTTCGCTAGCCGAAGGCAGAACGAATATATCGGCAGCTGCCAAATATGGGCGCACGTCGCTTTGATTTCCTGCAAAAGTTACGGAATCACCAATTTGGGTTGAAGCTACCAGCATTTCGAGAGCTGCCCGATCTGGGCCTTCCCCCAAAATAAGAAGATGCAAAGATTGATTCTGCGAATGCGCAACCGCAAAAGCCTGGATAAGCATTGGCAGCGATTTCTGAGCCGAAAGGCGTCCAATCGAGATCACGACTGTTTTCTCATCCAGACTCAGGGCCTGTTTGGCAGATTTCCGCGCGATAGTTGGGTAAAAAGTCTTAGTATTGATACCATTCACTATGCGCCTAACTTTATCGCTGGAAAAACCATTTGCGAGCGCTTCAACCTGCATTGCATCATCCAACACAATGATGGCATCTGCCCAACTACGCAAAACTGCCAGGCGCAGCTTTCCACGCCAGGTTTTTTGAGAAACTCGAATATCGCCGAATTCACCACTGTTGCCCAACTTCACCACAACACGTTTGCCCAAAAAATGAGCAGCAAGCACGCCTGCAAAAGCTGGGCCAAATGCCAGGTGCGCATGCAGAAGGCTGTAACTTCTACGCAACCGCCATAGCTCAAAGAGAGCCCCCAGCACGAATGTAACTGTCTGAAGTTTTCCTGGTCCCCAAGCAGCCGGGCGAATGATATTAAATCCGAGGCGGCTTTCATTGGCAGGTAAATTCGGTGCATGGCGCGTCAGTACCCACACACTCCAGCCACGCTTTGCCAGGTTGGCAGACAGACGTTCAGCCTGTCTTTCAGCTCCCCCGACTTGCAAAGGCGGAAATTCGTTCACCAGCATAACCACGCCACTCATTTTTGGTTACACAGCCTCAGTCAGAATTGAATTTTGTATCACCAATTCCAGATACGGTTTGGCTTCAGGCGTTATTTCTGAATACAATGTCAGGAGACTTTTACGCCAGGTCTCCCGGCTGTAAGACCGTTGAATACGCTCACGCGCTGAATTACCAAGTTTTTTACGCAGTTCTTCAGAATTCAGTAAAGAGATGATAGCGGCAGCCAGCGCCTGTGGTTGGTGAGGCGCCACCAATAAACCTGCATCTGGATCTAATAAGTATGGATTCTCTCCAACCCGCGTGGCAACAACTGGTAACCCTGCGGCCATGGCTTCCAATACTGAAACCGGTGTTCCTTCGCGGTGCGATGAATTTACATAAATATCTGCGGCCGCCAGAAGGTGGGGCACATCTGCGCGCGCGCCAAGCAAGATGATCTGTTCTTCCAAGCCCAGCTTTTCAATATGAGATTTCAACTCATCAAACAGAAAGCCACCACCTGCAATCACCAACACAGCAGCAGGAACCTGAGTATGGACAAATGCAAATGCTTTGATCAAATCGTGAAATCCTTTTGCAGCAGAAAGCCGCCCTACCGTTAAGACCAGCGGGCGAGTTAGATCACCAGTGATTTCACTGCGGATCTGCTGACGTTCATCATCTGGAATTGCCCGCGCAAAATCGACTGCATTGGGAATCGTATAAACATTCCGGCTATCTTTTAAACGATGCCGGGCATATTTTTCGACAGCCAAACCATTGGCCATTACGCGGGTTGCCAGAAACCGCATTGTGAAAGTCTCCAAAAAAGCTCTTTTCACTGTATAACTCTTGTTTTCGAAGTCAGAACTTCTGAGTGAAGCAATGGTTGGCGTACCAGTCAACCTGCCCGCCAGTGGCCCAACAATATTTGAATAAGTCAAGTAAGCATGAATCAGATCAAACTTTTCCTGTCGTAAGTAATTCACGAGCTTGATAAAAGAGCCTGGCGAAAATAATTGATGAAACGGAAAAAATACTATATCCACTCCGGCCTCTCGTAACTTTTTTTCGAAGGGCGAATCGGATGATTGCATCAAGCTGATCACGGTCATTTCAATCCCAAGCGGTTGCAGTGTTTCAACCAAAAACAACTGCATCATTTGGGCACCACCCCAATCCAGGGTATCAAGCATTTGAGCGATATGCATACTTAGCCCTTGCCTAACGCAAAGCGAACCTGCCGACTGACAGCAAGCACAACGTCGCGTTGGAAGATCCACAACGCACCGAGATACACTATCGCACCAAAGAATGTCCCCAAACCAAGCTGGGCCCAGGCATTCATATTTTCGGAAAGGAACAAGGCGAGGATGACGGCGCCTGCCATAATTGTGCCGGCCAAAAAGGCAGGGCGTAAAGCATTAAAAAGCACAGCCGGCGAAATATTCAATACCCTGGCAGCAACATATAAATTGAGTACACCCGCTACAAAGGCAACAGCTGCCTGGGCCCAACCAACCGCAACAATGGAATTTAAAGATGTCGTCGCCCAAAAAAGCGCAGGGAAAAGCATTACCAGGCGAGTTATACCCAACCAGGTCAAGACCTGCGGCCGGCCTTCTGCCTTATAAATACTTCCTGCGTTATATGAAAACGAGAGTAGCATCGCATAAATTGATATGGCACGGACAACCGGGATTGCCTCACTCCATTTTTCCGTAAAAACAGCCAGAATAAATGGTTTTGCCAGGATCGCAAGACCAATGCCCAGTGGCACGGTAACCAGTGATACATAGCGGGTGGTCATGGCAAAACCTTTTGCCAGACTTCCCGGCAAATCGCGCATACGTGTATAGATCGGAAAGATGACACCGCTCAATATTCGCGCAAGTTGAAGAATGATAAGATCTGGCATGCGAAAAGCCAGGGTATAGACACCCAGACTAACCGCACCCAGATAACGACCAACCAATAAATAATCAAGATTGAGCAAGATAATCCCAAGCAAATCCACAGCGACAATTTTCAAACCGTAGTTCAACAAAGAACGTGCAATTTTCGGATTAAACGAGAAAGAAGGACGCCAGCGGGAAATCACCCAAAAAACCACAGCACCCGTCGCCATACCACCTAATTGGCCTCCGATCAGGCTCCACGCGCCTAACCCAAGGAATGCCAACGCGATCGATCCCAAGCCTTTGGCCAAAGCCTGGGCTAAATCTGGCATAAAGATACGCCCAAAAGCCAGCTTCTTTTGAAGAATAGCTTGCTGGGTAGATCCCATGGCATTTATCGGGTAAGAGAGCGCCAGAACCCGAGTAACAGCGATTGCGCGAGGGTCATTAAAAAAGAACCCAACCAGTGGAGCCGCAACCCAGGTAATCACGAATAAGAAAACCCCGATGAACAAACCCAGCCAAAAAGCAGTCACAGATGTGTCTTCGTCTTCTGGATGGTAAATGAGTGCCGGGGTAACACCCAGATCACTCATCACATCCAGAAAACCGATGGTTGTGACGGCAAAACCGACGACGCCAAAATCATCCTTGCTCAATAAACGCGCCAAAACAACCGTACTGATAAACAACATCAGCTTTCCGCTAAAAAAAGCCAGGTACCGCCAGGCTGTTCCATGAATGGCCGCCCGCGCAAAATGTGGTGTCTGATCTTCCATTCTTAAACGTCATACCCCGGCTGATTGCCGGATAATTCTTCAGCCTTCAAACGACTACTATGCGCAACTTGCCCGGATGCCATCGCAATTCCAACAATCACCCAGAATACATTTGAATACGCGCTGTTTTTTGTAATTCCAGCAAACAAATACCCGGCAAAACCTGCCGTAATCGCAAGAATCATATAGCCTTCATCGGTTAAACCAGATTGAATAAAATTTTTCCAGGAAAAATTCAACTCGCGGAAAATCATCGCCATCAACCAGAAAAAGATGACTGTTCCCACAAACCCCTGCTCTGATAACAACTCCATGTAAAGGCTTGCAGGGCTTCTCTGGTCACGACGAGTATCAAGACCAATGGTACGGGAGTAATCCTGGTAGTTGACGCTAAAGTTACCCAACCCAACCCCAAGCAGCGGATTATCAAGAAACATACGCCATGCAGCTGTATTTTCGCTTGTACGCCCACGGAAGGATTTATCTGATAACTGACCTCCCTGAACATCTGTAAATTGAAGCAGGGTCAGAATACGGGAGTTATATGTAGTAGGCAGGAACTGAATAACACCAATCGCCAAAAAGACAGTTAGCAGTAAAAACAGGAAGTTTGGACGACGCAAAGCAACTAACAGACCAATGGTAAATACCAACGCCAGAAGTCCACCGCGTGAATACGTGAAAATAACCGTTAGAATACTTACTAAAGCAGCTGCCCCCGCAAAAACACGCAGTGTAAGGTTGCGTTCATGCCATAAACGATCAATGGTCAATGGGACAATAAAAACCAGGACCTGGGCAAAAGCATTTGGATTAGTATATGGTCCGGTCAGACGATGATTGGTTACTGCTCCAGAATTTTGTAGCTGCCAACCTCCAAATCCAAAATAATTATTGGCAAACGTCCCTGTGAGCGTTTGGAATACGCAAACAGCTCCCATCAAGAGACCTGCAAAAATCACTGCCCAAACTGCACCCTTAAATGATGCCGGCTTTTGGATAAAGAATATAACGATCACTGCGCCCAACGCATCTTTAACGAAACCGATAAAAGCTGCACTGGCAGCTTGAAAATTGCCGGCATGCAGTAGCGCAGCAAACCAGACTAGGGCATAAATCAACAGCAATGGCCCGGCACGTAGCCAGCCTTCAGGACGCTCTCCGAATAATGCAAAACGTACAATAATAAGCAAAATCAATAAGGCAGCCAAAGGTTGGGCCATGGATGGTAAACCATGATAAATGATCCCAACATTGGAAAGCTGCGTAAAGGTTATGATGATCAGCCCAACCAACCCGAGTTGAGGTTGGCCCAACGCAAGCAGCAGCATGAATAGAAGGGGAATGACCAATAAAATTAACGGGCCAAACTCCCCAACCGATAGGGCAATTACCAGACCAGTGCCGATGGCCAGCAAGGCAAACAAAACGCGCAGCCATTCAATCCACCTGGCAGGAGATCGTACCGGATTTACGGAAGAAGGCAATTTATCTACAATCATAGAAAGCCAAATTGGCTATTATCCGGAAACTACGCCGGAGAATGTAGCCATTTGATTATGATGCGATTCGACCAGTTTCTTTTCAGCCCGGTCAATCACATTAGCAATTGGTTCCCTGGATTCACAGGCAATTATTCCAATGATAGGCTGAAGCTGAATCGATTCCTTGGTCTGACTGATAAAGATCGGCTGCGAAAGTGATAGGCGAATACGTTCGAAGGTTCTTTCAGCAGCAGCAGAAGGCGTGGAAGGCAGCATGACTGCAAATTCGATCTCACCCCAACGGCCGACAATGTCATTTCCGCGCAATTCATTTCGTAAACGTCGGGTCACTTCATGAAAAACATGCTGCACTAAAATTGAAGGCAGTGACTCAGTCAGCCCAAACAGACCTTCCAACCGGATCAAACCCAGAGCTGTATTACCTGCCTGGCTACGAGCTTGTTCTTCCTCCAACTTATTCTCGAAATGGCGGCGATTAAAAGCAGATGACGTCTGATCCACCAGGTTTCGACGGCGAAGCGCCTCGATCGGCATGCGAATTTGCTCGCTCAAAATCGCCAGAATAGCCCCTGCTACAGCACCCAAAACCAGCGCAAGACCGGCGTCGCGCAGTGGCTGCGGACTGATGGGTTCGATAGGTGGAACTGCAATATCCAAAAATTCCATGTTGTAAACTGAATTAACCCGTCTAGCATAACTGATCGACTGGTTGCCAATTGCATTGGCAAATTCGGCCGCAGCAGTGGGGTTGGGACCCAACACACTTAATTGCAGAACGCTCGAAGATGGAAGGGCAACGGCCAGAACGGTATACTTCGCCAGACCCGGGTCAGCCGGATTTAACTTCAGCCCGACGACTGCATCAGTAAAAATTTTCTGGCTGTTCATAACTTCCACATATGTCGCCGCAACAGATGGGCGATCGAGCGTATCCAGACTACGAACAATATCAGCACTGGTAGTTATGGCGGCGCTTGGGTTAAGAATAAAGCGCGCGGTTGCCTCGTACTGAGGCACTGCCATAAAGGACGCCCCAAGCGAGGCTGTTACAGCTACCAAAGCAACCAGTACAATCAACCACCAACTACGCAGCAACATTTGCAAATAAAGACGTACTTCCATGTTCCTACTCCTTGAAAAGTAATCGAGAAAATTAATAAATATTCAGAGTTCGATAGTCAACATTATAACCGTTCAAAAAAAAAAAGTCTACTGTACTTTTATTTGGAACAGCATAAGATCAAAAGAACATCTATACTGGTACAGATCGCCAACAATTTATACCATACAAGATAGTATTTGTCATATATCCAAGCAAGACAAATACTCTTTTCCGGAAATAAATCGCCAGATCGAGTTCATATTTCTGCACAGATGTTTTACAGCTTGGTCATTTAGACAATTAGTTTGTACTAGACGGCGCCCCGTTGTTTGAAAACAGCCCCAACTGTTTTTAATAAAATCACGATATCGAACCACAAGCCGCGCCTCTCGATATAAGCAATATCCAGCCGCAAGCGATCATCAAATTCAACCGAACCACGCCCCTCAATTTGCCACAGACAGGTGATCCCGGGAACAACATCAAGGCGCTCAGTGTGCCAAAGTTTGTAGGTTTCCGCGCCAAACGAAGTCGGCCGTGGACCAACCAGAGACATCTCACCACGGAGCACATTAAAGAGCTGCGGCAGTTCATCCAGGCTGGTTTTACGCAGGATGTTGCCAACCCGTGTGATACGTGGATCATTGGTAATCTTAAAATCTGGCCACTGCAGTTCGTTCAAATGGGCATATTTTTTCTTGAGTTCTTCGGCATTGGCAACCATGGAACGGAATTTGTACATTTTGAACCGGTTTCCACCCTTACCAGTCCTTTGTTGTACAAAGACAACTGGCGCTCCTGGAGACGTAACTGCGATCAGCAAAGCAATTAACCCCATAAGTGGTAGCCAGAAAGGACTCGCCAAAAAAACAACGACCAGGTCAAAAATACGCTTGACTCGCAAGTAAGTTTGAACTGGTAAAAGACGGCGGGCAGGGTCAAAAGCTTTTACCCACTCCAGATTTGAAGAACGTTTTTTTCGGGGCATAAAATGTGGGTCTCAATGGTCAAATAATTGTTTTGGTTTCCGCTTTTTCCTGGATCGGTTCCAACACAACCAGGTTGATACGCGCAACAGCTTTTTTTAGCAAATCATCAAATGTCAACGCTTCATCGGGGAAAGATGCTGCACCCCATTGAACCTGTGTGCCAACTGTTTCGGCTACAGTTTTCGATATTCGGTCTGCCAGTTTGGTTGAGTATTCATATTCAGTTTCCGGGCAAATCAGAATAAAACGATTATTAGAATCGCGCAATATCAAGTCTGTTTCACGCACCTGGTCGTTAACCACATGACCGACCCGTGCTGCCGAAAAACGATTCAAAACATCCCGCTGCAAAGCATCATCGTTGCCTTTTGGTTTTTTATCATCTTTTCCAAGTTGAATAACCATCAGGGATAAAGGACGATGGTAGCGCCGACTGCGCGTCAATTCAGTATTAATGCGATCACCTGCTGTGCGCAAATCCAGAGTTCGATTGGGATAGGTAATGGTGGTCAATTCGTCAAGTAGTTTATTAACATGCTTGGTCTGGCGCCCAATATCATAGGCCAGTCCGGCAGAAATGTCCACCAACACAAACTCCAGTATGATCAACTCAAGTGAATGGTTGGCTGTATTTTGCCAATAAACCAGGCGCACGATTGAGTAAACAACCGCCCAGACAAAAAGGAATTGGTAAAACGAGATATAAGTTAATGGCACCAGGATCAGCGCAGAAAAAACTGCCAGGGCTACCAGGATGAAAAAAGTGGAGTCGAAATTGATCAGGTTTTTCTCAACAAAATCAATTTGTGCGATACCAAAAATAGCAAATATATACATCAACAAAAACAAGATGGAATTTTTCAAATCATCCATAAGATTTTCCTTCCTGACACAACGAAATCAATAATAATCTGGTCGTAATAGAAATAAATAAGAATCACAATTCCGCCAATTATCGACCTTATTCCCCTCAGGAGTAGCCATTTTCCGGTGCTCAAACAGAAACCATGCGACCCATAGAATAAAGGAAACTCACATATTTTTGCTGGTCATGTAAAGAATTTTTCATATCAGTAAAAAAAACAAAGGATCATAAAAAATAATTACAGATCGTAACGAAGAAATCTCTAATCGCTCAAATTGTAAACCTATAATCAACACTTGGGATAATAATATCATCAAGTGACTGTTTTATCACCCACCGATTGTATTATTTTTCATAAATATTCGCTCGTTTTTCCGATGATTATGCCTTGGAAGCTATTCTCATTTTGAGTGCAACTACCTGGATAGACCTCAGCAATACGAGAGGAACATAATTCAGAGCCAAGTAAAAAAACGTGAACAAAGAGATATTGGCGGTTGCCACGGTCTCTTCGTTCACGCTGCTGCGATGTTTATTTTGCGTAGTCGACTGCGCGTGTTTCGCGGATCACAGTAACTTTGATCTGTCCGGGATATTGCATGGTTTCTTCGATTTTCTTGGCAATATCTCGCGCCAGACGGGTAGACGCCAGATCATCGATCTCTTCTGGGCGCACGATAATGCGTACTTCACGCCCAGCCTGAATGGCAAAAGCTTGTGAAACTCCTTCAAAGGATGTGGCCATTTCTTCAAGAGTGCGGATGCGCTTGATATACGCTTCCAGATCTTCGCGCCGTGCACCTGGTCTTGCACCAGAGATTGCATCAGCCGATTCGGCGATCACTGCTTCCACTGATTCTTGTTCCACTTCGTGGTGGTGCGAAGCAATTGCATTCACAACCGCAGGATGGACACCGTAGCGCTTGCAGAATTCCGCGCCAAGTGCGGCATGTGTGCCTTCCTGGTTGTGGTCCATGGCCTTGCCAATATCGTGCAGGAAAGAACCGGCTTTGGCGATCACGACATTCGCACCCAATTCTGCGGCGAGAATACCACCCAACTTGGCAACTTCGACCGCGTGAGCCAACTGATTTTGGCCATACGATGTGCGGTATTTCAGACGGCCCATCATGCGTAAAATTTCGGGGTGCAAACCTGTCACGCCAGCATCAAATGCCGCCTGTTCACCAGCCTCTGCCATAACCTTCTCAACGGCTTTGGTTTCATCTTCAATAACTTTTTCAATGTGTGCCGGGTGAATTCGACCATCGACGGTCAGCCGGGTAAGAGCACGCCGGGCAATTTCACGGCGAACAGAATCAAAGCAAGAAATCGTAACCGATTCCGGGGTATCGTCCACGATGACATCCACACCAGCGGCTTGTTCAAACGCCCGAATGTTACGGCCATTGCGGCCAACGATACGGCCCTTCATTTCTTCGTTGGGCAGCGCAACAACTGCCGAAGTCACCTCGGAAACGTGTTCAGACGCTACGCGTTGGATCGCATCCGCGATCAGGTTGCGAGCACGTTTTTCACCTTCTTCACGCGCCTCTGCTTCAATTTGGCGAATGATGCGAGCCATATCACTACGCGAATCCTTTTCCACTTCGGCCAATAAAATTTTACGAGCGTCATCCGGTGTCATCTCAGCAATTTCTTGAAGTTTGGCCATTTGCTGTTCGTGAATTTTTTCAACTTCATTTGCACGCCGGTCAAGGGTGCTTTGACGCTTATTGATGGTTTGTTCGCGTTGTTCCAGGCGCTCCACACGACCATCCAACTCGGCACGCCGTCGGTCCAGTCGTTCGACTTC
Source organism: Chloroflexota bacterium (assembly GCA_026390035.1). Taxonomy (GTDB): domain Bacteria; phylum Chloroflexota; class Anaerolineae; order Anaerolineales; family Villigracilaceae; genus UBA5195. Next base: position 16,112 of record JAPLGT010000032.1, read on the forward strand.
TCGGTTAAGTTCGTTGCGCCGTTGATTTAAATCGGTTTCTGCCGATTGAACAACCTTGATAGCACGGTCGCGTGCGTCAAGTTCTACCTTGGAGGCTCTTTCAGTCGCCTCTTGGATGATAGTCTTGGCGGTGGCGGATTCTTGCTGACGTTTCTTCTCGGCTTGCGATTGGCTGTAGGAGTAGCCCACATAAAGGCCTATCGCTAGCATTACCAGGCCTGTAAGAATACTTGAAATAATTATTTGGATCATAATACTTCCTCATCATCACTATCATCATTGTCATCGTTATCATTATTTAATTGGTTATCATCGGAATGGAGTTCATTCCACAGCGAACGCACGACTGGGGCGCAAACGTCATAAGAAAATCCACGTCGTCCCAGGAATCCCCCTAACTTATAGCGGAATTCCTGCCACGCCAATCCTTGGACTTTGCGCAAATATTTCCGTGCCGCTTCCATCGCCAGAACGTCTTCAGCAGTATTATCGTTTAGAACATCCTGAACAATTTCGACGTCCAGGCCCTTGCGGTGAAGTTCCATTGCGATCACACGCCGGCTTCTTGGCCGAAATGTATTACGGTTTTCGACCCAGGCTCTGGCAAATTCCGAATCGTTTAATAAATTATTTTCCCGAAGCCGCTGTAGCGTAAACTCAATTACTGCCTCAGGAATTTCATGCTTTTCAAGATTTTTTCGCACTTCCTGGGTTGAGCGAGCTCGGAACCCAAGAAAAAAAAGTGCCTTTTGCATCGCAACCTCGCGCGCATCATCCATCTGCAAAGCAGCGATTTTCTCCTCTGTTAAAGTTTGTCCGGTTGTAAGCCACGCCGCTACCAGACGTGATAGGCCAAAAGCAAACTGATCGTCCAGGCATATATTTACCCGGTTTGGATTCTTTTTTTGCGTCTCAATTGCCGTTATTTTTCTCATCTTAAAACAAACAGCCATGGACCTGCCACTGCAAGCCACGGCTGTTGAAGATATACCCAGATAAACCTATTCCACGGTGTCCAATCGGAATAAGAATTGAATAAACACTGAAACTGACGGCAAACAGCCATCCAGATAACAGGTCATCCTATGAAAACATATTTTCGAATATCAGCCCGCCCTGAGAAAAAATTCAAAACAACAGAGGAGGCGACTTCAGAAATTGCCTGCGAATCTAGGCAGACAGATCGGGTTCATATCCAGGTATTACAAAAGACGCAGCCGCAAATAATCAGGCGGAAAACTTGATCTGGACTCATAGATCCTTCCAGATAGAAATTTTATTAATTATACATGATTATTAACAAATTGTATGATTTTTCCCATCTCGTTTCGCCAATTACATTTCGACCAGAATATCTGGCATAGGTCATACTAGAATATGACAAAAAGAACTTACTCTTAATCAAATAATATGCAATAATGATTAGGTGTAATCTATTTTAAACATGGAGGATGGTTCTGATGGCCAAGTTGTCAATTACTAGAGAAGACGCACTGGAATATCATCGTCTCAAGGGAAAGCCGGGAAAAATTGCGATCACCCCGACCAAGCCCATGGACACCCAACGTGACCTGGGCCTTGCTTACTCGCCAGGTGTGGCATACCCGGTCCTTGAAATTGAAAAAGACCCCGATCTAGCCTACGAATATACTTCGAAGGGCAACCTGGTTGCGGTTATTAGTAATGGCACTGCAATTTTAGGGCTGGGAGATCGTGGCGCTCTGGCAGGCAAACCCGTTATGGAAGGCAAGGGTGTGCTCTTTAAGAAATTCGCGGATGTGGATGTGTTTGACATCGAAGTCAACAGCCATGATCCTGATGAAATCATCAAAGTAGTTGCCGCCATTTCCCCCACGTTTGGGGGTATCAACCTGGAAGATATTAAAGCACCCGAGTGTTTCTATATTGAAGAAACGCTCAAAGGAATGTTGGATATTCCGGTCTTTCATGACGACCAGCACGGCACAGCCATCATCTCATCGGCCGGGCTGGCAAATGCGCTCGAAATTACAGGCAAAAAACACGGAGAAGTCCGCATTGTTATCTCCGGAGCCGGCGCTTCAGCCATCTCATGCGCCGAGTTGGCCATCCGCTGGGGTGTAAAACGCGAGAATATTATGCTGGTCGACAGCAAGGGCGTTGTCTATAAAGGTCGCAGCGAAGGCATGAACAAGTATAAAGACCGCCTGGCTGTCGATGATAAAGGTCATCGCACCCTGGCAGATGCCGTGCGCGACTCTGATGTCTTTTACGGTCTTTCAGTTGCCAATGTTCTCACCCCCGACATGGTCAAATCTATGGCAGAACGCCCGATCATTTTTGCCATGGCAAATCCTGACCCGGAAATCAAATATGAACTTGCCAAGGAAGCCCGCCCCGATTCTATCGTAGCCACCGGACGATCAGATTACCCCAACCAGATCAATAATGTGCTGGGTTTCCCGTTTATATTCCGGGGCGCCCTGGATGTGCGCGCCAGGACAATTAACGAGGACATGAAGTTCGCTGCATCGAAGGCGCTTTATAACCTGGCCAAAGAAGATGTGCCGGATTCGGTTTTGCGCGCTTATGGGACCGATAGCATGAAATTCGGCATCGATTACATTATTCCCAAGCCGCTTGATCCACGTGTTCTTTTGTGGGAAGCTCCAGCAGTGGCTCAGGCTGCCATTGATACTGGTGTTGCCCGCAAGAAAATCGACATGGAAGAATATAAAGAAAAACTTGCTTACCGCCTCGGCAAGGGTGAGCAGGTACGTTACTTTATAATGAACAAAGCCAAAGCCACCAGAGGCACAAAACGTGTGCTCTTCGGTGAAGGCGAAGAAACCAAGATAATCCGGGCTGCCTTCCAGGTGCAAGATGAAGGCATCGCCACACCCATTCTGATCGGCAACTCCGATGTAATTAAAGAGAAGATCAAGCTGCTCGGACTGGATTTCAAGCCCAAGGTGGTTGACCCTCGCCACTTCGATGATTCTGAAAAATATGCTGAAGCATATTACCAGCTGCGCCAGCGTAAAGGCATTGTATTGCAAGATGCTCAAAAATATATTTCAGATCCAAATGTGCTCGGAGCACTGATGGTAAAACTTGGAGACGCGGACGCTTTTGTCTCTGGTTTGACTTATGACTATCCCGAAGTCATCCGCCCTGCGCTCCAAATCCACCATACCGCCAAAGGCGTAACCCGCGCAGCGGGTGTTTACATCATGATCGTTGGCGATAAAACCTATTTCTTTACCGATCCAACCGTCAACATCGACCCCAGCGCTGAGGATCTTTCGGAAATTGCCTGCCTGGCTGCAGAATTCGCCCGTAAGATGGAAGTTGAGCCACGGGTAGCATTCCTATCCTTCTCGAACTTCGGCTCTACCCCCCACCCACTTTCTGAAAAAGTGCGCAAGGCGGTCGAATTGACCAAAAAACGCTGTGACTTCGTGGTAGAAGGTGAAATGCAAGCAGATACCGCCGTCGTAGCAGAGATTGTCGAAGAACGTTACCCATTCAGCGCTGTCAAAGATGCAAACGTGCTGGTATTCCCATCACTTGAATCCGCCAACATCGCCTACAAACTCTTGGCACGCCTGGGAAACGCCAAAGCCATCGGCCCAATTCTGCTTGGCATGGGCGCACCTGTTCACGTAATTCAGACTGGCGACGATGTTAATGATATAGTGGAAATCGCCGCGGTGGCTGTCATGGATTCGATAAACCGGTACTAATTATTTTTCCACCAGCACGTCACGCTAACTAATCAGTTTTTTGAAGGGGCCGGCTCAATGCCTGCCCCTTCAGTATTTATGCTAAAATAAAGTCATGGAAAAATACTCAATCCCACGCCCGGAACGTGAAAGTACCATCAAATATCGCCGCGACGTAAATCGTCAGATCATTTTTCCGATCGTAGTGGTAACCATCCTTGGTATCGGACTGACTGTTTTTTCGGCTTTTTCTGCATCCAGAAATGATCCTGGTGTCGGTCTATGGGCTGATATTTCGATAATCTGGCTGATCATCCCAATGATGCTGCTGGCCTTGATCGTTATGGCGCTCATGCTGGCCCTGGTTTACGGCATGAGGCGCCTACTGAAAATTTCGCCGCACTACACAGGCATTGTACAAGAATATGTATTGTGGTTGAGTGCCGAGGTGAAAATCTGGAACGAAATAATCACTCAGCCGGTCATATCGATCAAGACCTGGCTCGATTTTATTCTTAAACGTGAGGAATAAAAAATGACAACGAAAAAAGAAATCGAAGTTCGCAAGGCGTCGTCCGCCAACACTGTCGTCGTTGGCGCACTGATCGGGGCCGGCGCAGGTGTAATTGCTGCCATGTTGTTACATCGCCGTGCAAAAAAACAAGAACGCGAATCTATGATTAATCCATCTGAAGCCATTCAGCTGGGCCTGCTGCTTTTCGGTTTGTTCCGGGCTATTTCTGCTCTGGGTGATGATGATAAATAGCCCCCTAAAAACAGGCAACAAAAAAGACCGGCGCTGCCGGTCTTTTTTGTTGCCTGCAATATCACTACATTCTAATTTTTAATACAAATAAGTCCCTTTAGATAAGCGCCTTCCGGAAAATGCAGTGAAATGGGATGGTCGCCAGCCTGTGCCATATGCTCCACGATCGTGGCGTCCACACCCGCATCCAGAGCGGCCCCGGCAACAATTTTCTGGAACAACTCAGGGCCAATACCACCCGAACAGGAAAAAGTTGCCAGGATGCCACCTGGCCGTAAGAGTTTAAAAGCCAGTAAATTGATATCCTTATAACCGCGGGCTGCCTTCTCAGCTTGCGAGACTGTAGCCGCGAATTTGGGCGGGTCAAGAATGATCATATCAAAAGAACGGCGCTCATCTCTAAACTTTCGAAGCGCTTGAAAAACATCTGCTTCGCGCCATTCAAGCAGGCTGGAAGTGGGGTTGAGCCCGGCATTCTCTTGCGCCAGTGCCAATGCATCGGCAGATGAATCTACCGATAGAACTGTTTTTGCCCCACCCACAGCTGCTTGCAGGCTGAACCCACCTGTGTAGCAAAAACAATTTAACACATCACGGTCCATGGCCAGTTCACCAATTCGCCGGCGATTCTGGCGTTGATCAAGATAGAATCCAGTTTTATGACCTTTGACAATATTTACCAAAAATTGCAGACCATGCTCAGCGATCAGCAGGCGTTCAGGCGGATTTCCACGCAAAGCCCCAATCCGGGTGGACAAACCTTCCAACTCGCGCACGTCCGCATCTGAGCGTTCATAAATACCTTGAGCCCCAGTTCTTTCCAGCAAAATATCAGCGCAAACTTCACGCCAGAATTCCGAGCCTGCGGTCAAAGATTGGAGTACAAGTACATTCGCATAAGAATCAACAATCAAACCAGGAAGGTGATCAGATTCGGCGTGAATCAAACGAACGGCATCCGAAACTGGCCTGATCTGATCGATTTCATCTGAAGGTCGAACAAACAATCCAAGGCTGGACCGTAAAGCAAGGGCTGAATCGATCTTACGCCTGAAAAATTCGGTATCAACATCTTCGTCTTCGTCAAACGTCCAGACCCTGGCCCTGATCTGCGACGCAGGGCTATAAGCAGCCTTGGCGAGAAAATGGTGTTTGGCATCCAGAATGTTTATGGTTTCGCCAGGTTGCGGATTTCCAAGAATGCTCTCAATCGCGCCAGAAAAAACCCAGGGATGCCGGCGTAGAAGAGATTTGTCACGTCCGGGTTGAAGAATCAGGTCAGCCATTATGTTTTTCCATCCAACTCTCGGGCGCGCTGACGGACTTAAAACCATACTTGGCATACAGTCCATGGGCATCCCTGGTTGTCAACATTAAACGCCGCAAGCCTTGCAAATCGGGGTGGGCCAGAATGGTTTCCATCAACCATTTGCCAACGCTTTTTCCGCGGTAATCTTCATGAATAAAAATATCGCACAGCCATGCAAAGGTCGTATAGTCGCTCACAATACGCGCCACTCCTATCTGTTGTGTTCCATCATAAATACCGAATACCAGTGAAAACTGAATATATCGCGCAATGATTTCCCTGGTTCGCCCCTTGGCCCAATAAGCGCGGGTCAACATGGCATGAATGGCATCGATATCCAGTCGGGCAGGATCGGTACTGATAGTAAGGGTGTCACGGTGAGTTTCAATGATCTCAGGCATAAGCATAGTATACCAGCAGGCCAGGCCTACTTTTGAAGGTTACAGGTTTTCGCCAGATAGGACAGATGATTCAAACTCATGGTATCATCGCCATCTAGTGCCAACCACGCAATAAGGAATTTTTATGCTCAAACCAATCCGTTGGAAAACATTTTTACCCGATATGATCAGAATCCAGATCGGATTCGCGCTTTTCGGGACTGCCATCAGTATGATGATCCGCGCCAATCTAGGAACCAGCGCCTGGGCCGTCCTGGATGTCGCTCTTTCAAAAATATTCCCATTATCAATCGGTACAGTAACAGTTTTAATGGGGTTTGTGGTTTTGAGCGGCGCATTGATCTTACGTGAACCGATCGGTTGGGGCACCCTGGCAAATATTCTAAGCATCGGCCCATGGGAAGATCTATCCCTACGTCTGATCAGCCCGGTTACAAATAATTTACCGGTCCAGATCACAATGCTTATGGCTGCCATTGCGATCATGGGGATTGCCAGCGCAATTTACATCGGAGTTGACGCGGGCGCAGGTCCGCGCGACAGCCTGATGCTGGCGATCAAACGTAAAACCAGCCTGAGCATTCGCACCGCTCGCGGAAGCATAGAGGTGACGGTTGTGCTTATTGGTTGGCTATTGGGCGGTCCAGCCGGCATTGGCACAGTGGTTTTTGCGCTATTAATTGGCCCGGCTGTGCAATTAGGCTTCAAGCTCCTGAAGGTTGAGCCACACCGTGAGTTAGATTCTGAAGTAGAAGATGGATAGGCCTGAGAATCAATCGCGGCCATTTGCTTTCCAGCAAAAGGATGTTTCGTGACTGAGATCATAATAACTCGTCCACAGTTTCCGAAAGGGTATGTGGACAATCCAATCTCCAGCTTAAGCTGGGATTATGTTGTCCAGCGCCTGACAGAATCCAAAAATTACTGGCTTTGTTCTGTGCGACCAGATAGTCGCCCACACTCCGTGCCCCGTTGGGGTGTTTTTTGGGATGGGAAATTATTTTATGATGGCAGCCCCGAAACCCGGCATGCCAGAAACATCCTGAAAAATCCTCATGTTTCTGTACATCTTGAAAGCGGTGATGAAGCTTTGATCGCCGAAGGCCTGAGCTGCCCGGCCGAAAAACCAACCCCCGAACTGGCAAAACAGCTTTCCAGCGCGTTTTCCCATAAATACGAGAAATTTGGGTATGCGCCCAAACCAGAACAATGGGATGACGGCGGTTTATATGTTTTTACTCCAACCATCGTACTAGCCTGGACAGTCTTTTTTGAAAACCCAACCAAGTTTATGCTTCAATAGTCAAAAAAAAGGATAACCCTTCTTCTCAGGTCGAAGCTTTTCAGGCTACGGTATGCAAAACCGCAAAAAACCCATCTGCCCGCTCGCATGCTTTAAATCCAACTGATCCTTGTTTAAATTTAAATCAAATGGCGCCAGCATTCTAATTGCTGACGCCATTTTCAATTCATTGCCACTTGAAGCAAAAATAATGGTACTGCACAAGGAACCACCTGCTCAAATTTTAGGAAATAATTCCAATCTCTTTACCAGCCTTGCCAATAATATCCATGGCACGCTGAATCTCCGCGGATTCGTGCGACGCCAGCACGGTGGCTCTCAGTCGGGCTAAGCCCTCCGGAACAGCCGGTGAAACAACTGGTAACACAAAAACATCATTGCGTTGAGCGGCCTGGGTAAGCGCATATGCGCGTTCATCCGTACCACATAATACTGGCACAATAGCAGTTGTGGTCAACATGGTATCGAAGCCCAACCCCTTAAGACCATTGATAAACTGGTGGGTATTGGCATTCAGCTTTTCGATTCGCCAGGGTTCGTCAAGGATCACCTTGAAGGCTTCATTGGCAGCTGCGGCCTGGGCTGGAGGTAAGGCCGCCGAGAAAATATAAGCGCGAGAGCCATGGCGCAGAAAATCGATCAGGTCTTTTCTGCCCGCTATATACCCACCCACGGATGGAATGGTTTTGGAGAGCGTGCCCATTTTAATGTCTACACTGCCCCACATATCGAAATGCTCTTCGATACCTCGGCCTGTTTTACCAAGCACACCCACAGAATGAGCCTCATCCATCATCAGATAAGCGCCATATTTTCGGCAGATTTCCACAACCCGGGGCAAATCAATGACATCGCCATCCATGCTGAAGACTGCATCGGTAATGACCAACCTGGTCGCGCCTTCTGGCACCTGCTGAAGTCGTTTTTCAAGGTCCTGCATATCATTATGCTTAAACCGCCGAAATTCCGCGCCCGACATCATGCAGCCATCCACGATGGATGCATGATTGAGCTTGTCAGAAATAACAAAATCACCACGCCCCAATAAAGTGGAAATCACAGTCAGATTGGTAACATAACCAGAAGTATATGTGATCGCATCTTCGGCATGTTTAAAATCTGCTATTGTTTCTTCCAACTCACGGTGCAAAGTAAGCGAACCCGCCAGGGTACGCACACCATGTGTGCCTGTGCCAAACTTATCTACTGCAGCTTTGGCCGCAGCATTGATACGTGGATGCCCCACTAATCCCAGATAACTATAAGAAGAATACATTCCCATTTCACGGCCATTTACAATCACCTTTGAGCCACCCAGCACTTCCTCGACGGGCTGATTATAAAAATAAAAATCATGATCACGCATTGCTTTTACGCGCTGACCCAGAAGCGCCATCCTGCGGGTAATTCCATCGTCATTGTTAAAATCCATGACCAACTCCTTGGGATTGCATAATAGTCTGGCAAGTTTAGTCTAGTGAAGAGTGAATGTCAATTATCCGCATGCCGCCAGAACAAACCACCCGCTTTCCAATTCCCGGTCGGTTGTGAAAGTCTACATTCACTGAAAAATGTCGTTGATGTTATTTTAGCAATAAGACTAACGCACACTACAAAACCTGGCCCGGTAGTGTGACTCGGTATTTACTCCCGATGTCTTCATTTTGGCATAACCATCCTGGTTCTGCTGCTCGGGCGATTAAAAGTCGATGGTTTGCCCCGCAAGTGGAGTGTTTGCGCCAAGAACAGGCGCAAACACTCCACAAAAAAGGCTCTTTCACCCTCTTCCCGTTTTTGGGAAGGGGACAGGGGATGGGTTATCGCCTAAAACTGGCACCCCGAGAGTAAATACGTGACTCGACATTTATTCACAAAATTTGCAGCCGCGTTTTTCGGCTTCGACAATCGCCTGGTCCGAAGACCAGAAGAAATTCTGCGTACCAATCTGTTCCGTCAGACCACCCCGGTCAAGTATTGCGCGCGCATTATCGTGCACACCGGCAAACATGAGTGTGCCACCCTGTTTATGCAAACGTTCATGCAAATGGCGGATGGCCTCAAGCCCCGATGTATCGATCAGGGGCACACCCCGCATCGACAGGATAAGCGCATGGGTTTGGCCGAGATTGGAGAAAGCTTCATTGAACTGGCCGCTAGCAGCAAAAAAGAGTGGCCCGGTAAGAAATGCAACGCGCACATGCCGGCAATTTCCAGCAGTTTCAATACCCCTGGCTTTTAACTTTTCTGGGTCAACATCCTGCACATCAATTTCAATGCTGGCAATTTTATTCAGGAAGACTGCCCCGGCCATCAACGAACCGATCAAAATGGCCTGGGTAAGATCAAGCGTAATCGTTGCCAACATCGTCACCAAAAATGCAGCAATATCTGTCTTGAAGACTTTCCCAAACATGAATCGGATGGCATGCCACTCGTTCATGCGCACAGCGGTAACCATCAACACCCCTGCCAGGGCAGCCAGGGGTATCCGCGCCATTACCGGAGCAAGCAGAAACATGGAAAGCAACAAACCAACTGCGTGAATAATACTGACAAGCCGTGTTTGGCCACCAGATTTTATACCCACACTTGAGCGCGCAATGGCAGCTGTAGCAGGAACACCGCCAAAAAAAGGAATCAGGATATTACCGATACCCTGTCCCACCAATTCCTGATTGGCCTGCAGGCGGACCCCGGTCATATTGGAGGCCACTGCCCCGCACAAAAGTGATTCTATCGCACTGAGCGCAGTAATCGTTAACGCCGGAGCGATAAATACGGGGAGACTGGTCCAATCAAATGTCAGTGGGTTAAAGCGCTCTGCCAATAATAGGGTCTGTGGAATTGCGCCAATTTCTTTAACAGGCCAGCTCAATATCACATTCAAGGCTGTCGCAAGCATGATGCCAAGCAAAGAAGCTGGAAAGCGTGCATTCAGTTTTTTGGGCCAAAAGACCATGGTCAAAATGACAATCAGCGCCAAAACGACGGCATGCCAGTCGGGCGTATAGCCGGCCTGCAGGTAACCAATCAGCTTAAACAAGGCCGCATCTTTCGCAGGAGTCTTAACCCCCAGGAAATTATCAATCTGTCCGATAAATATGATCAAAGCAATGCCAGAAGTAAAACCTGTGATCACCGCAGATGGAATGAAAGCAATAAAACGTCCCAGCTTTAGCAGGCCAATGATCAGGAGAAAAATGCCGGAAATTAGCCCGGCCACCCAGATCCCCTCCAACCCGTAACGTTGCACGAGCACAATTAACACAGCACTCATCGCACCAGTCGGGCCAGAAATTTGATATGGCGCCCCTGAAAGAGCACCAATAACGATCCCGGCCAAAATGGCCGTTACCAAACCAGCAGCGGCAGACGCACCCGAAGCAACACCAAAAGCCAGTGCCAGAGGTAAGGCAACGGCAGCTACGGTTAGACCAGCCAATAGATCTTGTTGGAATTTTGAATACGAATAACCGCCAAACTCATCTCGATAGAGTCTGGCCAAACTACGCCTGGGCATATAGTTTTTCTCCCTTTGTATGTATTAAAAATATATATAAAGGCTCATGCTCCCCGTGCGTCCCTTAATTAACTGGGCTATTTTTCCATAAATGCTCAGAAAAAAAAAAAACGGTTCACCCAGGATAGCATTACACCAGAAACTGACTAATTATCGGGCCACAAATTTGAGTCTCGGAACTGCTACCATGCGCATCTGAATTCATAAAAACAGCCTGTTATTAGAAAAAATAATAAAATCTGCAACTTGATACATATAATATAATACTAATGATATTGTAATACTGTGCACAATACAGTATAATGTAATTGAAAGGTAGCTGACTATGGAAAATGATTTATTACAAAACATAACATTGGATCTGCGCCGCGGCGTGATCGTCCTCGCTGTGTTAAGCAAACTGGATGAAGAGCAGTACGGATACTCACTGCTAAAACTGCTCGCTGACCAGGGACTGGAGCTTGACCAGGGGACACTTTATCCTTTACTGAGGCGGCTCGAAAATCAGGGCCTGCTCCAATCTGTTTGGCGGCTGGAGGAAGCGCGACCACGCCGCTACTACATCATCAGCCCGGAAGGTAAAAAAATACTGCCAAAAATCGAGCACGAATGGAACAGTATCGTAACCATGATGCAAAATATGACAAAAAGATAAAGGACAAAAATCATGAAACTCATTGAACGGTATATCGAAGAAATTGGGAAACACCTGCCAGGTAAAACCCGTGCAGATCTCCAGACAGAGATTCGCTCTACCCTGGAAGATATGATCGAAGATCGCGCCCAGGCAGCCGGTCAACCAGTGGATGACAATATTGTCAGAGAAGTGCTGAAGGATTATGGTGCACCCGACCAGGTAGCCGCGTCTTATTTGCCCGAACGCTATCTGATCGGTCCCCGGCTTTTCCCAGTTTTCAGTCTGGTGCTCAAAATAGTATTCAGCGTGTTGACCGGTCTGGCGGTCGTGGGCCTTGGCATTCGCTTCGGGACGAGCGTGCTAACTGTAAATACATTTTTCACGATACTTGGTAAAACACTACTCGAATACGCGGGCGCAATCATTTCTGCCTTTGGCAACATTGTGGTCATCTTCGCAATCTTGCAATGGGCGCTGCCTGCATCAGAGTTTGACAATGAAAATGAAGAAAAGGGTTGGGATCCAGCCATTCTCGAAAAAGAACCGGAGCCCGACGACGTGAATATCTGGTCTCCAGTTTGGGCGATTGTGATGACCGTGGCGGCCTTGCTGATCTTCAATCTCTATCCCCAGGTAATTGGCATTGGCTTTCTCAGCAGTGACCACTGGGTTTTTGTCCCCGCTCTGACTGAAGCTTTCTTTACATACTTACCCTGGATTGATGCGTTGTGGGTTTTGCAAATCCTGCTAAATGTAATCCTGCTCCGCCAAAGACGCTGGACATCTATCTCCCACTGGATGGAAGATATCCTGACTCTGCTGAGCATCATCACTGCCTATATCTTGCTGAAAGGCCCGGCTCTCGTCTACCTGAGCGCTGACACACTGAACTCGGTATTCCAGGATGCCCAAGCAGCTGCCACTCTGGCCAAAATATTCAACTTAATTCCAACCATTGTGCTGGTGGTGATCCTCGTCGTCGAAAGTATTGAGCTCATCAATAAAATCTATAGGCTGTTGATCAAATCCAGGCAGGTCATTCCCACCACAATCAAATAATCAGGAAGGAAACTCCCGAAGCCTGGTTGCTTCGGGAGTTTTATATTTTATTAATGGACTTTGCTCGTTGGTAGTCTTTTTACAGGGATGTGCGTGTCGTACACACTATTTACGGTATTTACAAACCACGTACCCGCAAATCTTCGCCAGGTTTGGGCAGTCGCAACGAGAATGCCGACCAGGTAGTATTGACGGAAACCAGGTTGATCCACTTCAGCCCTCTCATTGAATCCCAGCCAGTATCTCGAGACAGATCAGTTTGTATCCCGGAAGTACGCTTCGGATACGAAATCCAGAGCAAGGATTCAGGTTTTAGTGCAGCTACAAGCGCTGGAAACAGAGTATCAATCTCAGCTTTGTTTTTCACAAAGACCTGGATGCAATCATACTGACCATTCTGAGCTTGGTCAATTGCGACAACTACAATAACCAACCATGTCTGATTCTGGCCCTTTTCCACTTGAGCATTCTCGGAAAGCGGGTTACAAAGCGCTGGGAAAGCCCTATTCAATCGCGAATGCCAGCAAAACGGTTGAATTTTATCGATCGGCTCAACCAGGAAATTGGTACTCAGAATCACTTCGACCACACCCTTTTTGGTCTTCATCCAATAGCGCCCTTACGATGAAAAGCCGCTGGCTGTAATGCCGTATTAAAGAAAGACAGGGGTAGGAGTTCCCGTGATGACGGCACCCATAACAATGAAGAAACCACACCAACCAGCACATTCCCAAGCGAATCCAAATAGACCGGGAGGAGATCACCGGGCTGATTTTGCTGCGGACCGCTGCGTGTGTTATTCAAAGTTTGCCAGGCAGATGGTGACTGGAAGCCCATCCATCAGCGTACATTCACTGACAATCCTTGTAATGATTAATATCTGAACCTGGATACCGGTGAATAGATACTTTATCTTAAATTAGACCCACTCATTGTTGCAGAGATCTGCTTAAATTCTCCATGCGCCCTAAAAATAAGTCGATAAAATCCCGTCCTCTGACCCCAAGCGCCACCCGCATATTGGTTGGCTTCCCGGTCATCTTGTAAAAATCTGCAAATGTTTTCCCCATCGATACTCCACCTTGAATATCCACATCCACAAAATGCTGCTCATAATCGCATAATTCCGGTGCAAAGGTTAAAGCCAAAGCCAGGGGGTCATTGATGACACAACCTGATATTTGTTGGTATTCATCGTGGAATTCCATGTAAAAACGTGTCATATCCGCAATAAAATGCGCGATGGCTGAATCAAGCTTCAGAAGACGATTCACACCTGCCGGAGACAGAATGCACTGGTAGGTCACATCCAACGGCACAAGCGTGAGCGGCACGCCGGAATGGTAAACAATATGGGCAGCATGCGGATCGACATAAACATTAAACTCAGCCAGAGGAGTGGTATTTCCCTGGTGGCGAATAGCTGCCCCCATGCTTACAATTTCTTTGATGGCCGGGATGATTTTTGGTTCCTTGCGCATCGCCATGGCCAGGTTAGTCAACGGACCAATCGCCACAAGCGTATATTCCCCTGGAGCCGCGAGAATTTTCTCGATCAGGAAATCAACCGCATGCCCCACTGCCTGCATCGCTTGAGGAGCAGGCAGCTTTGCATACCCCAGGCCAGTATTGCCATGTGTTTCAGGTGCCAACAATGATGGCTGCACAAGCGGAAGATCGCAGCCACGCAAGACCGGAATGTGACTGGCATTCGCAAGCTCTAATACTGATAGGGCATTTGTTACACCCTGATCGACAGAACAATTGCCATGCACAACACTCAAACCTTCCAACGAAACTTCAGGCGAAGCCAGGGCCAGCAGAATTGCCAGAGAATCGTCAATCCCAGGGTCAGTATCAATCAGAATGCGCTTGATTTCCATGCTACCTTACCTGGTTTTCCAAGAATTTTTCAACTTCTGCGCTGGTTGGAAGAGAAGGCTGTGCTCCAAATTTGGTGGCAGCCAAAGCACCACAGGCACAGGCATATCGGATGCTCTCGCGCAGTTCTTTGCCTTGTGCTAAAGATGCAGCCATTCCACCTATAAAAGCATCCCCGGCAGCGGTTGTATCCAGCGCTTTAATGGAAAAGGCTGGCACATGAAATGTCTCATCGTGGCCCACATACAACGCGCCTTTATCGCCCAGGGTTACCACCACTCCAAAATTTCCCAACGGCAACAACCTGCGCGCAGCCATCTCGGCCGAATCGCGGTCATGCACATCCAGACCAGACAACAGGCTGAGCTCAGATTCATTTGGCACGATAAAATCAATATTTTTTAACAACTCGGCTGGCAATGGCCGCGCCGGAGCCGGATTGAGAATTACACGCACACCATTTTTGCGGGCAGATTGAGCAGCGAAAGTGACTACATCGAGTGGGATCTCAAGCTGCAGCAGGACAAATCTGGCATCCACCATCTTTGAGTTATTGTTGATTATGTCAGTGTTTGTAACCAATCCATTAGCACCAGGTGAAAGCACGATACTGTTCTGGCCATTTTCATCAACAATAATGACTGCTGTTCCCGTGGCGGATGAAATTGTCCCCACGCTGCTGGTATCCACCTGGCAGCTGGCGAGATTATCAAGCAGCATCTTCCCAAACTGATCCTGGCCAACACATCCCAACATGGCTGTAACAGCCCCCAGCCTGGCGGAAGCTACCGCCTGGTTCGCTCCCTTGCCACCCGGTATGGTTACCAAATCACCGCCGCTAATGGTTTCTCCCTGAGCTGGGAAACGGGGAACGCGTACAACCAGATCAGCGTTGAGCGAACCAATAACAAGAATATCCGACATATCCTATTACCTCCCGTGAGCCATTAACCATTCTTGCACGTCAACACGATCATGCTCAGCACCCGACTTTAGCCGTTTATATTTTCCATTCGCCTGCATCGTTCGCGCGCGCAAATTATCATGCATGTATTTTTCCAGCACATCATCGAGCAAATAGCGCACATGCTCTGGAGCTTCAAGCGGAAAAACAACTTCAACGCGGTGATCCAGGTTACGCTGCATCAGATCGGCAGAACCAAGATATATTTCATGCTTGCCATCGTTCAAGAAATAATACAGGCGGCTATGTTCAAGGTATCGGCCAACGATACTGGTAACAGTGATGCGCTCACTGACACCCTTGATCCCCACTTTGAGACAACACATACCCCGCACCAGCAAATCAACCTGCACACCAGCTTGTGAGGCTTCGTATAAAAGGCTGATCATACCCGGGTCAACAATTGAATTGACCTTGATAATCAGGCGAGCTTTACGCCCTGCAACGGCATGTTCCATCTCACGTCTAATCAGCACTTCCAATCTTTGGCGTAGATTGACAGGCGCAACTAAAAGTTTACGATAATCCTGCTTGGTGGAGTATCCGGTCAGATAATTGAAAAGATCACTTGTATCCGCTCCAATAGCTTCGTCGCAGGTAAATACCCCAATGTCTTCATAAATTCTGGATGTATTCAGGTTGTAATTGCCGGTTGCAAGGTGAATATAGCGACGGATGCCATCGCCCTCCTGGCGCACAGCCATCGCGATTTTGCTATGTGTTTTCAGACCAACCAACCCATAAACTACATGCACACCGGCCTGCTCCAACATACGCGCCCAACCGATATTACTCTCTTCATCAAAACGCGCCTTAAGCTCCACCAGAACCGCCACCTGTTTGCCGCGCTCAGATGCTTCCAGCAAGGCGTCCACAACCGGGGAATTTTGTCCAACCCGATAGAGAGTCTGTTTGATCGCCAGCACCTGAGGGTCCCGCGCAGCCGCATTCAGAAAATCGATCACCGCAGAGAAGGAATCATAGGGATGGTGCAACAAGATGTTTCCTTGACGGATCGCGTCAAAGATATCTCCGGATTGGGCAACATTTTTTAGAGCATGCGGAACCCTGGGCTTGTAGGGGGCGGCTTTTAAATCATGGCGATCAACCTGGTTATATAACTGCCAGAAACTGCTCATCCCAAGCGGACTGCTAAGGGAATATAGCTCTGAATTTCGAATTTCAAGGTTCTCCACCAGAAGGTTGCGGATTTCTTGGGGCATATTCTCATAAATAGCAACCTGCACCACTGAGCCAAACTTCCGGCGGCGAATGCTGAGCTGCATGCTTTCCAGCAAATCATCGGCCTCAAGTTCCTGGATCTCAATATCGGCATCGCGAATGATCCGGAAAGGATAGGCAGCCACCACTTCCATACCCGGAAAAAGCGAGGCGAGGTTCTGCGCAATCACCTGTTCCAGCCAAACAAAATAATGATGGTGAGGAATCGTGCCATCCTTGCGCACACTTCCTGAAGATCGCTTAACCGGCAGCAAGCGTGGCAGCGTATCGGGTACCTTTAAGCGCGCAAATTTTTCACGGCCTTTCGGATCGCGAATAACGATGGCAAAATTGAGACTCAAGTTGGATATATGTGGAAAAGGATGTCCCGGGTCGAAGGCCAGTGGTGTCAGAACGGGATAGATAACTTCTCTAAAAGATTCATTAATCCGATCTTGTTGAGCTTTACTTAGTTTCTCGTAATCGTAGACATGGATACCAGCCTTGTCCAACTTCGGCAAGATCTTCCGGTTCAGACAATTTAAAGCACTCTCATAAAGTTCCTGAACCACTTTGCGAATGGCAGCCAACACCTCAGGTGGGGTTAAACCATCCACACTGACATCCATAATATGCGCTTCCACCTGCTTGCGGATTCCGGAAACACGCACCATAAAGAACTCATCTATATTGGAGCCAAAAATAGCAAGAAACTTCAAGCGCTCCAACAATGGATTATCTTCATCATAAGCCTCTTCCAACACCCGTCGTTGAAATTCAAGCAGGCTTAATTCGCGGTTAATATAGAGCGAAGAATCACTAAAATTGCCGGGAGGATCACTGTAAGGAGACATCACCACTCACACTTTTCATTGTTGAGAATACGAATTGCTCTATTTTACTCTGCATTTATTCGCCAGCAGTCTTATGAGCCGGGTCAAACAGAAATTCACAATTAATATTGTAAGATCACCATAATATTGTGATAATAATTCTATACGCCTTCACATTATTATGTTATCCTGTTCTCATTATAAGTAAGTGAGTAAAATAACAATGGGAAAAAACCAATGCCTGAAAGTAAGCATCAAAAGCCTTAAAAATAGCCAACCACCGCAGAAGCGGATTACCTGAACAAAAAAGCACACTCAAGACATTTTAATTTAGAAAAAAATTTAAAGCGAGCTAATCTAAAGCGCTTCGCTGACAATATAAGATTTCGGGTGATGAATATTTACAGTGCGCGTTAGAATTTTGTATCACATTCTATTTATTTTTATTTACTACTTTACGCGAAGTTGGACCAGATTATTCACACGCTTAATGAATATGGTTTTATTGGAGGCTTGCAATGTCCATTCAACCCAGAATCTTGGTTATAGACGATGAAGCGATCGCACGGATCACAATTGACGCCTTACTTTCGTCTGAAAGTTATGAAATGTTCTTTGCCGAAAATGGTGAGGATGGGATTGCCGTGGCGACAGAAATCCAACCGGATATCATCTTGCTTGACGTAATGATGCCTGGCATGAATGGTTTTGAAACCTGCCGGAAAATCCGCTCAATGCCCACACTGGCCGAAGTACCGATACTATTAGTAACAGCCCTGGATGATCGTGAATCTCGGATGATGGGCTTGCAGGCAGGCGCAGATGATTTCATCACCAAACCATATGATATTTTTGAGCTGCAGGTTCGAATCCAAAATATGACCCGGCTGAACCGTTACCGGTTATTAACTGAACAACGTCACGAAATGGAAAAACTGCACAAAGAAGTTGTGGTGGCATATGATAAGACCATCGAAGGCTGGTCTCGCGCGCTGGACTTACGCGACAGGGAGACCGAAGGTCATACCCTGCGTGTTAGCGCAATGACCCAGCAGCTTGCCCGCGCCGCTGGGTTTGATGAAGATGCGCTGCTGCAAATCAAACGTGGAGCACTCCTGCATGATGTCGGCAAATTGGGTATCCCTGATGCAATTCTACTCAAGCCGGAAGCATTAACCTCTTCAGAGTGGATTGTAATGCGCAAACATCCCGTATATGCCTTCGAATGGCTATCGGCTATTGATTACCTGCAAGCTGCATTGGAAATTCCATACTGTCACCATGAAAAGTGGGACGGGACAGGCTACCCGCGTGGCTTGTGCGGCGAGGAAATCCCGTTATCGGCCCGTCTGTTTGCTGTGGTCGATGTTTGGGATGCACTCACCTCCGACCGGCCTTACCGTAAAGCCATTAGCGCCGAAGAAGCATGGAAATATATTCATGAACAATCCGGGAAACATTTTGATGTCAATGCTGTGGCTGCTTTTGAAAGAATTTTTATTACGCAATAAGATCCAGACAAATTTATACAGAAAAAGAAGGGATTGGCGAGCGCAGCCAATCCCTTCTTTTTCTGTACGGTCAGCCACTTATAAACATCATCATCCGGTACAAGCAGAGGGAAAACCAGGCATAACCTCTAACCGATGATTAAACGGGGGCAAATTTAAAGAAAATGAAGCCCCGACCGACGATGCCCGCGCTGGCACATTACAGCGCAAAGCCACCAGGGGTAGTTGATTAGATCCGCCAGAAATGGGTTTTATAAATCGAAAAGCGTTTATCAGCGTATTTTTCTGCATATTTTTCCTGGATTAATTTTCCCTATTGACTCAAAAAACCATTTATGGTTTAATGTAACCGGTTACAGTAACCGGTTACATTAAACCATAAATCAAAAATATGACCCGTAAATCAGATTCCGTCACCATTCGCGATGTAGCAAAAAATGCCGGTGTTTCAGTGGCTACTATAAGCCGTTACATTAACCAAAATGCCCCGGTTTCTCAGGAAGTTGCAGAGCGTATTCAGCAAGTCATGTTGGATTTAAATTACAAACCTCTCGCCGTAGCCCGCCATCTTGCCACCCGCCGCACTCAGACAATTGGGTTGATACTGCATAACATGCATACAGATTTTTTCGCCCCTCTGTTGAGTGGCATAGAATCGGTTGTCAACGAAAACCAATATAACCTGCTGGTGGCCACTTATAAATCCCCAACGCGCAAAGGCAGCGAGCCTCCAGTGGGCGCACATAATACGGATGGTATTCTCGTCTTTGCTGACAGCCTGAGCGAAGAACATCTGACTCAATTATGCCGAAGCGAATTTCCCCTGGTATTGATTCACCGCACTCCACCCATAAATCTAAAAATCCCTTTTGTAACGGTTGAAAACAAAGCCGCTACTCGTAAAATTATCGATCACCTGATCGAAGTCCATGGACGCAGCTCAATTTTATTTGTGCATGGGCCACGCGAACAAGAAGACTCACATTGGCGCCAACAAGGCTACCGCGATGCATTGGATGCTCATGGTATTGCCTTCGATCCAGCCAAAATGATCGATGGCGAATTCAATGGTGAAATTGCCTACGCAAATATCAAAAAACTCATCGCGGAAAACAAAGTCCGCTTCGATGCTGTTTTTACTGGAGATGACGATGCCGGGATTGGTATCCTGAAAGCGTTTAATGAAGCCGGAATTCGCATACCTGAGGATGTGTCAGTCGTAGGTTTCGATGACTCTCGCCTCTCCTCTTTTCTAAATCCACCTCTCACCACAGTCCGGGCACCAACCGAAGAGGTGGGTCGTCGAGCTGCCTGTCTTTTATTCAATCTTATAAAAGGCCAACCAGCCGAACCTGAAACGCTGCTCCCCACAGAAATTATCATCCGCCGTTCTTGCGGTTGCCTGAAAGAAGCAGCCATAAACTAATAAAAAAAGGAGGTGACGTACCAGACCCAAACACGCCAATTCTTTTTATCAAATTTTACCTACGTTTTTTCACACATTCCGAAAGAGGAGAAATATCACAATGAAGAAGATGTTATTTGTTGCCAGCCTACTGATCATCGCATCGATGCTCCTGGCTGCCTGCGGCGCCCCCGCCGCCCCCGCTACTGAAGCCCCCGCTGCTCCTGCAGCTCCGGCCGCCACTGATGCTCCTGCCGCCCCCGCAGCTACCGAAGCCCCTGCTGCACCCGCAGCCACCGAAGCACCCACGGCTGTCCCCCCAACCCCCACCCTGACCCCTTACCCCGTCGCTAACTGCGAAGCCGGCAAGACTTGCGTCACCTGGTTTGTTGGTCTCGGTACCGGCACCGATCCTGCTCAGATCGCAGTTCAGGAAGAAGTTGTTAAAGATTTCAACGCTTCCCAGGACAAGATCCAGCTGATCCTTGAAATCGTGCCCTTCAACGCCGCCAAAGACACCCTCTCGACCCAAATTGCTTCCGGCGCTGGCCCCGATATCGTCGGTCCAGTCGGCTGGGGTGGTTCCAACGCTTACTATGGCCAGTGGCTAAACCTGAGCGATGAAATCAAGGCGCAGAAATTCGACACTACCGTGTTTGACCCGGCGCTCGTGAAATTCTACCAGGTCGAAGGCGAGCAAGTTGGCCTGCCTTTCGCTGTGTTCCCTGGCGCTATCTACTTCGTGCCCGCCATGTTCGATGAATCCGGCCTCAAGTACCCGCCCCAAAAATATGGCGACAAGTATGAAATGCCCGATGGCACCAAGGTCGATTGGACCTGGGATACGATGACCACAGTTGCCAAAATGCTGACCATCGACAAAAACGGCAAGAATGCCACAGAAGAAGGCTTTGACTCAGCCCAGATCGTACAGGTTGGTTACAATGCCCAATGGCAGGCTGCTGCATCTGTCGGCACCTTCTATGGTGGCGCCGCCAAGGTTTTTGAAGGCGCCAAGAAGGGCGAATACAAATCCGCTCTTCCCGAAAGCTGGAAAGCCGGCTGGAAATGGTACTACGATGGCATGTGGGGCAAGCAGCCCTTCATCCCCACCGGCGCTCTGGCTGGTTCACCTGAATTTGGCGCTGGCAATGTATTCAACTCTGGCAAGGCTGCCATGGGTCTCACCCAGACCTGGTACACCTGCTGCTTGGGCGATTTCGCCAAGGCCGGCAATGAATTCCAGCTTGGCATCCAGCCCATTGGCTCCGATGGTAAGGTTCACGGCCGTATTGACGCCGATACCTTCCGCGTTTGGAAGGGCACCAAGAACCCCGCAGCCGCCTTTACCGTGCTCTCCTACCTGATCACCACCGGTGGCGACAAACTTCTGCCCGCTTACGGCGCCATGCCCGCTATTGCTGAAAAGACCCAAGCCTTCTTCGACAAGAAGGCCAAGGACTACCCCTTTGTTACCAAAGAAAGCTGGGATGTCTTCGTTCAGGGTCTGGCGTATCCGGATGCTCCTTCCGCCGAACAGTACCAGCCCAACTGGATCGAATCCTTCGCACGCATGGATACCTTCAAAAGCTTGATGGAAACCACCGCACCCGATAAGTTCGATTTCGAAAAAGAATATTCAAAATTAGTTGACGACTTGAACGTCATCTATAATAAGTAATTCTGAAAGTGCTATACTTTGGGCGGGTCAGGTATTATTGCTGACCCGCCCAACCTTACCCATATAAGGAGCGTCCTATGTTCGAGCAGCTATCTAACATTCCCAAGTTGCCATCACTTGGGTCCTTCAGGAAAATGCGGCCTCTGGCGCGGCGCGAGATGCTCTTAGGTCTGGCTTTTCTCTCGCCGTGGATAATCGGTTTTTTAGCTTTTACCTTCCTGCCGATGATTGCTACCTTTATTTTCAGTTTTCTCAACTTGAAAATCGCTGATGGTATTTTGAATACTCCGAAATTTGTTGGCCTGGATAATTATGCCCAATACTTCAAAGATCCACAGATCTGGAGTTCCAGCGGTACACCCGGGGCCATGTGGATCACCATCAAATTTGGATTGATCGCTTTACCAGTAGGCATCTTCTTACCGCTGATCCTGGCGCTTTTAATGAATAACAAGCACGTCAAAGGGCAAATGATCTTCCGCAGCTTGTTCTACATGCCCTATATTGTTCCATTCGTCGCAGCAGTCTTCTTATGGGGCGGCATGCTCAACCCTGAAACCGGATGGATCAACCGGGCTCTCATGGGATTGGGTGTCCCGAAAGAAAATGTGCCCCTATGGGCCAACGACATGAACTGGGTTTATCCAACATATGTCATCATGGGTATTTGGGGGGTTGGAAACGCCATGCTGATTTTCCTGGCTGGCTTGCAAGGTGTGCCTACAGAATTGTATGATGCATCCACCGTGGATGGCGCAAACGCCTGGCAGCAGTTCTGGAATGTTACCTTTCCAATGATCTCACCGGTTATTTTTTATAACCTTGTTCTCAGCATCGTAGGCTTATTCCAGTACTTTCTGGTGCCATTGGTTGTCAATAACGGTACAGGTATCCCGGGTGGTGCCACGATGTTCTACAATCTTTATTTATATAAAACCTTTTTTACATTCCAAAATATGGGCTATGGCTCAACGCTGGCCTGGGGCTTGTTTGCGGTCATCTTGATCGTAACAATTTCCCTGTTTGCCACCGCAAAATATTGGGTTTATTACGCCGGGGAAGGCCGGGCATAAGGAGAATGATAAGTGAACCCTAAACTTGCACACAGACTTCGTTATGGCGGCAGTACCCTATTTTTGACACTCCTGACCGTTGCCTTGCTTGTAATTTATCTTTCGCCATTTGCCTTCATGGTATTCACTTCACTCAAAACGCAGGACCAGATTTCGATTGTAGGTGCGCCTATTTGGCCAGCGGCCCCATCCACATACCTGTACAAAGGCAAAAATGTGGAAACTTTTATTGTGCCCATTGGTAAATGTGATGGACACGATCCCAACGATACCAGCCTGGTTAGTCTGGCAGTCGCCAAAAAAGGTCGGTTGGCCAGCTTGTTCGTTGACCCGACTGACCCAGCCTTGAAAGAATTTAACTGCACCGTTTCATGGCGCGCACTCGACCGAAGCTGGAAGTTCTCGCCCACCTATACTAACTATAGCGAAGTGTGGAATTCAATCAAATTTCCTAAACTCTTGTGGAACACCTTCTTCTACGCAATTATGTCAAACATCGGCGTGCTGTTCTCTTGCACATTGGTGGCATTTGGGTTCTCACGCTTCCGTTTCCCGGGTCGTGACTTCATGTTCATCTTGCTGATTTCTACTATTTTCCTGCCTGCCGCAGTTACGGTCATTCCTACTTACACCTTCTTCCAGAAAATTGGCTGGATTGGTACCTGGCTGCCGTTGATCGTCCCGACTTTCTTCGCAAATGCCTACGATGTGTTCCTCTTACGCCAATATTTCATGACCATTCCGCGCGAATTAGATGAAGCGGCGATGATTGATGGAGCCGGGCCCTTGCGTGTACTTTGGTCCGTGATCCTGCCGCAGTCCTACCCGGTACTCATGGCAGTGACCGTCTTCCACATCGTCTACGCCTGGAATGATTATTTTGGCCCATTGATCTATCTATCCACCAGCCGTGATAAATGGCCCATCTCCGTGGCGCTATCCACTTTCAACGGTATTTATGGGCAGAAACCACAATTAATTCAAGCAGGCGCCCTGATGGCTTTGATCGCGCCATTGCTCCTTTTCGTATTTGCCCAACGTTTCTTCGTCCAAGGCATCGTTGTCACTGGCGTTGAGAAATAACGAAAGATCTAATTACCGAATAAGAAAAACCTGTTTTTAATTTTTTATAACCGTGAGTGATTACAAATTTATCACAGCTAATTCGTCATCACTCACGGGTCCTTCGGTTTTGCACATAACCATTCTGCTTATTCTGCAAAAACCACCCTAACATTGATGGTTTGCCCCGCAAGTGGTGTTTTGGCAGGTAGATCGTCTGCCAAAACACCACTATAAACATCTTATGTTCTTTTCGCAAAGCGGTTATTCCATCAAAGCAAAGTTTCCTGACCTTGGGAACCGACCCAGTAAGTAGATATGCTGATTTGATGAGTCGTAATTAATCCTCGAGGAGTGAAGCATGCTAAAAGTAGCAGTTATCGGTGGCGGTTCAACCTACACCCCTGAACTTGTCAATGGATTCCTGGAACGGATCGAACAGTTTCCAATCGACGAACTCTGGCTGATGGACATAGATGAAAAACGTCTTAAGGTAGTGGGTAGTTTTGCTCAGCGCATGGTGGAGTTCAAAGGATCACCTTTCAAGGTAATCCTTACCACCAACCAGCGCGAGGCTGTCAAGAATGCCAACTACGTAACTACCCAGCTGCGAGTTGGGCACATGGAAGCCCGTCGCAAGGACGAATATCTGGGTTTGCGCCATGGGCTCATCGGACAGGAAACAACTGGCGTGGGCGGCATGGGCAAGGCTCTGCGCACCATCCCGGTTATTCTCAAAATCGCAGCAGACATGCAAGACCTATCCGCTCCTGGCGCGATGCTTGTGAACTTTACCAATCCGGCCGGATTGAATACCCAGGCCCTCAGCCAATACGCATCCGGCACACCCGCTGTGGGGGTTTGTAATGTGCCAATCACAGCCAAAATGATGATTATTGAAGGATTGGAAAAAGCCATAGGCAGGCATATCGATCCCGCGCACACCGAGCTAAAGACACTCGGACTAAATCATCTCTCCTGGCACCGCGGGTTTACTGTCGATGGCGAGGACGTCTGGCCGCAAGTCATTAATGAATTCATCAAGGAACTTAAATTAGAAGAACAGCCAGAATGGGAAGCTCGCACCATTGAAGTATTGCAAATGATCCCCAATTATTACCTGCAGTATTTCTATCACACCGATAAGAAGCTCAAATCGCAGGAAAAATGGCCGCCATCGCGCGCCGATGAAGTAATTGCCATCGAAAAGGTATTGCTAAACGAATACGCTGACCCCAGTCTCAAAGAACCCCCCGCCAAATTAATGGAACGCGGTGGAGCCTATTACTCAACAGTGGCAACTCAATTACTGAATGCTCACTTTAATGACCTGGGTGAAACACACGTTGTAAACATCAAGAATGGCGGCGCAGTCAAGGAGTGGCCTGCTGAATGGGTACTGGAAATGCCATCGACTGTAAAAAAGAGCGGCATCACTCCGCTGCCGACCGAACCTCTTCCACCCGCTTGTTTCGGGTTGATCGCACAGATAAAGTCATACGAGATTTTGACGGTTGAGGCTGCTGTACATGGTGACCGCGACGCTGCTTACCAGGCATTACTGGCACACCCTCTAGGA
>JAPLGT010000095.1:0-27420 GCA_026390035.1 Chloroflexota bacterium
CCGGTTCCATATAAAATTAACCCCACTCCAAGTAACGCCAACGGTAGCAACCAGGAACCCTGTGCTGCGAGCGGCTCACTGAAAAGGCGTAGCCAACCTGCAATGCCAACTTCATTTGCCCCGACAGGTTGATTACTACCTGCCGGAGGTGTCTGGCCTGGTAGCCCATCCTGTTTGGAAGGTAAGTCAGCTCGTGCTGACTCCCGATCGTTGCCATTTCCATTATCTCTTTGATTGTTATTGGCAAACTGCCCATTTTCGGGGGCAATACCACTTCCAGGACCACCGAGCAACCGTTTGATTCCATTGTGCCCAATGATGAGCTCGGTGACAGTGTTATCTGTGCTGGAGCCGATGAACGGTCTATTTTCGGCGGGGACAGAATCTACAATTAGTGCCCAGGAAAGCGAAACAGCCAATAATAAAACAGTCGCAATGCCTAAGTGAGTAATGCGTTTTGGCCACCTGTGCTTTGCTCCAAAGAAATAAAGCAGGTATATGGCAGGCAAAACCATATAAGCCTGTAACATTTTGATATTAAAACCCAGCCCAATTATGATGGCCCCCATTAGCAAGTAGCGCAGCTTACCGTTTTCAACCGATTTCCATGTGAACCAGGTTGCTGCAAGAAGCACAAAAACCAACATTCCGTCTATCGTGTTGTTTCGCTCAGTGGCAATCGTGATTGGTGTAACTGCCAGCACCAGGGCAGCTGCCAGCCCTGACAGGGTGCCAAATTGTTTTTTGACCAGTGAATAAAGCATGGGAATAGAGAATGTACCTGCCAGGGCATTTGGGAGAGCCAGGGAAAAACCGGTTAGGCCGAAAAAATAGGCTGAAATTGCCTCAATCCAGAATCCCAGTGGGGGTTTATCAACAGAAACTGAGCCGCCCGGCTCATAAGATACAAAAAAGAAATTATGCCAGGAAGTCAGCATTGATTTGACAGTTGCGGCATAATAACTATTGCCGAGACTGGTGGCACCGAGTTGATAAAACCGAAAAAATATGCCCAGCAGAATGATGGCCGCCAGACTAAGTGCAGTCAAAAGGTTATGATTAAAGTTCCGTTTGGGTTTTATTTCTGAAGGTTTTTCTGCAGACATGCTCATCTCCATTTGGTTGTCTACAGGATAACCAAAGGTTGTTCAGAAATTGTTAAGATTGAATGTGGATTTTGTTGCATACTCGAAATAACGAAATTTATCTTTTCGTTAAGCTGGTTTGGAATTGATTAGTCTAAAAAACTGCATACGTTTTTCGCGAAATTACTCTATGTGCACAATTCAATTCTAGGCGCCTTGTGCGAATATAATTTAAAGGATGACTGCAAACCAGCTTTTCAGATATATCGATTACCTTTGGAAAAGACAGGAATTGTGGTTGGCCTGAACTGCTTTGCTGTGATGATAGGTTTCTTTTACTACCGATTCTGCGTTTTTCAGGTTGGTTTATCGTCGAAATGATGTTCAGGCTACCCACATGTTAAAGGCAAACAACATAGCCAGCATACCCATTAGTAAAGCGCTGATTATCGTCCAAACACGATCAAAGACCGGATTTTCCCCCCACCGCGCAAGGGTGATGAAGACGGCTGGTGTGCCTAATATGTATCGATGGATCCCTTGTGCCGGTCCTGAGCCCAGGGAAACCAGAAACACAGCCAGGCTGAACCAGGCAAGCTCAGGAAAGTATTTTTGACTGCGCCAAATGGTAATTATTCCGACAAACATTCCTAAAAATTCAGTGAAATAGTATGCGCTATGTTGCGGAGATTCCATCAGTAGCATGGATCGAAACGCATAAGCCCAATTGCTGAAGGAAGCATTTATATTCATGAAGCTGCGGCCGAAGAATTCTGATTCGATATAGTCAAAAGCAAAGCCAAGGAAGGAAAACTTCCAAATTAGGAAGGCAATTAATGGTGTGAAGGCGAGCAGGGCGCTGCCGATAGCTCGCCAGGGTAAGCCCTGATGATAAATTTGCCGCCATTCAAGATCAAGCTCAGTCCATGCACGGGTCTGGAACCAGGCGATGCTCATCGGGATGATCAAGGTTACGCCAACGGCTCGTGTCAGGGTGGCGGCTGCACCCAATATGGCTGCAGGCCACCATTGTCCCCGTTTGAGCATTGCCAGGCAGCAAAACGTTAGACCCACAAACAATCCTTCAGTATAGATTTGTGCCAGGAAAAAACTACTGGGAAAAATGATCAGGTAGAAGGCTGCCCGGTACCCGCCAGCTTCGCCAAGTGTTTCATGTGTCAGATCATAGAGAGCCAACATCCCCGCCAGTGTTCCTAATGCAGAAATAATAATCCCGGCCAGGGTAGCCGTCGCGATTGGGTTCATCCCCAGCAGATGGAGCGGGATCGTTAGCAGGCGGATGAGTAATGGATAGAATGGGAGAAAAGCATAGGATAACGACATGCGCAGCCCAGGTCCTACTTTAGTTGGAACGCGCTTGTCGAGTTTTGGAATTACCACCCCATATTTTGTAATGGCGGGGATGTTGGGGTCATCATAACCTCCGATACTGATTGCGAGATAATATTCAGAATCCCAAGCCACCTGGTTATTCATAAATGGTTCAAGAAGGTAGATATGGTTAATTTGATAGCCCGGCCCAGTTGCATCTGTGGTCCAATCCAGGGCTCGATCTGGCCAGATGGGCATAAGTCGCAAGCTGGCCAAGTTTTGGAATCCTATGGTTATTATTATCCATGCAAGCCATAGAAGAAAAATATTTTTAATATTCTGGTTTTTCATGGCTATTTTTCTGTTCCGGTTATGATCATATCTTGCATAAAAAAGCGTTGGAAGATGAATAGTACCAGCACTGGCACGAGCATCACCATTAGCGCGCTGGCTTCAAGAACTTCCGGTGTAAAGTTCAGAGTCTGGTAGGTTTGTACGCTAAAAGACACGGTGCGCATATGTGGGGCAATTCCAAGATAAAGCGAGGCCATGCGCAATTCATTCCAAACGTAGAAGAAATGTAGTAATGCTACAGTGGCCACCGCAGGTATGCACTGAGGCAAGATTATCGAAACCAGAATTCGGAGTGGACCAGCGCCATCCAGCATGGCGGCCTCGTCCAGGTCGCGAGGAATACTTTTGAAGTTTTGCCGCAAAAGGAAGATGAAAATCGCGTTTCCAAAGAACTGAGGGATGATCAATGGCAGCCAGGTACCATTCCAATTTAAAACGCGCACGAAAAGCATGTAAGTTGGAACCAAGGTTATGCTGTCTGGGATCAGGATTGTGGCAATCAAGACAAAGAATAACCATTTTCCACCGGGAATGCGGAATCTGGAAAAGCCGTAGGCGACTGCTATGGAAGCAAGTAATACACCTATTTCACCGGTTAGCGCTACGATTAGGGTGTTTAAAACGCTTTGGGGAAAATCGGCCACTGTCCAAAGCCAGATAAAGTTTTGGAATGTGATTTGGGGTTGGTAGACTACATTTAGTGCTCGCCAATTACCATCCCAATGGATCAGCCCTACTGCAGTGTTGGAAGGATCAACGAATTCGCTGTATTGGCGGTAACGTTTCACTAATGCCAATTCTTTTAGATTGCCGGAGATTGGCACGTTGTAGATCTGATAATCCTTGCCAAGGTAGTTCAATTTTTTCACTACTGCCGGGTAGAGCGGTGAGTGAGTATCCATCAATTGAGCTTTTTCCTTGAGCGAGGTTATCATCATATACACAAGCGGGGAAAGGTATGCAACCAGGGTAATGAGAATAAATAAATTGAGCATGGCTGTACCGGTAAATTCCCACAGTCGGAATGACAAAACCGAATGCCCGGGGTTTTTTCTACGGTTAATAATTTTCATTTCCGCCCTCCTCCGGAAAGTAAACCCAGCCAGCCGCTGAGCGGAAAAGCGCCAGTGTAATGGTCATGGTTACTGAAAACATTACACAGGCTAACGCAGCGGCATAACCAAGTTCGAATTTTCCAAACATTACGGAGTTTATATAATTTTCCATAGGGGAAAGGCTGCCTGAAAACAGATAACCACGGTCAAGCAGGACTGAGCCGCCAAAAGCGCTGGTAAGGTTTATGACCAGGCTGAAGAAGATCGCCGGGGATATCATTGGCAGGGTGATTCTGACCAAACGGGTCAGAGGCCCGGCTCCATCCACGCGGGCGGCCTCGATGATTTCCTTTGGAATGGCTTGCATGGCTCCATACATGATCAAAAACCCCGGTCCGATGCTCCATATTGCCATCATGGTGAGTAAAATGTTGTAAGATGATCCATTATAAGGACCGGGGACTGGCGGCAGGCCCAGGGGCGTCATAATCAACCTGTTCAGCCAGCCGGCAGATGGATCGACAAAACCCAACCAGATAAAATAGATGGCCCCGGCCGGAATGATACTGGGCATAAAAAATAACGGTCTCAAGATTGTTTTTGCTTTGACCCTCTCGCTCGAAAAAATGGCCGCAAGTGAAAGTGCTGTCAGAAGCTCCACCGGTACAATCAGGCTAAAGTATCCAAGCGATCCAGCGAGACCTGTCCAGGCCTCAATGTCTGTGAGAAAATGCGCATAATTGGCCAGCCCGACGAAATTTGTCTTTTCCGGGGTTATCATATAAAAATCTGTGAATGAGAATCCCAGGGCTGCCAGAATTGGCATTAGTTTGAATATTGCAAACCCAATGATCCATGGCGAAATAAACAAAAAACCAATCAGTCCTTCGTGCCGCCGTAAGCCGGCACTCGAATTTGCTGGGTTCTTTTTATCTATTGGTAAAGTAAAGGTCATGATTTGATACTCCAAACTCAAAAATTCAGGATGCCGATCAAATTATTTGGATGATTGATGATAAATCAGGCAAATTTGTTGGATTTCCGCACATCCATATTTACGGACGCTTGCAAACGGGTATAATTCAGAAAGTATGAAAATTATTTATCGAATTCACGCCATTGAGCGCATGTTTGAAAGAGGAATTGGCGTCAAGGATGTCCGATTCGCAATGGAAAACGGCGTAAATATTGAAAATTACGCCGATGATGCCGCTTATCCGGGTCGCCTCATATTGGCATGGCGCGGTAAACGGCCATTACACGTCGTTGCCGCGGATAATCTTGCAGGTGATGAGATCATTGTGATAACGGGCTACAGACCTGATCGTTCCCGTTGGACAGATGATTTTAAGCGGAGG
The DNA here is from genome assembly GCA_026390035.1 of Chloroflexota bacterium. Taxonomy (GTDB): domain Bacteria; phylum Chloroflexota; class Anaerolineae; order Anaerolineales; family Villigracilaceae; genus UBA5195. Next base: position 5,185 of record JAPLGT010000095.1, read on the forward strand.
CGCGATGAAGTGCCTGATGTGTAAACAAACTGAACCGCTTCCAGGATTGACAACCGTGACATTGGAACGCGGAGAATTGAGTCTCGTGTTGAAAAATGTACCTGCCCTGGTTTGCCCACAATGTGGGGAGGCTTACACGGACGAAGCCACTGCTGCGCGCTTGTTGGAGATCGCGCTTGAAATGGAAGCCGAGGGTTTGCAGGCAGAGGTCCGTCTTTTCCAAGCCAACGATGTTTGAGTAACGGGAATGCATTTACAAGCGGTCATTATTTATCGCTCCTGATATAGCCATACTATTGAAGGATGGTAATTGAAAGCCGCGGTTTTACTATTTATTTTTTGGTCATCGAAACAAGCATTTGAACAAATTGACTAATTTGTTCAAATGCTTGTTTACTTTCGGGAATCAGATTCCCGAGTACAGGCCAGGCGTGCCAGACACTATCCCAAACTTTCAAATCCACGAATACACCGTCAGCCTGGGCTTTTCGGGCAAGCATGGTGGCATCATCCAGCAAGATTTCATTGCTACCAACCTGAATGAATATAGGTGGAAACCCATGAAAATCAGCATATAACGGGGAGACTAACGGATTTTCAAAATTGTCAGGACTGGCATAAGCATGCGCCCATTCGCGCAAAATATCAGTCCTTAATAAAGTCTCCGATTTTGCATTGGTAATGTGAGACTGTCCTTTCAATGTCAGGTCTGTCCACGGGGAAATGCATACTATACCGGCGGGCAGCGGCAGTCCGGCATTTCTTAACGCCAGGACCGTCGCCAAACTTAGTCCGCCACCGGCAGAATCACCTGAAATAAAGATATTTGCTGGTTGAAAACCCTGGCTAAGCAGCCATTTGTAGACCGATAAGGCATCATCCAGGGCTGCCGGGAATGGGTATTCAGGGGCCAGACGATATTCAGGCAATAAAATTGCCATTTTTAAGGTTTGCGCCATGGGTATACACATCATTAGATGGGATTCAATCGAACCGGTTACATACCCGCCGCCATGCAGGTGAATTGCCACTTGATCCTGATTAGCGCGGGTGGGTCGAATCCAGACAGCCTGTATGCCATTTATTTCGATTTTTTGGAGTTGCACATCATTGGGGATTTTACGCATCATCTGCCCAGATTGGGCAGTGATAGTACGATTTTCTGCAATCGTCAGCCGTTTTCCCTTGAAGATCACGCCTAATACAATTCGCCAGAAACGCCCTCTAAAACTAAGTGTCATACAAGCCTCGCTACCGTTTCGCAGCTGGTTTAGTTTTGAATATAAAATGGAAAAATTAACAGGGTAAGGGCATCAAGAGATGATTTCTTTTACCCGCCCGACCAAGCCACTTTGCAATCGAACTTTGATACCATGGGGGTGGGTGGGCGAATTGGTCAGGATATCTTTCACAATCCCCTCGGTAAGTTTTCCAGTATTTTGGTCCTGTTTCTGGACGATTCGAACATGCAAGCCTGATTTTATGTCGGCTCTGCGCTGGGCATTGCCAGTGTTAGTGGTTTGGGTTAGCATGTTTGCAATATACCATAAAAAGAAAGGAGCATGCCGTAACCGGCTAACTATCAAAGCCAGCAGATCCGGTAAATCGCTAACGCGATAAGTTCCTATTATAATTGCCAGATGAGTATTATTTTATCTCCATGGGAACAGCTGGATTGGTTGGAGCAAGCCCACGACTGGATCCTTTCTGAACTCGCTCGGAAGGGTATAAAGGTATCTGGGGAAATCGAACAAGCGCATATTCGACCATGGTCCACGGTTATGCGCGTAGCCACTAAGGATGGCTTCTATTTCTTTAAAGCGACTGCTCCATATTTTGGTTATGAAACTACATTGACCGAATATTTGGCTCGAACTCAGCCATTGTTGGTGCCGCAGTTGCTTGCCCACGATTTAAACCGTCACTGGCTGTTGATGCGTGACTCGGGTATTCCTTTGCGGACGTTCATCAGGGCAGAGAAATCCATCGATCCTTGGCGTAAGGTACTGCCTCTATATGTTGAACTGCAAAAACATTTGGCAGGTCAGGTCACTGACCTGCTGGGGTTGGGGGTCATGGATCGGCGTTTGAAGTATCTTTCCGGCCAATTTGTGGAACTCTTAAAAGATGAATCAGCGTTGCTCCTGGATCAGCCGTCCGGACTTACCAGTGCTGAATTCAGCCGAATAAGGTCTCTCATCCCACAATTTCAGCAAATTTGCGCACACCTGGCAGACTTTGGAATCCCTGAAAGCCTGCATCACGATGATTTTCATGATGGAAACATTTTTTTGCATGACAACCAGGTTATTTTTACTGATTGGGGTGAATGTGCGATCGCTCATCCCTTTTTTACACTTGTGGTAATGCTGCGCAGTGTAGAAAATTCGCTTGATCTGCCTCCGAATGCTTCAGAAATTCAAACCATGCGAGATTGGTATCTTGCTTTATGGGAAGATTACGCTCCAATACTGAAACTTAGAGAATTAGCCGAATTGGCTGAGTGTATTGGTTATGTTAACCGTGCCCTGACCTGGCACATGGTCATTTCTACTTTGCCGGAAAGTCTTAAGCCAGAATATGCATTGGCAGTTCCCGCTTATCTGAAGGATTATCTAAATGCGGTCGACCGAAAATAAGTCCCGAGAATTTTCCTGTGCTCTATGAAACTTGTTTAGTCGGAACGCTGTCCTTCAGGTTGAGATGCGAAAATTGGCAATGAGAGCCGGATTATTTCCGTAATTCGGTCCAGCTTTCGCTTTTGATTTCTATAATTTTACCGGCAGCCTGGGCGGTTGGCCTGGATATCAGATATTTGCAACGGGGCTATTTAGCTCGATAGACCTGATTGTGATTATGTATTTGGCTGTGTAAAGAGCCTGGAGGTTTTGGGTCAGTGCCAAATTTATTATTTTATTTGATTGAATTTGTAGATGAACTTGTCTTCGGTCTTTCGGATGCGTCCTGGCCTTTGATTCGTTCTGATCTGGGTCTGAGTTATCTCCAAATCGGTCTTGCGCTCAGCGTGCCTGGCTTGATCTCCAGTTTTATTGAACCCTTTATTGGCATACTTGCTGACGTCTGGAAGCGCTGGCTATTGATTTTGGTAGGCGGAATATTTTTTTGCACTGCCTTGTTCTTAACTGCATTCAGCCAGAGTTTTTTGGCGCTACTTTTATCATTTGTAGTGTTTCACCCATCATCCGGAGCATTTGTCAGCCTTTCTCAAGCCAGTTTGATGGATTTGGCTCCAAATCGACAAGAACAAAATATGGCGCGTTGGACTTTCGCTGGGTCTCTGGGGGTGATATCCGGACCGTTGCTTCTGGGTTTTATGTTAATGGTTGGTTTTGGATGGCGACCAGTCTTTTTGCTGATTGGTTGCGTCTCGGCTGTGGTTTTGTTCTTTGTCTGGAAATTTATTTCACGGTCTGATGATGCTTCGACGAAACTTCCCGGTTGGAGTGATGTTTTTGCTGGTTTACGGGCTGCCTTTAAAATGCTGCGTAGACCGGAGGTTGTCCGATGGTTGATTTTGCTCGAATTTTCTGACCTGATGCTGGATGTGCTTTACGGTTTTCTGGCGCTTTATTTTGTGGACGTGGTTGGTTTTAGTGTTGCAACTGCTGCGCTGGCTGTGACTGTTTGGACGGGTGTTGGGATGCTTGGCGATTTCTTACTGATCCCGCTTTTGGAACACGTTGATGGTCTTAAGTATTTGCGCTGGAGTGTGGGAATTGAATTGGTTCTTTTTCCGGCCTTTTTGCTTGTATCCCAGCCCTGGCTCAAGCTGGTTTTGCTTGGTTTGACTGGTTTATTTAATTCTGGTTGGTATGCAATTCTCAAAGCAAATCTGTACGCCAGTCTGCCTGGGCAGTCTGGAATGGTGATGGCGCTTAATAATATCTCAGGTTTTTTCGGAAAGCTTTTGCCATTTGGGATTGGACTTGCAGCGCAGTTCTTTGGGTTACAATGGGCAATGTGGTTACTCATGACTGGTCCAATAGTTGTTATATTATTTCTCCCGAACCCTCGTGAAAATCCCGGATGAGTGTTGTGTCAAAATCTATTCGTGACGAATTTGCCTTAATCATCTTTGTATCCATCCTGACATTTCTTGGCGGATATGTCAGACTTGCACCTGCCTTACTTGGGAATTTTCCGATTAATGACGGTGGTTTGTTTTTTAGTATGACCAAAGATCTGATTGCAAATCAATTCAGGCTACCCGTTTACGCGACGTACAATCATTTTCAGGTTGCGTTTGCCTATCCGCCACTGGCTTTCTATTTGGCCGGGGGCCTATCCACTCTTTTCAACATTAATCTAATTGATCTGTTTCGAATTCTTCCGGCGTTGATCTCAACCTTGATGATTCCAGCTTTTTTCCTACTGGCCCGGGATTTGGCCCATTCGGGTGCCGAAACATTGTTGGCTGTGCTTGTATTTTCGTTTTTACCGGCATCTTATGATTGGCTCATAATGGGTGGCGGTATCACTCGGGCGCTGGGATTTTTCTTCAGTATTCTGGCATTTTGGGCTATCCAGCGCTTGTATAAAGGAAGTGGTTGGCTGAAATATGGGATACTGACAGTCCTTTTTGCGGCTATGGCGATCCTGAGCCATCCTGAGGTAGCGCTTCACACCGTGGTTGGGATGGGTGTATTTTTCCTGTTTTTCGGGTTAAACCTTAAAGGGATGTTGAAATCGATCGGCTCAGCAGTTGGTACGCTGGTCTTAACCGCTCCGTGGTGGGTACTGGTTCTTCAAAGACATGGATTGGAGCCATTTATGGCCGCTGGCCGTACGGGTGGTTACCGTTTGGATCTTTGGCTCAGTTATTTTCAGCTAAACCTGACCGCTGAAATAGCTCTGACTTTTGGAGGATGCCTGGCAGTTATTGGTATTTTTGCTAAACTAGCCAAAAGAGATTATTTTTTGCCAACCTGGGTGCTTGTCACGGTGCTGGCCGAGCCACGCAGCGCCGTGGCGCGCATGTTACCTTGCCTGGCGATTTTGGCCGGATTTACCCTGACTGAGATTGTTCTGCCCTGGCTCAGGCAGATGGACACCAAACAGGATCTCGTAAAATATGCTGAAGGTTCGGTCGAATCACTATTTAGTGGGCGGGTGGCCAGATATCTACTTACATACCTGCTAATTTATTTCATTGTCTCGGCATACACGATTACTTATAAAGAAGCGCATAATATGACCCTATCCGATGGTAGCCAAAAAGCTTTTGGTTGGATCAATACAAACCTGGCAGCTGGGCACTATTTTGCAATAATCACCGGGGGACAGCCATTAAGCGACCCGGTTTCAGAATGGTTCCCAGCCTTGACGCAACAGGTCAGTGCTGCGACTGTTCAAGGATTGGAATGGTATCCAGGTGAAGATTTTTCCAATTATCTGCTGCGTTCATATCAACTCCAGTTATGCTCCAACCAGGATGCAGATTGCGTCAAAAATTGGCAGATAAAAAACGATCTCTTCTTTAACTATATTTATATCGATAAAAATAGGATTAGGGCTCAACAAGGCCTGATAGAAGGTTCAATATTTCTTCAGAAATCATTGTTGGAAGAAAAAGGCATTGAACCGGTTTACGAGTCTAACGATGTGATTATTTTAAAGGTCAATAAATAAACGAATGGCAACCAGTCTATATTTTCACATTCCCTTTTGCAAACACCGTTGCGCTTATTGTGATTTTAATACGTATGCTGGGCAGGAAGATTCAATCCCAGGATATGTCAACGCTTTGTGTAACGAGATCCGATTGGTTGGCGAAACTGCCCCAGAGAAGCAAGTTGGGACCATCTTTTTCGGTGGCGGTACCCCTTCTTTATTAACAAGTGCGCAATACCAGAATATTTTCCAAAGCATTCGCCAAAATTTTCAAGTTGCTCCTGGTGCCGAAATCAGCCTGGAGGCCAATCCGGGTACGGTTTCGCAGGATTACCTAATTGAATTACATGCGATCGGCTTTAACCGAATAAGCTATGGGGTGCAGAGCGCCAATCCAGAAGAATTACGGATGCTCGAACGGATTCATACATATTCAGATGTAGTAAATGCGATTAGTTGGTCGCGCAAAGCAGGCTTTGATAATCTGAATCTCGACCTGATTTATGGACTACCAGAGCAAACTCTTGGACGCTGGCAACAAACAGTTCGATTAATCGTGGGCTTGAATCCTGAGCATATTTCTGCTTATGCCCTGACCCTGGAACACGGTACTCCTTTTGGGCGTTGGGCCGCTCGTGGTCTGTTGCCCATCCCGGATCCTGACCTGGCTGCCGAGCAGTACGAATGGACGATGGACTTTCTATCTGGAGCGGGGTATGGGCACTATGAAATCTCGAACTGGTCTTTGCCAGGAAAAGAGTGCCTGCATAATCTCCAATATTGGCGGAACCTGGAATATTTGGGGTTGGGTGCTGGTGCGCATGGGTATGCCCATAGCTGCCGGTATTCAAACGTGCTTCGGATAAAGACATACATCGGCCATTTGGCGAATATGGATTCTGGGGGTCAGGTTTTCCCACTATCTCCGGCAGTGGTTAATCAACACAGGAACACAGCCAGGGAAGACATGCAAGAAACCATGCTGACCGGTCTGCGTCTTACCGAAGAGGGTGTCTCGTCGGAAGGTTTTCTGGCGCGTTTTGGGTTAAATTTCCTGGATATTTTTGGAGATGAGATCCAAAAGCTTATCAAAGTGGGTTTGTTAGTATTAGAAGGTGACCGGTTACGGCTATCGGTGCGTGGGCGGTTATTGGGAAACCAGGTTTTTATGGAATTTGTGGGGGATTAATCGCACTACCAAAAAAATGATAAGGGTCGAGGCAGATTGGGTATTGTTCAATTCACGCACGCAGCTGGTTTACCATACAAAAAAATATTCAAGTTGGGCCGGGATACGAGTCAGGCCTTGGGTTTCTTTCTCTTTTCTGGAATTGGAAAATTAAAGGGTAATCTCTGATTTAATTTTGTCAACTGGACACCTTTTGGAGAAAGCATCAAAACTGTTATGGAGGCTGTGTCGCAGCCGAGCCGTTGGAAGTGGTCCAGAGGCATGCCAAGGTAATAACAAGCCAGCAGTTTAATCGGGTCGGCATGAGATACACAGGCGATGATCTCTTCGTCCCGGTGAATTTTTACGATAGCCTCGATCTCACTTACGATTCGAGTCTGACACTCTACAAACGATTCGCCATTAGGAAAGCGAAAGCGCGATGGGCTTTCTTGTACAGTTTTCCAGGAAGGTAGTTTGCGCACGGTTTTCAATTCTTGCCCGGCCCACTCCCCAAGGTCAGTTTCGATTAATCCATTCCGGATTTGTGGCTCAAGCCCAAGCTTTTTGGCAAGTGGGCTGGCGGTTTCGTGGGCACGTTCCATGGGAGAAGAATAGATAGCCTTGATAGGTAGATTGCCGAGAGCTTCTGCCAGTTCGGATGCTTGTTTCTGCCCGTGCTCGTTTAGATGAACTTCTGGTAATCTTCCGGCCATTTTGCCGGTTTTGACATATTCATTTTCACCGTGACGTATTAGTAATAATAAAGGCATGATTATTTTCCTGGTTCAAACTTATTGCTGGGTCATATCAAAATTAAAGCAGCGCACAAAGGAATGTTGTTTGTGCGAAGTGTTATTTGATGTTGCGTTTTAAATTATCGATCTGATCTTGGGGCAGGCTAGGCAGATAGGTTTCTTTTTCAATCCCTAGCGCTTCTTTTTGGGCATTTCGCCACATTTCCAGGCGTGAACCCACCTGGGCTTCGTAGCCCTGGTCGGATGGAGTATAAAAATAAGTTCCGAGCAGGCGTTTGGGCAGGTATTGTTGCGGGGTGAAGTGTCCATCCATTTCATGCGGATAAACATAGTCTTTGCCCTGGCCGGTAGCTTCGCGGTCGCGATTGCCGTCCTGCAAGTGTTTGGGAACTGATCCGGCCCCTTCCTGTTCGATCCGCTGCATGGCTTTAAAATAAGCGCCAGTGCTGTTTGATTTGGGTGCTGTTGCAAGGTAGAGCACTGCCTCGATGATGGGGTATATGCCTTCGGGCAGCCCGATGAAGTCAAAGGCCTGGGCTGCACTGGAGGCCACAACCAGGCCCATTGGGTCGGCCAGACCGATGTCTTCACCAGCCAGGATGATTAGGCGGCGTATGATAAAACGAGGATCCTCCCCGGCATAGATCATCTTAGCCAACCAATAAAGCGCGGCATCCGGGTCAGAACCTCGCACAGATTTGATGAAAGCTGAGATGGTGTCGTAGTGCGCGTCGCCATCCTTGTCATATAACACCGCCCGACGTTGAATGGATTCCTGGGCAACGTCCAGGCTGATGTGCACGACACCATTCTCATCGGGTTGTGTCGATTCTACGGCCAATTCGAGCGCATTCAGGGCGTTACGAGCGTCGCCGGTTGCCATGTCCACCAGGTGGGCGCGCGCTTCGGGGGCAATGTCAATACTTCGTTTGCCATAGCCTCTTTCAGGATCGGCGATGGCACGTTCCAGCAGTGTGGCAATTTCGGACTGGTTGAGATTGCGTAGTTGGAAAATACGTGACCGGCTAACCAGGGCTTTGATGACTTCAAAGAATGGGTTCTCGGTTGTCGCACCGATCAATGTGACCGTGCCATTTTCAACGAAAGGCAGCAAAGCATCCTGTTGGGCTTTGTTCCAGCGGTGAATTTCGTCGATAAAGAGCACGGTTCTTTGTTTATAAAGCCGGTTGCGTTCCTGGGCCCGGTCGATTACCTCTCGCAAGTCAGCTTTCCCGGCCAGGATCGCTGAAAGAGTCTCGAAGTGACTTTTTGTCTGGTTGGCAATGACCTGTGCCAGAGTAGTCTTGCCCGTACCAGGCGGGCCGCACAGGATAATTGATGAAAATAGACGATCAGTTTCTATCGCCCTGCGCAGCAGCTTTCCCGGTCCAACGATGTGTTCCTGCCCAATATATTCATTGAGGTTGCGCGGCCGCATTCTGGCTGCCAGCGGGGCATCGCTGCGCATACGTTCGTTCATGGCATGGTCAAAAAGATCGGACATGGCTGTATTATACTTTGCTTCAGGGTCCGAAATTCAGGGTAGGTTTTGATTTTTGAGTTTTGCCTGGAGCAAAGGTCAAGCGGAGGTCCGGTTGGTTATTTACAGAGTCACTTTTATTCGAAAAGAAATTTAATTTGCTATGTGCTGCAAGGAATTGTGTCGGTCCTTATGAGTGCATTCGCTTGCCCAGGTTGCAATATTCACGTACAATCGGATTACATTTACTCATTTTAAAGGATTATTTATGACAGACGTTAAAGCTTTTGGTGAGCGCTTATTTGAAAGTCTGGAAAAAGTAATATTAGGTAAACACAGTTCCCTTGAACTGGTAGTCATTGGATTGCTTTGCCAGGGCCATGTGTTGATTGAAGACGTTCCTGGTGTGGGCAAGACGGTTATGGCGCGTACACTTGCTAAATCGCTGGGTTGTGCCTTTAACCGAGTCCAATTTACGCCTGACATGCTGCCATCAGATGTGACTGGGGTTTCAATTTTCAACCAGGAGAATCGCAGCTTTGAGTTTCGTCCCGGCCCAATTTTTGGACAGGTTGTCCTGGCTGACGAAATAAATCGAGCAACACCCAAAACACAGGCGGCTTTGCTTGAGGCCATGGACGAGCACCAGGTAACAGTGGATGGCATCACGCATGCCTTGCCGAGCCCATTTATTGTGTTGGCAACTCAGAATCCAATTGAGTATGAAGGTACGTTTCCATTGCCAGAAGCGCAGTTGGACCGTTTCTTGCTGCGTGTTCGACTGGGATACCCATCCGTTTCTGACGAAATCAGGGTGCTTGAAGACCAACAGTTGCGCCACCCAATTGAAAGTATAAAAGCAGTATTTTCGGCGGAGGAAGTACTGGCGGCAGCGGAAATGGTTAAAACGGTGTATGTCGCATCATCAATAAAAAGATACATCGTGGAACTTACCCATCGTACCAGAGCCAGTAATGATGTTTATCTGGGCGCCAGTCCGAGAGGCTCACTGGCACTCTTCAGGGCCGGGCAGGCACGCGCGGCATTGAATGGGCGTAATCATGTTCTGCCGGATGATATCAAAGCCCTGGCCCTTCCAATTCTTGGGCATCGTATTATCGTCAATCCTGCGGCTCGTTTGCGTGAGGTAACTGCAGAGCGGATCGTGCAGGAGATTTTGCTGGCTGCGCCGGTGCCCGGCGGCAGTTATTCGGTATAAATGCGCAACACAGGCTGGATTTTATTTTTCGTACTTTTTCTCGCGGGTGTGGTGGGCATGGCGACCACCGGGGCTGCTTTATATGTGCGCTTGATGTATCTTGGAGCATTCCTTCTAATTTCTACATGGGGATGGACCAGGATATCCTTGCGGAATCTTAAGATTGTGCGGCATGCTCGATCTCTGCGAGCCAGCGTTGGAGATGTATTTGAAGAAAGCTATGAACTGATCAACCCTGGCAGAATACCGCGATTATTTGTTGAGGTTCGGAATGAAAGCAGCTTACCTTCGGCTACCGGATCGCGTTTATTAACCTGGGTTGGTGCGAAAGAAACTCGTACTTATATCGCACGCACATGGCTGACCAAGCGCGGGGCTTTTCCGTTAGGGCCCACACTGCTTGGTTCAGGTGATCCATTTGGTTTTTTTAGTAACCAACAAATATTTCCTTCTGTCGATTCCTTGCTCGTATTGCCAATGATCATTCCGATTGGAGATTTTCTTTCATTGGCTGGCTTACTGCCTGGTGGAAAGGCCATTCAGCGCAAATCATTTGATGTGACTCCGCATGCCAGCGGTGTACGCGAATACTTGCATGGTGATGCGCTCAAAAGCATTCATTGGCCGTCAACTGCTCGGCGGGGTAAATTGATGGTCAAGGAATTTGACCAGGATCCTCAGTCAGAAATGTGGATTTTTCTGGATGCTCAAAAAGCCATCCAGGCTCAACAGCCCTATGAAGCCCCCAGCGTAAAAGACAACTGGATCTTTAGCCACCGTCCGGAACTTCATTTGCCGCCCTCGACGCTGGAATATGGTGTCAGCCTGGCAGCTTCACTGGCACATTATTTTGTTGGAAAACGTTGGGCGGTTGGTTTTGTAACGGATGGCCCGGTTTACACAGTTATTCCAGCAGAACGTAGTGAGCGCCAAGAGAGTAAGGTATTGGAAACCCTGGCGTTTGTGACCGGGGCTGGCAATTTGCCACTTGCCAGCCTGGTGGATTTACAATCTCCGCAGATGCCGCTGGGTTCGAGCGCACTGCTTATTACAGCTTCTGTGCACAAAGATGTTGGTTTGGCTGTGGAGCTGCTCCAGAGACGGAAACTGCGCCCAATCGTTTTGATGCTCATGGCGCATAGTTTTGGCGGCGAAGAAGGTTCTGAAGATCTGGCTGCGACCCTTGAACAAGGTGGAGTGCCAGTTTGTAAAATTTATAATAATGCAAATCTTGGGGAAGTTTTGGCAGGGTTTGCTGTCCTTCACCGGCAACAGGAGAATCGTTCATGGCACGTACACCAATCCATACACTCGATTTAAATTTTCAGGGACGCCCATTGGCAATTTCTGCATACATGCTGGAACATAGCAGCGGTATTGTTCTGGTGGAATCAGGCCCGGGTTCCACCATCGAGTCGCTTAAATTATTATTACATAATCACGGCTACCGCCTGGAAGACATCACGCACGTCTTCATTACGCACATCCACCTTGACCACGCAGGTGCATCCGGGAGCCTGGCTGCCCATGGCGCCCAAATCCATGTACATCCGATGGGCGCTGCGCATATGCTCAACCCGGAAAAACTGTTGAATAGCGCTGCTCGAATTTATGGGGATCGGATGGACACACTTTGGGGGCAGTTTAATCCTGTGCCTGAAGAAAAGTTGACAATTTTGGAAGACAACCAGGAAGTTGTGGTGGGTAATTTGCGATTTCGCGCATTGAATACCCCTGGTCATGCAGAACATCATTACTGTTACCAGTTTGAAGATTTGTGTTTCACCGGCGATGTGGGTGCAGTCCGTATTCCGGGTTACCCGTATTTGCGGGTCCCGATGCCACCACCAGAATTTCATTACGAAAAATGGCGTGAAACTATTTCCTTTTTAAAGAAAAAGGATTTCAAGCGAATTGCCCTGACTCATTTCGGCATTTTTGAAGATGTCGATTGGCATTTCAAATCCATCCTTGCCGCGTTAGACGATGTGGACGCCTGGATGAATACAAACATGCCTGAGAATCTACCGGTGGAAATATTGAGGGCAAGGTTTTTAGAATTGATGGATGAGCAGGCCATTCGTCAGGGTTTGGATCCAAAAGTCGCAATGGCATACCAGCTATCCAATCCGGTTGGAATGTCTGTCGATGGGTTGATACGTTATTGGAAGAAATTTCGATTGGGCAGCGTCTAATGTCCCAGTTTTCAAGAAGGCTGCGCAGATCAGTTTCTTAGCTGAAAACGTAGGCCAATATCAAAATACGTCGTTGCAGATCGCGATTGTTTGATTAGGTGCCAATTTAGTACGATTGTCACTTGCGCCCGGTGACACAGGCTACATGCCCTAAAATGACCCTTGTGATACAATTTTGATGTAGATTTATATAAATAATTCACCAATTAAGCCTCTCGACTGCGCGGCGCTCGGGGCGAACATCCATTTTTTAAGGAGACCGCCTGTAATGAAACATTTTCTCGATGTATCTGATTTTTCCCCTTCAGAAATTCAAGACATTCTAGATCTGGCTATTAAGCTCAAGAAAGAATATTTTTCCGGTGGTAATAAACCCTTATTTAAGGGAAAAGTATTAGCCTTGATTTTCCAGAAACCAAGCTTGCGCACTCGCGTATCTTTTGATATGGCTATGCGTCATATGGGCGGTGACGCTCTGTATCTTTCACCCGCTGAAATTGGTCTTGGAAAACGTGAGTCGATTGCCGATGTCTCACGTGTGCTTTCGGGGTATGTTCAGGCAATGATGGCGCGTGTCTTTGAGCATGAACATGTTGTTGAACTGGCGAAATGGTCAACCGTGCCGGTGGTTAATGGTCTGAGTGATCTAAGCCATCCCTGCCAGGCCATGGCTGATGCTCAAACCATAATAGAAAAATTTGGCCCGATGAAAGGGCTGAACGTGACTTATGTTGGTGACGGCAATAATGTAGCTGTATCTTTGATGCATATTTCTGTGATGTTGGGCGCAAATTTTACAATTGCGAATCCGGAAGGATTTGAAATGCCAGAAGCTGCCAAGGCGACCGGGGCCAGACTAGCCACGGTTAGCGGAGCAAAGATCACTTATCTGCGCGATCCGCACCAGGCAGTTAGCGGGGCCCATGTCATTTATACCGATACGTGGACAAGCATGGGGCAGGAAGAAGAGACCGCCAAACGCGAAGCAGTCTTCCCGCCTTACCAGGTTAACGCCAAGTTGGTTGGGGAAGCCGACAAGGATGTGATCGTCATGCACTGCCTGCCGGCGCATCGCAACCATGAATTGACTGATGATGTGGCAGATGGCCCACATTCTGTCATTTTTCCGCAGGCGCACAATCGTTTACATGCCCAGAAGGCCGTTCTGGCGCGTCTATTTGAAGTTGCATAACTCTTTTTTATTAATAGCCTCTCGACTGCGCGGCGCTCGGGGCGAAAATCTTTTTTCACTCCTATAAGGTGCAGAATAATGAAAACCCAGGATTATATCCAGATCGAAGAGCAGTACGGCGCGCATAATTATCATCCATTGGATGTTGTGATTGAAAAAGCCGAAGGTGTATGGGTTTATGATGTTGAAGGTAACCGCTATCTCGATTGTCTGTCGGCTTATTCTGCCGTCAATCAGGGACATGTTCACCCAAAAATATTGGCTGCCATGCTTGAACAAGCTGGGAAGGTTACCCTAACCTCCCGTGCTTTCCGTAATGATCAGCTGCCATTGTTTTATAAAGAGCTATCTGAAATTAGCGGCTACGAAATGTCTTTGCCGATGAATTCTGGCGCAGAAGCAGTCGAGACTGCCCTGAAATTAGCCCGCAAATGGGCATATACAGTGAAAGGTGTTACCCGGCATCAAGCAGAGATCATCACCGCCAATGGAAACTTCCATGGTCGTACGATCTCGATCATCTCATTTTCAACTGAGCCTTCTTATCGGGATGATTTTGGACCTTTCACGCCTGGTTTTATTAATGTGGCTTATGGTGATGCCGATGCTATCGAGCAGGCAATTACTGCGAATACAGCCGCGGTCATGCTGGAACCGATCCAGGGTGAAGCCGGTGTCATCATCCCGCCAGATGGCTACTTAAGCAAAGTTGCCGAGATCTGTAAGAGAAATAATGTCCTGCTAATCGCGGATGAAATCCAAACTGGTCTTTGTAGAACCGGGAAATTATTTGCCAGCCAGCACGAAGGAGTTCGCCCGGATATGGTCGTTATCGGTAAAGCGCTTTCGGGTGGCTTTTACCCAATTTCAGCTGTTCTAGCTGACAAGGCTATCCTTGGGTTGTTCAAGCCTGGCGAACACGGCTCCACGTTTGGCGGTAATCCATTGGCTGCTGCCGTAGCCAGAGCTGCGCTGAAGGTGTTGGTTGAAGAAAACCTTGCTGAGCGAGCTGCGGAGTTGGGAAGTTACTTCATGGATCAGTTGGCTGAAATTCCCAGCAAGCATATAAAAGAAATTCGCGGGCGAGGCCTATTGATTGGCGTTGAATTGAATAGGGAATCAGGCGGAGCGCGTCGTTTCTGTGAAGTATTACAGCAGAAAGGCATCCTGGCTAAAGAGACGCATGATTACGTTATCCGTTTTGCGCCGCCTTTGGTGATCGACAAAGAAACCATCGACTGGGCACTGCCTCGTATCCAAGAAGTGTTGCAAATGGTTTAATTCATCAAACTATGGGGGCGATTTTATGAGAAATCGCCCCCATACCATTGAGGAGGTTTTATGAATATTGGAATTCCGAAAGAACGCAGGCCATTTGAATACCGGGTGGGACTTTCACCCGCGGGTGTTGAAATCCTGGTTAATCAGGGGCACGTACTATTCATCGAACACGATGCCGGTGTTGGGGCAGGTTTTATTGACCAACAGTATGAGCAGGCAGGGGCGCGAATTGTTTATTCGCCGCATGAAGCTTTTGGGCGGGCCGAACTCGTTTTAAAGCTGGCACGTCCCATGCAGGAAGAAGTGGAATGGCTCAATCCAGGTACATCCTTGATGGGCTTTTTGCATCTCGCGTCTGCTCGCCAGGATCGCGTCCAGTCACTTTTGCAATATAAAATCAACTCTATCGCTTATGAACAAATTCAATTGGCTGATGGTTCGAAGCCAGTTTTACGCCCACTCAGCCAGATTGGTGGGCAATTGGCTGGCCAAATCGCGGGTCGTTACCTTCAGACAAATTTTGGTGGCAAAGGTATCTTGATCGGCGGTATCGCCGGGGTTCCTCCGGCCGAGGTGGTTATCATTGGCGGGGGTACGGCAGGTTCAAACGCTGCCAAGGTTTTTTCAGGCTTGGGAGCCCATGTAACTGTCCTGGATAAGGACATAAATGCATTGCAACATGTTTGTGAACGATTTCCACAGGTTGTGACCATGGTTGCTACTCGCCGTAACATCGAACGGGCGTGTGCTTACGCTGATGTGGTTGTAGGTGCTGTGCTTGTGCCTGGAGAGCGGGCGCCCATCGTGGTGACACGAGAAAATTTGAAAAAAATGAAACCGCGTTCATTATTGATCGATTTAAGTATAGATTTAGGTGGTTGTTTCGAAACATCTCGGCCGACATCTCATGACCAACCTACCTATATCGATGAGGGCATGATTCATTATTGTGTTCCGAATGTTCCGGCAATGGTGGCCCGAACGGCCACATATGCATTTGTAAATTCGGCCATATCATATATCTCTGAAATTGCCGCATTGGGAGTAGAGAAAGCCATGCAGGGAAATCCGGCCATTGAGTTGGCTGTAAATACTTTCCAGGGCGAACTTCTCCATTTGCAACAGTGGAACTCAGTGGAAGGGGATTTATCAATCACGTGTGGTTTCCGCAGACGAAGCCGTAAAGGCCATCAATTCTGGGAATCGCCTTTTTATGACCGGAAACGTTTCGGTTCCCAAGACTCTTCTGGCTGCCCTGGTTCGGCGTGCGGGTGAGCTTAAAGATGTGGAAATTTGCCAGGCCTTGACGGTCGGACCGGCTGATTTCGTTGGCCCTGAAATGGAAGGGCATTTACGCGTCAATACCATGTTTATCAGTGCCAATGTCCGAAAAGCGGTGCAGGAAGGACGGGCAGATTTTACACCGGTGCTGCTCTCTGAATTCCCACTACTTTTTAAAAATAATATCCTACCTCTCGATGCTGTCCTGATCCATGTTTCGCCTCCAGACGAGCATGGGTTCTGTTCTCTAGGGGTGGAAGTTGGTTTGACGAAGACACCCGCCGAATCTGCCAAGGTTGTGATCGCTGAAGTCAATGAGCAGATGCCCAGAACCTTAGGCGATTCATTTATTCACGTCAGCCGTTTGAATTATGTTGTGCCGGTAAGTTACCCGATCCCGGAAATGGCCATGTCGGAAGAAGGTGATAAGGAAACTGTCGAAAAAATTGCAGGTTTTATTGCTGACCTGATCCCAGATGGCGCGACCATGCAAATGGGGATTGGTGCTATTCCTGATGCGGTTTTGAATTACCTGTTCAACAAAAAGGACCTTGGCATCCATTCTGAATTATTTTCTGAGGGAGTGATAGACCTGGTTGAAGCAGGTGTGTTAACCAACGCAAGGAAAAGTTTGCACCCAGGGAAAATTGTTGCCGGGTTTATTTTAGGCACAAAACGGCTTTATGATTGGGTCGATGACAACCCACTGATCGAATTGCACCGTTCCGAGTATGTGAATGACCCATTTGTAATCGCCCAAAATGATCGCATGGTGGCCATCAATTCTGCAATCGAAATTGATCTGACTGGCCAAGTCTGCGCCGATAGCATCGGCCCCAAGTTATATTCCGGGGTAGGTGGTCAGCTCGACTTTATCTATGGCGCCTCACGTTCAAAAGGCGGCGTCCCGATTATTGCTATGCCTAGCACTTCCACGCTGCGGGATGGCAGTACGATCAGTAAGATCGTAGCGATGCTCAAGCAGGGTGCGGGTGTTGTTACCAGTCGAAATCACGTTCGTTTTGTTGTGACTGAATTTGGGGTGGCTGAGCTGTATGGTAAATCGATACGCCAACGCGCCCAATCTTTGATCAATATTGCTCATCCTCAGTTTAGGGACGAGTTAACTGCAGCTGCCAGGGAACTGAAATATTTACAATAGTTAGTGCTGAAATGCACAAACTATTTGATAAAGTGGACATTTTTTTGGATTATAGGTGTAGAATTGTTTGCAGGGGTGCACATTCGTTTGTGTACTCCTGCATCTTATATTTATACAGGAATCTTTTATGGAACGTAGAGCAAAAATTGTTGCAACAATTGGACCAGCAAGCATGGAAGCAGAGATGCTTGAAAGCCTTATCCTGGCTGGCATGAATGTCGCCCGTTTAAATTTTTCGCATGGTACGCATGCCGAGCATGCGGCAAGAATTACTTGTATTCGAGAATTGGCCGAGAAACTTGGAAAACCGGTCGGAATTTTACAGGACCTGCAGGGACCGAAGATCCGTGTGGGGACGCTGGATCCGGCGCTGGATTTAGTGGATGGGGAAATTGTTACGCTTCATGCTGAAAATGCTGCGCCTCCACAAAATCAAGAAAAGGCCATCCCGGTCGCATTTGCTGAGTTATTTGACTGTGCGACTGTGGGCGACAAGATTCTGTTGGATGATGGGCATGTAGGGTTGCAGGTCATAGAAACGGCTAAATTGTTTTTACGAGCCAAAGTACTGGTGGGCGGCCATTTAACATCGCATAAAGGGATTAACCTTCCGGGCGTGCGCCTGACGATCCCAGGATTTACGGACAAGGATCGGGCTGATCTGGCATTCGGGTTGTCGCAGAATGTGGATTTTGTGGCCATTTCGTTTGTGCGTTCGGCCCAGGATGTTTTGGCTGTCCGAAATGCGATGGAAGCCCTGGACGAGGAGGGCGCCCATCCTCTGGTGATTGCCAAGCTGGAAAAGCCGGAAGCGCTTGATAATCTTGATGCAATTCTGGATGTTACTGATGGGGTTATGGTTGCGCGCGGTGATCTGGGCGTTGAAATGTCACCTGAGCGTGTGCCGATCGCACAAAAGCGCATTATCCAGGCTGCCAACCAGCATGGAAAGATTGTGATTACAGCCACGCAGATGCTTGATTCAATGATCGTGAATCCGCTACCTACCCGTGCCGAAGCATCAGATGTAGCTAACGCAATTTTTGATGGCACTGATGCTGTGATGCTTTCTGGCGAGACCGCCAGCGGGGCGTTCCCCCTTGAATCGGTTCAAATGATGGACAGAATTGTCCGTTCTGCCGAGATGAGTTTTCAGGATTGGGGACACTATAATTCGCCTTCCATAGAAACAGGTGATGATGCTGCCTCCATGACCCGGGCTGCGCGTGAACTTGCCCATGACCTGAACGTGGCGGCGATCGCTGTATTTACCCATACCGGTAGGACCGCCTTGTTAATGTCCAAAGCGCGTGCACGCGTGCCGATCATGGCTTTCACCCCCACCCGAACTACTTTTGGGAGAATGGCGCTTTTATGGGGCGTGCTGCCATACCTTGTCCCGATGTCGTCAACTCTGCGCGAGATGGTTAATCACGCAGATAGCACACTGACTGCCACTGGTTGGTTGGAGAAGGGCCAGCAGGTGGTTATCATTAGCGGATTCCCAGTCAGTACGGTTCGACCATCCAATATGGCTCTCCTCCACAATGTGGGCGAAAAGCTTTAGATTGTTGCAATTGGGCCGAATTGCAGAAGCGTAATAATAAATAACCTGAATAATCGTTTTAGTGTTGGCCGGATTGAGTTTGCCCGCAGGCGGTTAGTTTAGTAAGCATTATAGAAGTTATATACACAGCCTGGTGAGAAATCGGGTTGTCGAATATCTATTCCCGGCTTGAAATGACAATTCCGATCCCGATCAGGACACCCCCCAGCATAAATAGGGGGGTGATTTTTTCGTTTAGAAAAAACCAGCCGAGAAGTGAGCCGACAACCGGTTGCGCAAAAAAAGTTAGTGAAGCTACCGCAGCCGGCAGCTCCGCAAATGCGTAATTCCACAGGAACATGGCAATGGCTGTGGAGATGATGCCCAAAAATAGAATACCGGCAATGGTTCCAGTGGTAACGATGCCAATTCCCTGGGTGGATAATTCCCAGATACTGACTGGAATGGTAATTGGCAATCCACCGATCAGCATAATAGCCGAAGCTTGTAAAAGATCTGTATTGGAAGAAACTTTTCGAACTAACACAGAATAAAGCGCCCAGGTGATCGCAGCGCCAAGGAGCGACAAGTTCCCAATGAATAGGGCGGATGATAGCTGAGCGCTGCGGGGATCGATAACCGCCAGGACACCCAGGCTAGCCAGCAAGATTGCAACCAATCTTCGGCGAGTAACCGGTTCCTTTAGTAGGAAAAAAGCAAAGGGAAGAACAAGCGCAGGAGTTGCTGAAGTGACTAACGATCCATTTGCAGCTGTGGAAAGTTTTGTTCCGATAAATTGAAAGCCGAGTGAAATTCCATATCCGACAACACCAACTCCAAAAAAGCTCCAAAATTGACGAGGTTTGACGGAGAAACCGCCCCTGATAAATATGACCAGGGCAAGCGCCAGGAATCCAAGAAGTAGACGTATGGTGAGCAGGGTAAAAGGTGGAATGATATCCAGGACCACTTTGCTGACAACATACATGCCGCCCCAAATTGCGGCAGCGGTCAAGCCTGCAAGTAAACCTGTTAGTGAGTGTTTTTGCATGTACGCATCCTTAGTTGATTTTATAGATAGATTTTGAGCGTGTAATCCATAAACTCGTTGCGGCAATGGCGTATCCGGCTGCTGCGAAGGCATACAGCCAACGAGCGCCAATTAGGTCGTAGATTGCGCCGGAGATTGGCGAAGCCACAATGTTGACAGATCCAGCCAGAGTAATCGTGAATAAGGCTAAGACTGTTCCGGTTTCATGCGCCTCGGTGTGACTGCTGATCAACCCGATGTAGGAGATCGTATAAAAACTAAATGCCATACCGCCAATAAAACGGACAATCATGATTGTTAGGATGGATGGAAAAATCAGAACCGTAGTGCGCTGGGCCAGGGTCAGCAGGACAGCGATCATCATCATGCGATGTGCACTGATGCGTCTGAGAATTTTATCGGAGATCAGCATAAAGGGTAACTCGACAAGCGCGCCTAATATCCCGGCGAAACTAATGAGCTGTTTGGATGCTCCCAGGTCAGACAGGAAAACGTTTTCAAATTGGAGTACGCCGTTATTAAGAAAACCTATCGCAATGATTGCGATCGCGAAACCACGCAAGGTCCGATTCTTTATCAGCTTGCGGATTGTGGATGGCAAACCAGGCGAGATCGCCAGCGGGTCAGCGTGTGACGAAAAATGGTTTGATGAAATAAAAAACACCAGTCCTGCTGCACATATCCAGGCAATGCTAACGCCTGTAAAACCCGCTTTGAAACCCAGGTGTTCGATCAGCCAACCTGAAGTAGGTACTATGAGGATCCAGCCGAGCGAGCCCCAAACACGCACACTGCCGAAACCAATGCGCATTGATTTGGAAACCGAAACTGCCATTGAGTCCGAAATGGGCGGAACGCTTGAAACAGCCAGGGCTTGCAAAACAATGACTGCCAAAATTGGTAAAAAAGCAGTCTGCTGTCCGATCATAAAATACCCAACGGCACCCAAGATAAGGATAAGCTGCAGGTAAGAACGTGCCAGTGGATGTTTTCTTATTTCTGTGACGAGCACTGGTGCCGCAACAAGGCCGATAACTGCACTGGTCGCAGCAATTGTGCCGATCTGTTTTCCGTTCAATCCCAGGCTGGTATAAAACAGATTAGTGAAGGGCAGGATAAATCCCATGCCACCCATATAGGCGAAATAATAAAAGCGAGCAAACATCAGCTCAGGTTGAATATTTGTAAACTTTGAGGTTTTCAAAATCATTCGGAAGTGCCTGAAACAAAAGAATAAATATAGGACAAGATGCTCTCTTGTCCTATTGGTTCATGCGATTATACATCCGGAATTTATTATTCTGGATCAATCAGACTTGGTCGCGTTTCGTTTCGCCTTTTATTTTGGGCTATTTTATTAATTTGGACGAAAGGCTGGTGGGTGCCTGGCAGTGAAATGCCGAAGGTATTTATTATTCATCCGGGATATTGCGCCGCATTTTTTTTACTGCTCCATGCCGTTTCTTGGACTGAATCCGTTCGGTTTTAGAAGCCAGGGTTGGGCGAGTCGCGTATCTTTTTTTGGGAGCATCAACGGACCGTTGGATGAGCGTTGTCAACCTTAGAATGGCATCAGTCCGGTTTTGTTCCTGAGTCCGGAAACGTTTGGCTTCAATGAGTAAAATGCCTTCGCCAGTCAGTCGGCCTGCGGCTAACCTGGATAGACGTTCTTTTATGTCATCGGGGAGAGATGTTGAATTACGTAAATCAAAACGCAGTTGAACAGCCGTGGCAACCTTATTGACGTTTTGTCCGCCCGGACCGCTTGAGCGGATAAAATCAAGCGTGATTTCGTTATCCTCAATTCTAATTGTGGGGCTGATGACGATCATAATACAAACTTTGGCCGGGTAAGGTTTTCAGGGCGCAGAATCTCATCCAATTGTTCTCGTGTTAAAAGGCCTTTTGCCAACACGATCTCTGTGACACTTTTGCCAGTGGCATATGCTTCTTTGGCCACCGTGCTGGCGTTCTCGTATCCGATATATGGATTTAGTGCAGTGACGATACCAATCGAGTGGCTGACGATATCGTCCAAACGTTCGCGGTTGGCTGTAATGCCACGAACGCAGCGCTCAGCCAGGGTAAGGCAACCCTGGCGTAGATAGATCAGGCTATTTAATAAGTTGTGGGCGATGATGGGTTCAAAGGCATTCAGCTGCAGCTGCCCAGCTTCCGCTGCAAAAGTGACGGTCATCCGCAATTGTCGATTGTGTACGGACAGACGGGCGGGGGAAGATATTTCGATAATTTTTTTAATCACGACAGCTTC
>JAPLGT010000320.1:0-1825 GCA_026390035.1 Chloroflexota bacterium
TAATCGCATGGGGAAACTCACATTGCCTAAAATACAAATGACATTTGTCATTTGACCCAACCTCAATAATATGCAATAATTGTTAATAACCAACAAGAAAAGAGGGCGCATGGATTCAAACTCGTCCCTAATACTAACAATTGAGGAAGCTGCTGAATTGCTGAAGATACCTATTTCTTCAGTGTATAGGCTGGCCCAGGATGGCAAAATTCCTGCCCAAAAAGTGGGCAAGCATTGGCGATTTCACCAGCAGACCCTGGTAGATTGGGTGGCATCCGGAAGAATGGTTGCCAAAGGATCCAAGCCGGATATCACGAAGCTGGATTTTTCATGAGCATCGTTCCGGATTCTGCTCATCAGGGCCATCGCGAACGTTTGCGCGAACGGTTTTCCCGTTCGCCGCAGATGCTTTCAGACCTTGAGTATCTTGAACTACTTTTGACCTATGCCATTCCGCGTATGGATGTCAGGCCGATTGCCATAGACTTGTTGGAACGATTTGGAAACTTGGAAGGAGTGGTATCAGCCTCATTCGCTGAGATAAAACAGGTCAAAGGGATGGGCGACTCCACAGTTTTATTTGTGAACTTAATTTGTATGGTTGCCAATAGAATGAGTGCTAATATGACCGAACAAAACCAACCATTGCTTTTCCCTTCAGATCAAGTCCCGGTACATGTAAAAGTACGCGAGATGCGTGTTTTTGCAAACGATGAAATCGAAACAGCCTTGCAATTTCTTCCACGCGCTGCTGAATGTCCGAGCCTGGCGGATTTCAAGAATCTTCTCGAACAAGAATTGCCTTACAACTCTCAAGATACCCGTCAACGGCGCGCAAATTACATCCTGGACCGATATTACCCGGCAGGAAGTATCAATACGCCGCTGAGTGCTTATGCTCAGCATTTTCAGTCAGGTGATGGACTCAAGTCCGTCGTCTTTTATCAATTGGCAAAAGCAGAACCCATCCTGGCGAAAGCAGCGGATGAATTTATCTTCCCGGCTTTACCGTTGGGGAAAATCTCCAGGGATGCGCTCAGGGAATTTATACTCGGATATTTGCCCGAAATCAAATCGGCTTCTCAAGCGAAAGTCTTGCGATCTATTTTTTATGCCTACACATTGCTCGGGGTTGGGCGAACGGATGGCGAATATCTTAAGTTCCAACTGCACCCCGGTAGCCAGGATGCTTTTGCTTATGTTCTGATGTCAGAATACCCAGAGCCCGGCATCTACAGTTTTGACAGCTTATTCGATGGCCCTGCGCACCGATGGCTCTTGTGGGATAGGGATTGGATTCGCAAGCAGTTATATTTACTTCGTGACTTGGGCATTGTCAGCAAGGTTAGTGAGATTGACACCGTCAGACAATTTTCGCTGGAATTTGGGCAAAAAGAAAACTTGGCGAGATATTATCAGGCTATTCAAAACAAACCGGGGAGCGATACAGAACTATGAAACTTAAGGGGACACAGGTCATTTCCAACTTGAAGACAAGCCTTCAGGTGGAGATCGGACGTCATTTATATGCTGTCGTGGGGACTTACGAACAACTCACAGCTTTTGAGACAAATGACATTTCTCAAGCAAGGAAAGAGGACGGAACGGACATGCCGGTACCGATCAGTCTGAGCCGGGCTTTGCTTGACCGGATCGGGGACAGCGATTTGCGCGACCTGGTCAAGCAGGAAGGGAAACTGCCAAAAGGTGTGAAGCGCAAACTGGGGCTTGAATTTGATTCCTTGCTGGCCAATTTGCTTACCCAGGATCATTTCGTCATTCTAAAAAACTTGGAACTTCTTTTCGCGTTTGAACTCGAGCTGGA
>JAPLGT010000337.1:0-12127 GCA_026390035.1 Chloroflexota bacterium
ACCCGGTTCAATTCATCCAGAATATCATGCTGTTCAATGCAAAGCCGCCTTACCTGGCTGGGCGTTAACTTCGTAAATGGGTTGATTCCGAGGGCTGCCCCCAGGATGATTTTATAAAGGTCTGTATCGCTAAAGCGCCCGCGGTCGATGGTGCGCAGCTGGCGATGAGCTTCAAGGGTACCTTCCAGATTGCCCAGGATCAGGCGAGAAAGGTTGCGATCATTGACCAGGTGCGGCCAGGTGTTGTCGCCAGTTTTCTCCACCAGAAAATCCCGCAGCGAAAGATCCAGCTTGTGTTTCCTGGCTGCCTGGGAATCCAGGTCCGGGTAGAAAAGCAGGGTTTTGGCATCCTCACGGCTGCGATCCACGAGCAGAATACGCGCAGACGGATCTGTGCGGACGTGTTCGACCATCTCACGCAGGGCTAGATTGCCGGTGCAGAACAAAACGGTGTAACCGTGTTCTTCAGCCCAGCCATCGACAGCCCAGGCCCCCGAGCGGATCATGCGCTGTGGGTCACGCAAGATGATGGGCGAGGCGTTCTTGATCTTTTCGAGCTTGGAGAGGATCCAGGGTTCTATCATGGGTTAGTCCCGGTTGAAGACGAAAAAGGTATGGGTGGAATCATAAGGATTTCCGTATTTATTTATTTCTTCAGGTCCAACTATCTCTAAAATGGATCCCTGTGTTTTAAAATCTGTTGTAAGTTTTTCGCCAAAGTATACTTTTACCGGATAAGAGCTTTCTATTTTCGGAGTTTGACTCCTAAGCCATCTCTTTATTATGGCGGATTTATTATTTTCATTACTATGATTTCCGGCACCGTGCTGTACTAATAAAATCCCAATTTTAGTATTTTTACTACATTCTATTAATCTCGCATCGAACATTTTCACTGCAGCCTGTTTTTCATAGCCATGAAAATCTAAATATAATACTTCCCTTAACTGTAAAACCTGTCGTGCGGCCTGGGTTTTTCCAATCTGAAGTTTTCTAATACGTAAACGTCCATTTTTAATGATTTTAAGGGGTACATTTTCAGGTTTTAAAGGTTCTACGTCTTCAGAAGAGGAAGAAATTAATGTTGGCCGCTGAGTGTTTTTCTCGCCAAGGACGTGTACGGTTGATTCTGATGTTATATTTTGTAGAAAAGGTTGATCGAAATGCCTAGCTAATATAGCTTGCGCTTTACTAGAAATATCGTTTTTTAGTCTTCGCTTATATTCGATACGCAAATACTCTGAATATTTGGGATGATCGAGCGCATTAATCGCAGCAATTATTTGGTTTGCCTGATCCAGAAGGTGCAAACTAAATACCATATGTTTTATATCGTCGTAAGAAGTAATTGATAAAGTTTTACAGCCATCTACCCACAGATGTGGATAAAAAACCAAAAGATTATCAAGCATATTTTTTGCATCATCTTTTCGCTTGCAGGTATTCTGCATCAATGTCATGGCCAAGATTTTAGAATCACTTCCTACAGCATACAACTCACGACAAATCTCCACTGCGCGAGATGAAAATACACAATTATCTTTGACAAAGTTGTTCCAATATATTTTTACCTGATCAGCACCAATTACCCTGGATTTCAACGGCAAATTGATAGCATAATTAATTTCTGTGTATTCGGAAAAGCGCCGGACTGTTTCCTGCACCACTTTCAGAAAATCATTGATTTGATTTTGCCACTCACTTGACTGGGAGATCATAGCAATAGTTTTTGATATATTTATGAACACGGTTTGCGGATCACGTTGATATTTTCTTAACTCTTCCCACTTTGCACAATCTTCAGGTGATAAATACTGTAGCCAGTTCTTGTCAACACCAACTTTAAATTTTTCCCAATCATCCTGAACGAGGTTTTCATTTGGATTTGGACCAAAAAAGAATTGGAACTTACGGATATTTTCATCCGCTAATTCCATCCATGCCTTTACCGCATTTTCCCATAGCTCCGCTTTTTCCTGGCATTCGGCTATTAATTCCAAATCACTTTTTATTTTTAATAACTCATTAGCCAGACTGACAACCTGTTTATACTTTTTGGTTCTTATAAAGCAACTTAACAGGATCCGGTATTCCTGTTCTTTCCGGCAATCATGTTCAATTTTTTTGCATTCGTTTTTTTGCTCTGCATAGTTAAAGTGATAATATGCCTGATCCCAGGTATTAGGCTCTCTCCGGAAAACAAATGCTAAAGAGTTGTGAATTTCGCTCTTTTGAGCAGGGCTTATTCTCTTTGTTTTTGACACTTTCAGGGCTGCATCCATATTGCCTGACTTCACATATTCCTGAACCGCACCAGCAAAGTCCTTAATTTTTAACTTTACACGTGCTGATTTCTCATAATAATTATTCTTGCTTAATTGTCCGGCGATTATTTCAACATCTATTTCTGAAGTTGGTTGTACATTAAATACAATCGATTCTGCCTGTGATGCAACATCATCCAAGACAGCCTTACCTGCTTCCTTGGCGCAATCAAAGGCGTCTTCCCACTCTGATAAATGTAAATAACACAAAGCTGTGACATCTAAGTAATTTTTCGTTCTCAATGTTTTCAGGTGGGATAACGCTTTATCTCGACTGTTGCGACTCAATCCTTTGACTGAACCGATGACTTCAACCTTTCTCTCTCTGAAGAAATTGGGTTCTTCACTAAGTTCTGCCCAGGACAAAGCCTCTGAATAATTTCGCAAAAGAATATAACATCTGCTCTTATCTTCTACCTTTGAAACAAAATGGGTAGTAACCTTCTCTGCTGAATTGATGTGATCAGCACTATCAGATAATGATGTTCGATCAGCCTGTAAAACCAGGCAGCGTACAGCATCTACAGGCAGATTGGCTTTTAAATAATAATCTGATGCGTTGAGATAATCTTTTTTGGCTTCAAATATTTGTGCGCCTTCTTTTGCATAATCCAGTTCTTCAGTAGCTAATTTCCCCAGTCGGCAATATCGCAGGCATTCACTTAAATCTTCTTTATTACCCCCATGAATTCGATCCTTGAATTTTGAAAAATTTTTACTGGCTAGACGGTAACAGGTTTCGCGGTCGAGTTCAGTTTTACCAATCCGTTTGAGTTCAAGCGCCATTGCATCGACTGAAAGATTCTCTTTATAACAATAAACATCATCCTCAGCAAAATTATTCCACCCCAGGTTTTTTAGGAAAGCAGCTTCTTCAGGATTGACGTAAATCATTAGTAGCAGTTTCGCTCTAGTAAAGGCCGTATACCAACGTGAAATCAGGTCCGGTTCCAATTCTCCATTTTCTTTTATACACAATCCATGTATTATGCAGCGATCGTATTCCAATCCTTTGCAGTCCAAGACGCGGATCACCTCCAATGGTTTTATTTCGCCATTGCCCAAAAGTTCAGGAGTTACATAATCCTTGGCATCTTCGAATCGTTCTGAAATGACCATGGTGGTCTTTTGATTATTATTAGTATCTGATGTTAGGTTTTGACCTTTGCTATCGCGAATATATTTTTCAAATCCCCTTTTTAAGAGTTCATCATCTCCTACGATAAAATGAGGTAGAACATCCCCCTGTTCTAGGATGATTTCGAGCTTCTTTACAGCCAACTTTTCCAATTCGAATGTGTTACCAGGTTTAATAATATTGTCCTCAAACTTTTCTTTGACCGGTGGGTAATCTTTCAAAGCATTGGGAACAATATTCATGAATACCTTGTTTACAAAATTCGCGATCTCTTTTGTAGTACGGTAATTCTTCCACAAATGTTCAATGTGAAGGAATTTTTTTGAGAAATGATAGATTTCTGCCTTTTGGTTAATTAATTCAAATAAATCCTCCCACTTGAAACCTGTGGGGGTAATTTGTTGATTTGAATCACCAAGAAAAATTAAGCGACTCTCCTTTGTGCGCGGTAATTGAAACCAGATACTGATGATATCTTCAATTTCGATCGGGCTCAAATCTTGAATTTCGTCAACTAGAATAATTGGAGAATTGCAGTTCGATCCAATCGTATCCCAAGTAGAAGTTGCGCGAAGCCCACAATTTGGGATTGAATCCAAAAATGAAACCGACAACTTTCTGAATTCATCATTCATACTGGCAGGCGCATGCGGACATTGATCGAAATTTCCACATCCGGGACATTTTTGCAGTTCAAGAAATACCTGAGTTATCCAATCAAGAGCGTCTTTAACACGTTCCCCTTTGTCTTCGAGTTGACCTGAGTAAAAAGTTCTCAGTTTTTTGTCATCCAATGATAGAAAAACCTCGACCCCTTTTTCGCTTTCCATTAAGCTTTCTCTGGCGTTTTTGGCGACGTCCGACCTATCAAAAAAAGTGAGCGATTTATCGGAACTGCCTTTTTTCCGGTAATCCATCGTGCGGCCTGATTTTTTCCAGTCTTCATATTTTTTCAAAATGATCTGTCGAATATTCCGGATCGACTTGCCATATATTCGAAAGATGTCATCACGCTTAGTGTGTTCGTCAATGTATTCATTTAATTTTTCAATGGAAAGATTGCAGAGTTCTTTTCTTCCACGCAAAAATGAGGTTATCAAAGCGAAAATTTGTGGGGGAAGAAGATTATCAATTCCGTGATAATCAGCGCAGGAACTAATAAACTCGATGCAATCTTTGTCACTTTTTACAATGGTTCTCTCATCCAAATCAAGGCATAAGCGCAGAAAATCACTTACAGCCATGATATTTATTTGGCCTTTTACTATCTTGCTGTGATCATCTGCTATGATATTGGTAATATCAGATTCGTCCTTGAGACGTTTATAGCATTTTTCCACTAATAGATTGTTATAAGTTAAAAAAATTACAGTTCTGCGATTGTCTTCCGGAGCGGATAGAATTCGCTTTCCAATTTCATAGATAATGCGCAACGCAATCGTCGTTTTACCAGAGCCAGCAACTCCTTGAACAAAGATAAACTCATCATCGGGAGTTGACCGGACCGCAACATCGACTATTTTCGGTTGCTCATCTTGAAGTTGTTCGCGAGATATTAATTGTTCATCCATCGGATTGGCATTCCATCACTTACAACAAATCCAATTGTTCTTTCTTCTTCTTGCCCTTCTTTTCCGCTACGCTGCCGCGCTTGACGCAGATCTGGTAATCTTCTTCCACCTGCATCTGCGAATCATCGCCAAGGCTGTCGAAGCGCAGACCGCCGCGTTCGTAGAGCACGCGCCCCAGATCATACAGCCCGGAGCGGCGGCACTGGTAAATCCACTCAGCCAGGGTTGCTGCATTGGATGGACGGTCGCGCTCAGCCGGCGGCACGCCAGCATTGAGCGCGTTGGCAAAGCGCTTGATGTGACGCAGTTCCCCGCTCAGACGCAGGGACGTTTTTACCTGTCGCTCATCTTCAGTCACCGGCGGACGCCAGGTGCCGCTTTCCGTTTTGAAGAAAAATTCGGGCAGCCAATCCTGCAGCAACCGGCGTGGTTTATCGCTGACCGGCAGGTATTCCTCGAACAGGTTGGAGTAATGCACGCCGCCTTCGCCGGGGTGAGCCTGCAGGTATTTCTCCATGAATGTTTCCAGACGGGCTGCCGCGGCGTTTTCTTTTTTGGCTTCGGTTTCGTCAAGCTGATCGACTGTATCCAGCAGATACCAGCGACCCCCGGTTTCTTCAGCCACCGTGCGCAGCAGCGCGTCAAAGTTGTGGCGTTGGAATTCGCCTTTGCGCACCATGCGGCTGACCAACTCATCATAAAGCCGATCGGCTGGCGCGCCTGGTGTGCGTTCAAGCGCCTCGCGCAAGATGATGCCCGCTTTTTCATTGAAGCTGGAAGGGTCTTCATCACCAGTTATCTGCAGTTTTGCCGCGACTTCGCCCTCGCGCGGCTTGCGGAAGTTGATCACTAAATCTCGTTTGGTAATTTTTTCAGAAAATAACTGCTTGAGAGTTTTTGTTGCTGTATCAATAAACAGTGTGGACGAAGTGGTTTCAGGAATGAACCCAATTTCTGTCATAATATCTTGAATTAACTGCCATGTTCCTTCGCTTGAATCATGATAACAAAGGGATATCCACCGATTGGGTTTTAAGGTCCTAAAGCATTCAACTAGGACAGCCTGTAATGAATTTTCCCAAATGCTTTCAGACTTGTCTTTGAAATCATTTACAATAACCTCATTTTTTGTCCAAAATGTATCAAATTTCAGCCATGATTCCCAAATGTGGTTTAATTCCCCATACTGAACGGCCCCCCCATATGGAGGATCAGTAAATATATAATCAACCGAATTGTCTTCGATATTAATATTTTTTGAATCTGATGTTGAAATACACAACTCGGTTGTTTGTACCTTATTTACTTCTTCGTACCCTCGAATAAAGTCCCCATGCGAAATATCCAAAAAATGAAGCACGTTAATGTCATGTTCTATCGGCGGTATATACAAGATACCTTTTTGAACTCTACCGGCTCCATCCTCATTATGAGCCATCATTATTGATGCTTTATATAGAATAGATGTGAGATAGAAAGAAAGTGTGTCCTTTATTGAATGGCCTAAATATGATAATTCATTTAAAACCAATGCAACAGCCCATAGGTTACGCTTCGTATAGAAGTCTTTGACGTAGTTTATCCCACTGTGATATGGCCTCCAAAGTAATCCCCATCTAGTATTATCATCGCTACTACTATTGAGCATTCTATTTGTGGGATACCAATAAGGTATTTCTTGATTATTTATTTCAGCAATTTTCAGTAAATCAAATTTATGAAAGTAACTACGTTTTTTATCATTCTCATCGTTATAAAACCGTTCGCTTCTCTTGGGTTTGCAACCATCTATGCAATCATAACTAACTAAAACAGGTATTGGATCAAATCGTTTGCATGATGCATCTATTCTCTCTTCATGCCCATTTTTATAGCAAAATGGACAGATATTAATTTTAATGGATTTTCCTTCTTCATTTTTGGGCTGCTTCTCGATGCAATCAAACAAAGGTATTTTTGATAAGCAACGGGGACATTCGAAAACATATGAATATACTGTGTACGAAGTTATGGCACGCCCATCGCAGCGATCGCAACGCGTCTCATAGAGCCAATCCATTTCGGGTTTGACCTTCGCCTTGAGCTGTTCAAAGGCGCGTTGCAGCTCATCGACATCCACTGGCGTGCAGTAGTTTTTGGTGATAAAGGTCGCGGCCGGCGAGAGATCGATGGCGACCGCGGCGCGGCCCTCCATCAGCGCCGCCAGCGAGGTGCCGCCCGAGCCGCTAAACGGGTCGAGCACCAGGTCGCCGGATTTGGTGTAATGCCGGATATACCGCTGGATCGCATCGTGCGGTTTCTTCGACCAGTAGGTGTGCATTCTATAGATAGCCGTCGCCTTGGTGGTGGTGATGGGCTGATCGAAAGGCGGTACATCATAATCATCCGTTTCCAGATCGTAAGGTGTGGTGTGCTGCTCCACAAAGCGCCGCAGATTGGGGTTGGGGCCGCTGGAATAATAACCTTCCGGCATTTTGGGCACTTCGCGGCGGAAAAAAGAGGCTTGCTGTGATGAATTCTTTTTCTTAGGCATGCTTATTCAACCTCCACCACTGATAACTCATCATCGTCCTGGCTTTGCAACCTGGCCAGCATGAAATCCTTGAACTCCTTCACCACATCATCCAAATCAGAAGCATCGAGTGTATGTTTGCCAGGTTTAAAGTCTCCCAGGCGCACTTTTTCAACACGGATCTTCTTGAGGTAATGGTTCAGCAGGCGGGTCATTTCATCTGCCTGGCCTGCCTCGGTGATCGTCAAAATCTGCCTGGACAACTCATCCGGCGATTTGGCTTCCAGCAGGCTGGCGATCAGCTTTTCGCCGCGACCTTGCTCAAGTCTTTCACGCAGCGCAGAGCTATCCAGCAAGCGTGACTTTTCAATCAGAGCTGTGAAAATGGCGGCTACGCAACCTTGCAATGCGCCATCTGCCCTTTGGATCCACTCGCTGCTGTTTCCCAGGGTCAGCGGACAGTCCACCGGCGCCGGAGAATAGGGCAGTTCGCGCTCAAGCATGGCGCGTGTGACTTTGGCAGGGAATAACATGGAAACAGCTGTGTTGCGCGCATCCTTCTGCAGTGCTTCACTGCTGTCGCTCCCAAGCGAACGCACCTGGCCCAACGCGACCAGCGCTGTAAAATCTACGCGCCCGTCCAGCTCTAATAACTGCTGGCGGACATGTTCAGTACGCGAAACCACCTGGTCAAAAACCTGCAGATAACGTATCTTATAGGTCTGGATGGCACTTTCCGAAGGCATGAGAAATTCATTTTCCAGGCGGCTCTCACTGAAAACCCAGGCATCCAGATCCTTCAAACGCGCATTCAGCGCCCGGAAGTTACGCTTGAGATCATCCAGGGCAGGCTCTGCGGGTATTTCCACCCGCAGATAGCGCATCGCCGCGCGCACGCGTTCTTTGTGCCCATAAAAACGCTGGGCTTGTTCCACTTCAGCTCGCCGCACAGTCAGGTCATCCAGGTCTTCGCTGCGCACGGTTTCTTCGTGGTATATGGGATACCCAAAGGATTTTTCGAGCGCGCTGCGTAGGAAAGCGATTGGATCACTGGTCTCCACCGGAGAAACCAGGTACTTTTCCCAGGCGGTCAACCGTTCGGCCGCGCCGAACGGGCGCTCCCATTCAATGAACAAATCAAGCAACCCATGCTGAAACTTGCGGTATGCATCCAGCGCATCCTTTTTGGCATCCAGCAGCCGCTGTACGCTTTTCTGGATATCAGCATCTTCGCGAACATTTTTTACCGTTTCATCCTGCAATAAAATCGCCGCAAAAGGCGCAAGAATATCCCAGCCTTCCGGGGGCTTCAGGCGTTGCACCTGGTCAAAGGCATCCAGCACCGCCACCTTGAAATCCAAAGTCGCGATGTTGCTGTAATCGACCGCTTCCACAGGCATATTTTTCCCGGTCAGCGTGATGCGCAGCCGGCCTTCCCTTACCAGGCAGAGTAAGTACATCTGCACCATACGTTTGCTCAGACCGTAGTGCACACCGTTTGGTCCGTTGATGCCCATGAAATTCTTATAGATGGTGCCAGCCGGCATGTTAGATCCGCTGTCACTCAGTTTTTTCTCGATCCATTCCATCATCTCGCGCGTGTAGCGGCAATCACGCAAATCGAGTTTGTAATCATTGCCACGCCGCAGGATGCCCAGGTCAACGCCATAATTTTGAGAGGCCGAGACTTCCTTGCCAATCTTAACACCGCGCGAGTATTCACCATTTTTAACAATGCCGTTTATGACGTTGATGGCATTTACATCATTAAAAACTGCATTGAAGCTGATCTCGATATCCTTGCTGGCGTAGGTTGAATCCAACACCTGGCCAACGAGTGGCGAGAGGATGGAAGTTAACTCACCCTGAACGTGGAAGGTCATCTGGGTATGATCCTGGGCTGAAATACGTCCACGATCAAAGCTCTCCAGAATAATCCGGTAAATGGTGCCCATCTGACTGGCAAGGCGTCCCTGTACCCAGTCCAGAATGATCTTGGCATTTTCCGTTTCTTTTCCTATCGCTTCCGAGACCATCGTGCGATAAGCGGTAAAGTCAATCAGAAGAGATTGTTCAGCCGGAGTTAGCGCATCGGGTGTCCAGAAGAGCACGCGTGGATCAGCCTTCTCCTTCACCATTCTGGCCTGTTCCGCCTCGGCAAGCGGGGTATTACTAATAAAGACCGCAAAGTCCAGGTTTGTATCCGGGCTGTTGATGTTTGGTAATTGCCCGCTGCGTCGGGCGGTATCCTGCAAGTTTTTCATAAAAACTCGCCCGCTGATCTCACGACCATGCCAGCGAACAACGATATCCTGCTGTGATTCGGGCGCTATCTCCCTGAAGATGGAGCTTATCCCGGCTGCCAGATCGAGCACCATGTAGTTGGTTTCAACAGGCCAACCGTCTAGATCAAGCAATTGGTGCCAGGCCTGCTGGCGCAGCACTTCGCTGGCTTCGGCTTCGGCCCGCGCGCGTTGAAAGACATCGGATGGATTTGGCCCGGTACCCTGAACATTGAAGCGATACCTGGTGCCAACTTTTTCCACCTGTACCAGCTCGGTATCCAGTTTCTCAACCAGGATTTCATAATGATCGCGATTATCTTGTATATCAGTGGTTTGGCCACGGTCATGGTCTTTCCATTCCATGACACAGTTCATGATTTCTTCATGGCTCAGGCCATCGGGCGAAATATTTGCGATATGGTAGAGGAACAGGGTTTTGACAATTTTTTCGCAGCGGCTGCGGTGAGCCTTTAGTGGACCCGCAATAGCCTCATCGATCTGGCGCTTGCCGTCTTCATAAGCGCGCCACTCTGTAGGGTGCTTGGTTTTCAGGCTGGCGATGCTGCGGCTGGTGCCGGATGGATCCTCAGTATAGTTAACAACATCATCGAACAAAGCCCAGAGCGTGATCAACTCCCTGGATTGCTGTTTTCGCTGTGACTTAACAGTTTGAAGCATAAAGTAAAGGGCTGATCGGATGGTAGTCAGACCATAAGAAACTGAACGCACCACATCGATGGCGGGGGGGTAAAACGGGAAAAATCGTTCGAACTGGGCCGGCCCGTATGCCTGGGGCCAACTGAAACCTTTTTTGTAATCTTCATAATACTGGCCAATGGCAGCTCTGTCGGTGATGGTGCGCACGCGCGCCAGGGCGATATCATAATAATCATCCTGCTTGTTCAGCAGCGGTACCAACTTCAGGCGTTCGTCGGCGATGATATTTTTGACACCCACCGATGTGGTCTCGATAGCCTGCTGGGCGGCGCAGACCGTCCAGACTGGCAGGTTATCCACTTTTGCCAGCCGGTTGGAGAGCACCACCAGCGCCTTTTCATCATCTGCGCGCAGCTTGTCGGAACGGTTTTTCATGAACAGCGAAACCTCGTCCAGGATCAGCAGCAGGCCGGCATAACCTTCAGCCAACAAGCGGTTAACCATGTGCTTCATTAATGGTTCAACATCCGTTTCAATCTTTGGGCGGGTTTTGAGATAACGATCGTAGAAATCCCACAGCCTTTGACCCAGATCAAACTGGATGCCTGGGTCCTGGTTGGTCTGGAGCAGGCTCAAAAATTCATCCAGGCTCATACGGCTCTCTTCATCGAAATAGGCCGGATCCTGTAAGTATTTTTGCAAATCCTTGGAATAACGATCCAGGTCCTCACTCAAAAAGCGCTCAGCCAGGATTTCCTGTGGGTAGAGCGGCAAGGATTTTCCATTTTCAAGATAATACTGTTCAGCGACCGCATCCAGGATATAGCTCCCAAGGGTTTTATCATCGCCTGCCGTGTTGATCGGGCCCTGCCCAACCAGGGTTTTCACAGCAATCAAGATGCCTTTACCCTCTTTGGCTTTCTTCTGCAGCCCATTTTCATAAAAGAAAGACAGGCTTTCACGCTTGCCCTTTCCTGACTTTTCTTCCTTCTGGCGTACAACCTCCCACTCTTTTTCACCCCCCAGGGCAAGCGAGCCGATGAAAGAGAGCAGGTGCGATTTGCCGGAGCCAAACTCGGCCTGGATCCAGTAGCCCTGCCCTATGGGATTATCTTTACGGTTGGGGTCATAAGGAGCGGATAACTGCCGGAAAAAGTCCATTAAAAACGGCCTGATCGGATCGATCAGGAATTCTTCCACTGTACGGGTCTCAGCCTGGCGGGTTCTGCGCGCCAGCAAGCGTTCTTCTTCGGTCTGGGCATTGGACCAGATATGCTGTTCAACCACATAAACACTGATAATATCTTCCGGTACAGAGGTGATCTGGTCCAGGGATTTGCGCTGATAAAGTTTGAGTTCTGGTTTGGGATCGGAAATCTTGCTAGGCATTGTCTAACTCCCACAAATGATTATCGGCAATGAGTTGAAATGGCAACTGGCGGTGAAAACGCTGCTCTGCTTCGGAAAATAGTACGATATGGTCGCCACGTTTCTCCCCGGGCAGCATCATCAAGATGTGATTCTGATTATTCGCACGCGCGCGAACTGTTTCCAGCTCGAGTTCAAACGCGAAAAGAAGTTCCAAGTTTTTTAGAATGACGAAATGATCCTGGGTAAGCAAATTGGCCAGCAAGGAATCA
>JAPLGT010000021.1:0-9191 GCA_026390035.1 Chloroflexota bacterium
ACCAATGACCAGGCAAAAAAAGAAATCATTAAACGGATGGCAGGGTTAGATACCGAACAGAATAACAGCACCAAGATCGTGTAACCGGCCAAAACAACCTTTTCAAGAGAATAAGCCATGGTAAATACTATGCGCAACCAACAGACCAGTACTGCCTGATTCGGCAGGGCTCATCACTGGCCTGTTGGTTGGCGTTCTGACTGGGTTCGAAAAACCCCAAAAAAAAGACTCACATTCAGATCCCGCAGAAAACACCGAGTAACATTACCGGGCAGCCAACACCTTCAATGAATTAGTGCCGTTACCCCAATTGATCATCGAAAAAATCCAGATCGTGTTTAATTCGTACAAAACGCTCAGGCGCTTTTGCGAGCCTGGCACCCCAGACATACTTGAAGATTGTCTGGTAGGTGTAGCACGAAAATCTGCTGACCTGCCCTGGTTTATATCCCAACGCTACCCCCACAATCCGCGACGTCCAGCTGGCAACCCTTCTGCGTACTTCAGAGGTAGCAACCACTGCCGTCGAACAACACAGCGTACCAGCCCTTGGTGCCGTTCCATCAGTTCGGTCAGGCTTTCAGTACACCAGATCTGCACAAACAGTTTGGTTTCAGTCCTGACACCGAAATGCCTGAGCGTCGATTGTATTGATGCCCAGCACCAGTAATTTTTTTTTATTGGTACATTGTTTAAGTATTTATTCGTCGTAACAATAAACTCGCTTGTGTTTTAGCATGAATTCCAATGATTTTATAAAACATGATTCAGATAGAGCTTTGATTTGGTAGATGGACGCTTCTCATCATCCATCTACTTTCAAACCACAAACCCAAGGAGAATAATGAGAATGTCCAGAGTTTCCTAGTTTTCCAATTCGATCAACAAAGTTTTAGCCTGAGCAATCAGTTCAATGTCATTGGTAATTTCATAGGCATCAATGGCGGCCTGACAAGATTGAATGGCTTTCTCATTTTGACCGCTGTCTCTAAAATTAAAAGCCAGCAGAATTTGTTGTTCGGCAGCCAGCTTACTGTCTTCATTCGCCAACGCCAGAGCCAATGCTTTTTCAGCGCAATCCACCGATTTTTCAAGATCACCTGTTTCAGCAAAGACCGCCGCCATCCTACCAAAAAGCCTGGCCATTAACTCTTCATCCTGCAGATTACTGGCCAACGTCAATGCCATGTTCCAGCTTTCCAGCGCCTCATTATATTTCTCCTGCAGTGAAAATGCCTTTCCCTGCAGGTCCAATAACTCCATCTGCGAGCTCAGGTCAGTCTGCTCCCGCACAACCTGCAGTCCACGTTCCAACAGCAGCATCGCTGGTTCGAAATGCCTTTGATCGATCAGAAAGGTAGCCAGTGCATGGATATTGGCCAGCTCGGCCTCCACATGCTCTATCTCTGCTGCCAAATGAATAGTTTGCTCACCATACACCTGCGCCAGTTTTACATCGCCAGACAGCGCATGCGAGCGAAACAAACCGCCGAGGATATTGATTTCCGCGATCCTATCGCCCAAGGCCGAGGCTAGCTTGAGCGCGCGCTCATATTTATCGTTAGCGGCTTCCAATTTGCCTTCCATCAGCAGGACATTGCCCAGCTTGGTGATAAATGAGCACTCCGCCGCCCGATTCATCAAATCCTGCGCAACATCACACGCCAGCATATAATTTTCTGTGGCTTTTTGCGAATCCGGCTGCCTGAAAAAATTATCTCCCATCAGACCATACACTCGCATCTTGCGCACCTTGTCTTTATTCTCCGTGGCAACCTTCAATGCATCGTTCAACGCTTCGACAGCCTCGTCAACTTTTCCCATCTCAGAATGCAATGTCGCGGCATGGATCAGCGCGTCACACGCCAGCGCCGGATGCTTGATCTCGAGCGCCAGCACATGCGATTTGCGAAATGCCTGCAGCGCCAGCGAATAATTGCCGATCGATTTAAGCGCCAGGCCTCGCAATCCAAGGAGTTGAGCAAAGGCTTCTTTCTCATCTCCATTAAAAACAAGCTTGATCGCTTCATTAAACTCAGTCAGCGCTTGCGGAGCATCCCCAGCATCCATATAAGCCTGCCCCAATTTCTTATACAGGGACACGACTGCTTTGCTGTCGCCATTTTCCTGGGCGGCAGTGATCGACTTTCTGATTTGGTCGTAAGTTTCTCTTTGGTCAACGGATGGTACTGGAAGAATGGACATAAATCACCTCAATTAGTTTATTCGGTAGGAAATTTGCTGGATCGGTATATCTGCAAATCTTTGGAAATCAACAATGCGGCCATTTCAGGCAGCCTTTCGATCAGCGCCAGGCCTTCCTGCGCGCCCAATACCATCATGGTTGTGCTGAGCGCATCCGCTTCCGCCACGCTCGGCGCAATTACCGTGGCACTCGCCAGCTCTGCGGGAGAATGACCCGTGCGTGGATCAATGATGTGATATGCGGAATGATCTGCGCTGAAATAATTCATATAATCGCCGGAAGTAGCCACGGCTTGATTTTGTATTCCGATGATGGCCGCAAACTCGCCTTTATTGCGTGGATGGGCAATCCCAATTTTCCACACCTGCCCAGCCTGTGTACTCTTGGCCAGCATATCACCACCCGCTTCCACCAGCACCTGCTCAAAGCCAAGTTGGCGCAAAATTGCCACCCCACCATCCACCACCCAGCCCTTGGCAATGCCATCCGCGGTTACGGCCATCCCCGGGCGTGCCAGGGAAATTTCATCGTTCGTGACATTCAACAGCCGATAATCGACCAGAGCCCTGATGTCTGGTGTTGCCGGGCGGTTTTCACGCGAGGCATCCAGCATGGGCTGGACCGTCACATCGAACGCGCCGTTGGAGAGCGTTCCAAAGTGCAGCGCCTGCCGCAGCATGTCCACCAATTCGTGTGGCGGGTTCCGTGTAATTCCGGTGGAATTTAGCTGCCCCAGCGCACTACTTTCCAGACGGTAGTCAAACACGCTGATCAAGTGCCGCATCTCATCCACGGTCGCTTGGATTGCAGCCTGGGCCTGGTCTTTGCTTTCAGCTACCACTTCAAAATTGACAATTGTCCCCATCAGCATCTGGGAATCGTGAACTTTGTTTAAATACCCCAGCTTAAGCAGCTTCTGGGCAGCAGTCGCACTCAAACCAACCACGGCGCCTGTCAGTGCGCTAATTTTAAGGAAATCACGGCGGCTCAGTCTCGTGCTCAACTGTCTACCTCAGACGTTAGGATAAAAACAGGTGTCGCGGTCGGAATCGCGGTCGGGGCCACAGCCGCAGTCGCGGTCGCGGTTGGATCCTTGTGTTTTTTCTCAACCGTCGGCGTTCCTGTGCCCAGTAGGGCACCTTCCGCGATGGCTGTCTGTGTCACATAATATGATCCCGATAACGTCGGTACCCCACGATAAAAATAGGGCATCTCGGTATCCTTTTGCACAATGGCATTCACCCACAGTGTCATAATCAGGCTCACGCATACCAACATGAAAGTCGCCAGGAAAATATCCTTTATTTTTTCGTGGTTTTCTTTTTCCATACCTGCCAACCTTCTCGCAGCCAACGGCGACTCTCGGCGATAAAATCATACACCGGGTCAAGTGGGCATAAATAATTACAAAATGGTCGATACATCATCAGGCTCGCCACGCTCACCACCAGCAGAAAAACCACCTCGATCAGGTTACCCCTAAAATCGAACAGCGTGGCGAAGGGTTCGTAACCCGCCACACCCGGCCTGCGCAGCACCAGCCCGACCAGAACCGCAGCAAAAGCCAGCCCGCGCTGCAGCCAGGTAAAAAATACTCCCCAATGGCGCGAACGGTAGGGCTTTGCGTTTGTGAACTGCGCCAGGCACTCCTGGAAAGCGCCAAACGGGCAAAACCAGCTGCAATATGGGTTTTTGGCATCCACCGTGGTCACAAAAATGATTCCACCAATCAGCAAGTACCAGTATAAATTATTATGCCAATCCGGCCAATAACCACTCAGCAGGGCGATGATTTGCGCGATGGTCAGCGGCGCCGTATAAATAAATCCCAGCACGATCATCCCTGTCAGCAGCGTACCCCAACGTACACGCCGCTTCCAGACACCAGAGCTGTATTTGTGGCCAAAATAGCCGGCTGCATATAAACCAAGCAAGGTGATTTCAGGAATGCCAAACCGGATCGGGCGCGCTTCAGCAGGTAATGGCTTGTTCAAACCCTGCTGGGCGATCAGACGGATTGCATCCCGTGCCGAGGCAGCGATCCCCTCCGAACTGACGGTTGCCCCGCTGACCGCGTCCAGATCCTGGTTCAATTGGAGTGGATCACGAAAGTTTTTTCCGGAATATTGCTTGAAAAAATCCTTTGCCAGAATTAAACGGAAAAAACCCGGCGTTTCCCGCTGGGAGATAAGTTTGACCCCGATGATTTCGCCTTTTGGATCCAGCCCCACCAGCATTTCAAGCGGGCCGCCGTAACCCTGGCTTTTCCCGCTGGCAGCGTAACCGATAATGCCGCCATCTGCCCCATAACCGATAAATAGGCTGCCGCGTGCTTCAACTCGCACGGCGCCAGCCAATACATCCGGCACAAACACTTCTGCGCTGCCGCCGCTGGAGAAATACCCAACCACCCATGCCGTGACTGCCAGCACCACGGAAAAAAATAAAACCAGGCGCGGCAAAGTCAGCGACTTTTTCAGGGCTGGTTGGGTGGGTGATAATGGATGATTTAGAGAAGTCATAATAATAATTAATTCAGATGATGCCGATTGAAAAAGGGGAGAGGATAACACACCTCTCCCCTTTTGATAAAATTTAAACCAGCTTGACGACTTCTACTTGGACCGGCGCATGAACCAGACCACGCCACCAACGATCAATAGGACAAAGAAGCTGACCCAGAACAGCATTGCTGCACGCGGTTCGTTTTCGCCGCTGCTGGCAATTGCATTTTGGATGAGAAAGACTTCAGTCAGTAGAAACAATGCCCCTACCAACCACTCATACCACGGTCGCGGCTTGATTTCAATCACAATTTTTTCACTCATTGTTTTCTCCTTGATTTATAACATACCGCTGCTATCGGTGCCATACTCGGGCAGATCAAGCATCCACCAATCTTCGCAGTCTTTCTGGGCGCCGTAACCAAAAGCGTCATCCATGCTGCGCATGAAACCATCCATCGCCGGGGCAACTGAGGCAGTCGCCTTAACCCAGTCGTGGATCCAGGCCTTGTCTTTCTTGGAGAACGGGCAGACCGAGAAACAAATACCGCAGTTCGTGCCAACTTCCTTCCAGTAGGTCATGCACTTGGTTGAATCTTCGAAGTAGGCTTTGTGACCGGGGTTGTTCCACGGACCACGAATTTCCCAGGTCGGGTCATCATCAAAGCTCAAAGCACCGGTGGCACAGGCTTCCGCGCACTTCTTGCAG
Source organism: Chloroflexota bacterium (assembly GCA_026390035.1). GTDB lineage: Bacteria > Chloroflexota > Anaerolineae > Anaerolineales > Villigracilaceae > UBA5195. Next base: position 5,420 of record JAPLGT010000021.1, read on the forward strand.
CGTTTACAAAATTCCATCACGCCGGCATTAATCGGTTTATCGGTCGCTACGGGCAGGTCGGTCAGGATGAAGAAACAACGCACCATCGGTCCAAATTCAGGCGTGATCATGCGGTTCAGGCGCGACATTTCGCCCAATCCAGCCAGCACGCCAAAAGCCGGCGCAATACCCAGTGCGTTGGTTGTGGAACAACCCAGGCCCATATAACCCATCGTGCGCAAGAATTCCTGCATGGATGCCTGGACCACGGAATGGCGTTTGTAAGCCAGGCCGGTGGTTTGCTGGCCCAAAGGAGTGGGCGAGCGGCGCATCGTCTCTTCCGACATCTGGATGGTGAACACCATCGCATACTTGGCAGTATTCGGAATAAGACGTTGGGTTTCAGTTTCAGAAGGCAGGGCATCATCCGTGAAGACCATTTCCTTGCCATCCGGGTCAAACGAATAGATCAGCTTGCGGGTATTCTCATCCAACTCAACAAAACCCGCTGTCGCGGCGCCCATATGACGCAGAGCAGCGCGCAAAACACGCGACGCTTCTTCTGGTGTGCCGGACCACTTGGAAGCACCAAAATCCTCAGGGGTCTTGGCCTTTTGTGGTCCCAGAAAACTCATCGGAACGCGTGGGCTGTTGCCAGAAACCAGCGCCTGATCTTTCAAGGTATAGCCAGGAGTGTTATTCGCAATCCCAGCTTTTAAGACATCGACGCTTTTCTGGACGAGCTCAGCGTTCTTTTCCTTGCCAACGTAGACTTCGAAGCCCTTGCCACGCACAGTACCCGTGCCCAGATCGGCTTTATAACCTTCGTTGTAACGCTTCATCTTGGTCCAATCGATTTCCATGGTCGGCTGGTCGACGGTACGCACCCACCACGGGCGTTGGCTCCGGCCAGCCAGGTCAGCAAAGCGCTTGTATTCATAACTTGGGTTTGCTGATAAAGCCGGTGCGGCTGCGACAGGTTTGACAGCTGCGCCGACTACTACAGCGCCAGCCCCCAGCCCTAATACACGCAGGAAATCGCGCCTCGTAAGTTTTGTCTTGCTTTGATCGTTCATCTTTTGCCTCCAGTTGCCTATAACGAGTTTTTTTGACTTGCCTTCTTGTTCATTAATATATCAAATCTGCTGATAGCCCGGTATCAGGAAAAAACAACCATTATGTAGGGATTTTCCTGACAATAAAAAGCCACGCCAGTAAATTGAATTACTGGCGTGGCTGATTGAATTGTGCAGTAAATTATTAATGGATGGGAATGAAAACTTCTACCGTGGTACCTTTGCCAGGGGCCGTGTAAACATCCAGCGTCCCCCCGATGATCTCTGCTCGTTCGCGCATGCTGATCAATCCAAGGTGTCGCTGATCGCTGTTGATAGAGATTCTTCCGGGATCAAAACCGATCCCGTCATCGTCCATGGTCATCTTTACACCTTTATTTTCGGCAATCAGTAAAAGCCTGATGCGACCAGCCCTGGCGTGCCGGATGATGTTCGTCAATCCTTCCTGAGCTATCCGATACAACACCACTTCAAATTCGGTCGGGATATTCAAATCTTGAAGATCGAAATTGCGCTCAATCGTTATCCCCATCCCGTTGGTCATATCTTCTACAAGGATTTCCAGCGCCCGGGATAGCCCGAATTCATCAAGAGCCACTGGCCTCAATCGATATGCCAACTCACGGATCTGTTCGATGGTTTCCGAGACAATATCCTGCATATTGGTCAGCTCTCGCTGCATTTCAGGTGCTGGAGATTTTCTTTCCATCGTTTTTAAGCGCACAAGCAGGCTGGTCAGCGTTTGTCCGGCGCCGTCATGCAGCTCACGGGCCAGGCGCAATCGCTCATCTTCCTGGGCCTGTACCAGCGATTCGAGCAAAACCTGCCGCGCAGCTTCTTTTTCAGTCAGCTTGATTTGTAACCAGGCGTTCGCCACGATTTCAGCGATTTGGTTGCCCAGCGACGACAATAATTCCATGTCTTCATCGGGGATGGTCACACCTTCATCACAGGAAAGGTTGATCAAACCAAAGTGCTGTTCGCGTGCCACCATCGGAATGGTAATGTGATTCCGCACAATATTCAGTCTGGTCAATTTTTCCAGGCGCGAACAAACACGATTGCTCGCTAAAGTACCTAAGCCTCCACTGACCAGATCCTCCTGGCAGGCACAGGGCGAATTATTTAATATGCCCAGGAAAACCGGCACCATCTCTGCTTCAATCCCATACCAGCTCGCCAGATGAAATGATTTCCGCTCAGGGTCGCGCAGATAGATCCAACCCATCTTCAGGTGCATGATATTGACAACATGCTCCAAGATAATATACAAAACATCGTGAATATCATCTGACCGATTACCAGCCAGCGCCACCTGATTAATCGCATCCAAGCTGCGGTTTTTGCGGGCCAGCGATTCCTGGTTGGTGACCAGATTATCGGTCATCGTATTGATCGCAATGGCCAGCTCACCAATTTCATCCTTTGCCCAAATTTTTGCCCGCGCATTCAGTTTTCCACCCGCAACCTGCTGCGCCATCTCGCGCAAGGAAAGGATCGGTTCGGTAAGGATGTGCGAGAGCAACAGGGAAAATAAAATGGAGGCAGCAGCCCCCAGCAAGGTCACCAAGAATACACTGCGACCTCCCGCCGACATGGCCGCCTGCACTCGCACATCCGCCAGGATGTAAGAAAGCCAATCTGAAAGCCCAGTTGTGATCCAGTAATTCAGGGAAAATCCCAAAATAATGATCGGCAACAGCCCGATCCCGATCACCTTCAAGCGCATCGGAAAAGCCAACAACTTACCGTAAAGCCAGTCCATCGTTTGATTTATTTTTTCCAGCAAGGCAAGACCCCTTTGGCAAATTCTAGAAATTTTTGTGGGAAGAGTTGAGTGAATCAAGCAGCCCAGCTCGCATCGCAAACCGGATGATGTCTGATTTTGATTCGATTTGCAGTTTCAACATGGCACGCTCGCGATAAGTATCGACAGTTTTTGGGCTCAACGCCAATTTTTTACCAATTTCGCGACTGGTAAAGCCCATTGCAGTCAGTTTGATGACATCCAGTTCACGCTCAGAGAGTAAACCCGCCTGCTTGCTTTCTTCCTGCCGGTCAAGCAGATTGTCAACCATCGCAGTTACAGCATCAGGATGCAGAAAGCGTTTACCCGCAAAAACTGCTCGAATAGCCAGTATCAGGTCCGTATGCGCGGTTGATTTGGGCACATAACCATCACACCCCGCCTGCAGCGCCTCCAATACCATTTCACGTCCACTATGCATTGAAAGCACCACAATCCGCACAGGCAGCCCCTTTTTACGGATACTTCTGATAGCATCCAAACCACTGCCACCTGGCATACCCAAGTCCAAAACCACAACATCTGGCAGCATTTCAACCGCCAGCCGGATAGTATCTTCGACAGTACCAGCCTCGGCGATCACCCGCATATTGTCTTCCCCTTCCAACAAGGCCCGCAAACCATCTCGCAACATTTTGTGGTCGTCTGCCAAAAGGATCCGTATAATCAATTCTGTCATTATTACCACTTTTCCTGGACTGCAAGATGATATTAAAATTTATTATACCTTTACTAAGCGCTCACGATTGTTTTAGATGTCCATTGATTCATTTACTTGGCTTTAGAGTTCACTTATTGTCGAGCACGAAAGCAAAAACGGACGTTTTTGCTAAAACGCAGATGGATAGGCAAATTTACAAGTTTCAAACAGCTTTACGTGGTTGCTGAAGAGCTTTTGGGGCCATTTAGA
>JAPLGT010000092.1:0-31109 GCA_026390035.1 Chloroflexota bacterium
AGGCACCCGTTACGTTTTTTCATTTTCCGCTTTATAATCCCTATATGTTAAGAAAACCCCGTTCCTTTCGAATCCCATTGGTAGCGATTGGTATCCTCCTCCTGGGAGTAGCTGTTTACAATATTCCATTCGTCAACGATAAACTCTCATGGCGCGTGGATGAACTACGTTCACAAATCGTATATTTTTTTCGGCCGCCATCAGAAGCCGTTTTCATCCCTTCACAACAATCTCAAATTGACAGGATCGTCACTGCCACATTGCTGGCTATGCGCAAACCGTCATCCACTCCCACCCCACAAATAACAGCTACGCTTACACCCGTTGGGCCAACGGCCACACCAACCATTACCCCCACACCGCTGCCAGCCAGTATTACTTTGAAGGGCGTCGTCTATGTTGACCAGTTGGGTGGCTATAATTTATGCGGCCCGTCCAACCTGACCATGGCTCTAAAATTCTGGAAATGGAAAGGTACCCGCGACGATATTCTAAGAATCGTAAAACCAGGCATCAATGACCCCAAACTAGAATTTTTCAAACGCGGACAGACCGATAAAAACGTGATGCCGTATGAAATGGTCGATTTCGTCAACGACAATACCGATCTTCGTTCGCTTTCGCGCTTTGGCGGCAGCCCGGATTTGCTCAAACGTTTCATCGCTGCCGGATATCCAATGCTGATAGAAAAAGGCGAATATCAACGAGACACGAAGGGCCAGGTTAGCTGGATGGGCCATTATCTGTTTCTAACTGGTTACAACGATGCCGCAAAAACATTTCTGGTCCAGGACACATTGAGCGGCGCAAACTACATTGGCGGCGGCCCAAACTTTCAGGTTCCGTATGAAAAATTCTATAACGAATGGCGAGCTTTCAATTATTTATTTATGGTCGTCTATCCTGCCGACCGCGAAGAGATAATCCAGGCTTTATTGGGCGACTGGTCAGACCCGCAATGGGCCAACCAGAATGCACTCAATATCGCCGATCAAGAGGTTAAGACTCAAACCGGATTGGATGCCTATTTTGCCTGGTTCAACAAAGGTACCAGCCACGTTCAATTGCTACAATATTTTGATGCAGCCTCCGCGTATGACCAGGCATTCTCGCTATATAGCAATTTACCCATCGAAAAAGCAAAATATCCTTATCGCATGTTATGGTACCAGACCAGCCCATTCAAGGCCTACTATTATGCTGGCCGTTACCTGGATGTGATCAACCTGGCGAATACGACCCTCGCAACCGTCAGCACACCCACACTGGAAGAGAGTCTCTATTGGCGTGGCATGGCTGAACAAGCCAATGGCGATCTTGTCAGCGCGGTCGCCGATTATCAATTAGCCAATCACCTCAACCCCAAAATGGCGGCGGTCATACAGGCTTTGCAATCTGTCGGAGTCGCCCCAGAAATCCCACTAAAATAAACCATGCGATTACTCCATTTTGCAGACGCCCACATTGACATGGCCAATTATGGCCGCCACGACCCGGAAACCGGACTTCCATTCCGAGTACTAGACTTTCTAAAATCACTTGATACCATCGTTGATACCGCCATCGATGAAAAAGTGGACCTGGTCATCTTTGCCGGCGATGCTTATAAAGACCGCACACCCGCCCCCACCTTCCAGCGCGAATGGGGCCGGCGACTAATGCGTCTTTCAGCTGCAAAAATTCCAACGATTTTGTTAATCGGCAATCATGATGTTTCGCCAGCGCTCGGGCGAGCCCATGCCCTGCAGGAATTCGAGACCTTGCAAGTACCTTATTTGCATGTTGTCGCCCGGCCGCAGCTACTCACTCCTGCTGAATTAGGCTTTCCCGTCCAGGTGATTGGGCTACCCTGGGTCTCTCGTTCTGGGCTGATGGCCGCCCTGGAAACCGGGCAAACAGCCACATCCGAAATTTACGCGCAAATTGAAGATCTCCTGACACAGCTCGTCAAGGGTTTCCTTGCTGCAATTGACCCGACCTTGCCAGTCATCCTGACGGCACACGCATCCGTTCAGGGCGCCACTTTTGGCGGTGAACGAATGGTCATGCTCGGTACAGACCTGGTTCTGCCGGGCTCGCTCGTCAAGGACGACTGCCTGGATTATGTAGCCCTCGGACACATTCACAAACCTCAAAACTTGAATGGCCCTGGCCCAGACCCACGCGACCAGACCCGAGACATGCATCCCCCTGTTATTTACCCCGGCTCCATCGAACGGGTTGATTTTGGCGAGGCCAAAGATGACAAATTCTTCATTATGGCCGAGGTCCAGCGTGGAAGTACGCGCGTGGAATGGCGCCAGCTGAAACAGGTCCGCCCATTCCTTGAAGGCCGCATTAAGTTGGAATCAACTGAAAATGTGACCGAACAACTTATCTCAGCACTGCCGCCAGCCCGAAAAATAAAGGATGCCATCGTCAGGCTGATTGTCGACTACCCACGCGATTACGAAAGACTGATCAACGAGGCCGAGATCCGCGCTCACGTTGCCGAGGCTTTTGAGTTTCAGCTCGTGAAACGCCCGCAAGTTGAAACACGTGTGCGCCTGGCTGAAGGTCAAAACATCGCCAGTCTTTCACCCCTTGAGCTGCTTGAAAAATACTGGCAGGCCAACCACACGGATGATGCCGAGACTGAAACCCTGCAAAAATTAGCCCAGCAGATATTGGGAACAGATGGCCCGTTGAATATCTAAAGACCTGAAAATAATCTACATCTCGTCCTCACAGAAATAAAAAGACCCGTATTTTTTTGCCAATATAAATCCAGATCCATCAATCGCGAGCAGCTCGGTAGCAATAAAATGCCCGGTTTGCCCGCATCTGGATTCTTTGCAGAATGTATAGTCGCCAAGGATCCACCAATAAATATTTTCGTCTGGCAGATGTTCTTTCGATCTACCATGACAGCCCAAGAGTAAGTATCAAAAAAATTAGAACGACGAATGGTAAATAAGAATTATGCGCTGGATCTATATTTCTCCACACTTTGATGATGCCGTGCTCTCTTGCGGTGGCTTAATCTGGGAACAAACCCACAGCGGAACCCCTGTCGAAATCTGGACTATAAACGCAGGCGATCCCCCCGCAGGGCCTGATTCTGACCTGATTCGGCGAGTACATGCCGAATGGAATACCGGCACGCCGGCAGAAACAGTCATGCAGCGCCGGATAGAAGACCAAAACGCAGCCCGCCAGGTAGGCGCAACAGTTCGCCACCTCAGCATGGTGGATGCAATCTATCGACGCGCAAAATCTGGTGCTTTGATGTACACCCAGGATGTGTTCGGTCCAATCCACCCGCAAGATGCCGGTATTGTGCAAGAAACAGCCCAGGAGATCGCCCGGGATTTGGACGGGATGGACAAAATCGTGTGCCCATTAGCCCTGGGTGGGCATGTAGACCATGTTATTGTACGCACAGCGCTAGAAACTATTTTCCATCCGTTATACTACTATGCAGACATCCCATACCTGTTTAAACACGAAGACGAACTAGCTGCAGCCACCACTAACTTGCGCTCCAGATCATTTTTCATTTCAGACCAGGGATTGAAAGCCTGGCAGCAAGCCATAGAAGCCCACGAATCACAAGTATCTTCGCTTTTTGGAGACTTAGTGAATATGCAATCACAAATCAAAAATTATCGGCAATCCAGGGGTGGCTTATCGCTCTGGGAGCAAGAACTCCAGGAAAACGCATAAATTTCAGTACTGTTGTCGCTTTTATCTGCTTGATTTCACGATAAATTCATGATATATTATTGAACGTTAGTAAAAATAACGACGCTCATCCAACGTTGCATCTCATATTTTTGGGATGCAACATATCATAATATAGGGTTTTGAATCATGCCAGCTATGTATTTGACCAAAGAGGGTTTCCAGAAACTTCAAGATGAGCTAGAATTTCTCCGCATTGCCAAACGGCAAGAAGTTGCCGAACGGCTGCATGAAGCCATGGAAGGTGGAGAATTAATCGAAAACGCCGAATACGAAGCCGCTAAAAACGAACAGGCTTTTGTCGAAGGACGTATTCAAGAGCTGGAAGTTATCCTGGCTGCCGCCCATCTTATCGACCAAGCCTCAGCGCACCTGGACCCAACCCTTGTGCAAGTCGGAGATACAGTCACGATTCAGGAAGATGATGGCCCTGCTGAAGAATATACGATCGTGGGTGCGGCCGAAGCCGATCCCCGTTCTGGAAAAATTTCCAATGAATCTCCGCTTGGTCGGGCATTGATCAATCACCACCCCGGCGATATTGTAACTGTCGATGCACCTGGCGGTTCTTTCAAAGTTAAAGTATTAAAGACCACCTGAAAGACTGGGGCAGTCACTTAAAGCCCCGCGGGCACTCTGCACACAGCAGGGTGCTTTTACGCGGGGCTTTTTTTAAATCTCTTTTGGAAGGCTTGCACTAATGGCAGAATATAACTCACTTGAACAAATCCGTATACAAAAAATTTCCGAGCTGCGTGCCGCCGGAGTGGAGCCCTATCCCACTCGCGCCGAACGCACACATACTGCGGCTAAAGCTATTTCCGAATTCGCAGCCGCAGAAAAAGCATCGGAAGATGGCAACCCACCCGCTGAAGTAAAAGCGACCCTGGCAGGGCGCATCCGCGCTACCCGCGCGATGGGCAAGCTATCATTTGCGCATATCGAGGATGGAACCGGGAAAATCCAGCTATTCCTGCGCATCAATGAATTAGGTCAGGAACGTATCAGCTTTTTTGACAAAATGTTTGATATCGGCGACTTTATCCAGGCTTCGGGTGTCATGATGCGAACCCGGACAGGAGAAGTCACACTCCATGTACACGAATTTTCCATGTTGGCCAAAGCCGTTTCGCCATTGCCCGCAGACAAAGATGTCACCCTGGAAGACGGAACAGTCATCCGCTATGCAGCCCTGGAAGGTCCAGAACTGCGTGCCCGCCAGCGCTATGCCGATCTGGCGGTAAACCCGGATGTACGCGAAACATTCCGCAAACGCGCCCGTGTGGTTTCATCCCTGCGCCGGTTTCTCGACGACCACGATTTTCTCGAAGTGGAAACCCCCATACTGCAACCTATTTATGGCGGTGCGGCAGCACGTCCATTCACAACCTTTCACAATCAGCTCAAACAACAGCTTTATTTGCGTATCTCGTTTGAACTCTATCTCAAACGACTGCTGGTCGGCAATCTTGAGCGCGTCTATGAAATTGGCCGTGATTTCAGGAATGAAGGTGTCTCGTTTAAACACAACCCCGAATTCACTCAGCTCGAATTTTACTGGGCGTATGCCGATTATCTTCAGGTGATGGAATTGACCGAGCAGATGGTTTCAACGGTCTGCAAAGAAGTCAACGGTACCTTCAAGATCACCTATCAAGACAAGCAGATTGACTTTACACCACCCTGGAACCGCATTGAAATGCGTCAGGGCATCCTGGATGTAACCGGCATCGATATTTATGCCCACACGGATGCTGAAAATCTCTCAGCAGCCATCCGCGCTAAAGGCTACAACCCACCGGGCAGGGCTACCCGCGGCAAGCTGATCGACTTCCTTGTAGGTGAATACCTGGAACCGACCCTGATCCAGCCTACTTTTCTATACGATTACCCCCGCGACATCTCGCCACTGGCCAAGTCCAAACCTGGCGACCCGCTAACCGTCGAACGCTTTGAAGGTTATGTGGCCGGTTTTGAATTATGCAACGCATTTACCGAACTGAACGATCCACTCGACCAGGAACAGCGCTTCATCGAAATGGGCCGCGATTATACGGCCGAAGACGAGGAGCTAAACCTGATGGATGATGACTATCTGCGTGCCATGCGTTACGGCATGCCCCCCAACGGAGGTTTCGGCATGGGCGTTGACCGGTTGACCATGCTGCTTACAAACAAACACTCCATTCGCGAAGTACTGCTCTTCCCCCACCTGCGAAGCGACGAACAAGGTGGAGGCGAAACCAGCGAGTAAAATTCGAGAGGCACAATGTTCACTCAAAAGAACTTTGTGCCTCTCGCTTTTTGTGATTTTTATTACAATTGATCCATTAAACAAAAGGATTGGATATGGCAGGTACCTTTAATTGCCCCAATTGCGGAGCCCCGCTGGATTACAAAGGTAGTGACCCCATCATTCGCTGCCCCTATTGCAATGGCTCGGTCATCGTACCAGATAACCTGCGCAGCAAACCAGCTTTTTCATCCGAACCACACAGTTACACGCTGAGCGGAATCGGTGATCTGGGCGGGCTTATTAACCAGGCACGCCGGTTAAAAGAAGTCAAAGACCTGGCCCAGACAGGCAATTTTGAAGAAGCTGTACAGCTCTACACCGAAATTACCAACGCAAGCCCTGACGCAGCCCGCAGCTCGGTTGAAGCCCTGGCCCGAGGGCTGCCCGTCACCATCAGCGCGCATAACACCAGCCAGGTCACAGTCTCAGACCAGGTACAATCTGAAACAATCAGTAAAACCAGACCCAAAAGTAAAAATACATCCCGTTGGATAGGTTGCAGTCTGGGCTGTTTGATTACTGGCTTGGTAATGCTAGTCCTGGCCTCAATCCTGATACCCACCCTTGGCTCCCTGGCAGGTGTGGTCGTCGGACTCCACCCTGAAATTGTGCTGACAGCCGTGCCCAACATTCCCGCCATTTCCACAACCATCTCCATCCCCAATACACCGGTTGCTGAAAGCAGATTCGCAATCCAGGAGTTTTCATTTGGCGGGGAAGGCACTGGCCCGGGCTTGTTTGGTGATGTACGCGCCATCGCAGTCGACCCTGGCTCTGGAAACATTTATGCCGCCAATTACGATGACGGGCGTGTGCAGGCCTTTGACCCGCAGGGAAAATTTATTACACAGTGGATTGTTCAGGGAAAAAATCCGTATATCCAGAGCATGGCTGCCGGACGTGACGGTAATATCTATATCACCGTTTTTGGCAAGATCCTTGTCTACAACTCTCAAGGGAAACTCCAGAACACCATCTCACCTCCCGACCTTACGGACAATTATGAATACATTACGGTCCTGGCAGATGGCAGTTTGATGGTCGTCTCCCGCGGAGAAAACATAGTACACTTAACACCTGACGGGCAGACCCTCGACAGGTTCGACGCCGCAGTCTCCACAATCAGTGGAGATCCGGAACTTTTATCCAAGATTGCCGTTGACGGATTAGGTAATATTTTTATACTCGGCACTTTCAATAATGCGGTTTTCGTTTTCAATTCCGAAGGCAAATTCTTGAACCGCTTTGGCAGCAAAGGGGAAGAACCCGGGCAATTGAGTGCAGCTTCAGCCATTGCCGTGGATGGCAAAGGGCGTATATTTATCAGTGATTCGAAAGGTGTGCAGGTATTTGGCAACGACGGACGCTATATCAACGTATTAAAAGTGAAATATTATGCCTTCGGCCTGGCTTTCGACGGCCAGGGCAAACTCCACATCACGACCAATCAAAAAAAGGTCGAAAGATATACCATTCATCCATAGGTGAAAAAATGACCCAAGAAAATTTATGTCCAGCATGCGGCGCACCACTCGGCATTAATCCAGGCAGCGAATGTCCTTCTTGCGGCAGTGCGCTGCCTGCGCAAGGAAACAACTCGCAGACCATCATCAGCTCAAAATCCAGCTTTAATAACAGCGCTGAAGCCATGGACGAAGTAAAAAGACTGATCAGCGAGGGCGAGATCGGAGCGGCAACAGAAGTTGTCAGCAAAGAATTCGGTCAAAGTCTGGAAGCCGCTCAGAGCAGCGTCGAACAGACCCGGATTGATACGCACTACATGAGAGACGAAAATCCTCCGCTAGACTCGAGCTCAAACTCTGCCCCAACCAGGGTAATCGACGCTCCCGGATTTGAAGAACCAAAGCAACCATCCAATACACGAAAATGGATCATTGGAGGTAGTATTGCAGCGGTGATCTTCCTGTGCGCCTGCTGCTGCTTGCCACTGATTGGTATAGCAATAGCCGTGATGAGAAAAGGCTAAATATATTTATGGTGGGCTGTCCGATCCAATTGGGACAGCCCACCATAAATCAACCTAACGTCTACAATGCTTACCAAAACCCCACTACTAAACAGGTGAGCAAGTTATTTTGTAGTTATTTTGCGATCCGCTGTGGCGCGTCAACAAAAATAACCACCTGCGCGGCAAACCCAACCCGGCTTGCCCGATATCCATTCCTTAAGTAATTGATACACCGAAAATATTTTGGGGGATGATAATGAAGAAAAAACCTCTACGCGCTTAACTAATGCGTTTGAAGATAAGCCGGAATTTTTGTATCGATCTCATCGCGCACACGGCGGAATATCGCCAGGGCTTCTTCATCCGATCCACCGGCTTTGGCCGGATCATCAAAACCGATGTGGACACGCTTGCCCTTACCCAGCCAGATGGGACAATTTTCAGCAGCATCATCACAGACTGTGATGACGACATCAAAATCAATATCCTTAAACTCATCGGCATGCTTCGAGCGGCCAGTATGCTCTATTCCGATTTCCGCAAGAACCTCGATTGCCAGGGGATGGGTATAACCGGCGGGTTTCGTACCAGCGCTGAAAGCGTCCCACGTATCACTAAGGCGCGCATTCACAAGCGCTTCAGCCATTTGAGAGCGACATGAGTTCCCAGTGCATAAGATCAAAACTTTGCGTTTCATTCGATTTCTCCCATGCTGATCTCTTCGATTTTTTTTCGGATAGCAGGCACGGAAATTTTACCACCGCTGCTTAAGACCTGCCCTGATACCATAACCAGGGGTAGTTGCGCGTTCGCTGGCAAACCTGGACAGGCAGGTTCAAAAAGATCAAAGTATTGAACATCCACTGTCTGACCAAAGCGCTGGTGCAACTGTCCGGCTACCCAGGCAGCCGTTTCGCGCCAGGTATCCTTGAAACCTTGATCACAAGCTACCGGAGCGCCGATAATCTGGACACTGACTGGCGCGCTCATTTGCCGCACCCAGACCAGACGATGAAATCCCAAACCACATTCTGGCTTGATTGTGAATAGACCCGAAAAAATTCACCAGTATTTTTTTTGATTATTTTGAACATATCGCCATCCAGTCCTGCAAGAAAATACTGCTGATGAAAATTTGGAATAATGCCATCCGACCAGGGTCGGCAGCGTCATCACCCTGATTTGATTGAAATGGACTCTTGCCCATAAGCCAGTTCGCCCATTTCAGCCAACATCACCAGTCCTTTTACTTCCTGGGCCAGCAGCGGAATTTCCAAGACCGGCGCGCCATATTGTCCAAAGCGTTGACGAATGTCGGCCAGATATTTCTCATGCATTCTGCGTCGCGCCTGTGCAAATGGCGTCGTCTGCCCGGGCGGGATAACGAAATTGGCGACCACCAACCCCGGCTTTATCCCAAGGGTAGCAAGTTCCTGAGCCGCCCGCCAGGCTTCCAAAATCGGCGTAGATTCAGGGTACATCACAAATGCGAAAGTGCTTTGCTGAGGGTCGCGCATCATCTCAATTACCTGCCCGAAGCGTTGTTTCACTACATCATCAGCAGCATTACCCTCCACCGAGGCAAAAACCTTCACATCAATCTGCTTGCTCCAATCCATGGGGAGCTCCAAAAGACGCATCGTATGTCCGGTTGGAGCAGTGTCAAAAACCACCACATCCCAATCCGCCTGCGAAGCGTAATCAATAAATTGATCAAAAGCAGCCATCTCCTCCGTACAGGGAGAATCCAATTCTTCTTGCATAACTGTAATGGCACCTTCTGGGCGTCCACGCTCGCGGGCATCATTCAGAATACGGGCTTTGTATGTTTCGGCGGCAGCTTTCGGATCTATCTTTACTGCCCACAAACCAGGTAAATTTTGAAGCTGGGCAGGCGCATCCCCGACTGGCACTCCCAGCACGTCTCCCAGGTGCGCCGCCGGGTCGGTTGTCAGCAATAATGTTTTGTAGCCCAGCCTTGCCAACCAAACCGCCGTCATACAAGAAGCAACTGTCTTTCCGACGCCGCCTTTTCCAGCAAAAAAAATCGTTCTGCGCTGGTCACCGGGGAGAATACGGGTGCGAATTTTGTCTATTTCCGAATTCGACAAAATTTCTGGGGAATTATCAGAATCTGGCACAAATTCAGCCTCGGGTTGGACACCATCAAAGAAAATTTTCGCTACCAGCCGCAGCCGCGCCGCACCCGTAATTTCCTCGGGCAGCAAAGTCATGGTCTGCACAGGGTAAGGCAATTCGGCCGCAATTTGTTTCAGGTAACGAACCTGCATCGCAGAACGCGCCGCAAAAAGCGGGTTGGCTTTTTCTGAAACAGGGATGATGCCATTGATGATCAGTCTGTGGGTGTGTATTCCAAGCTTTGCAAGTTCTGCAATCGCCCGCCCGGTCTCACGAATAGCAATCGCTTCAGGGTGTAGCACAAAAATAAAGGTAGAGAGTTCTTCATTACGCAGCATGGCAAGAGCATGTTCGTATTTGTGTTTCGCATCCTGAATAGCAGCCGCCGGACCAATACATGTCTGGCCGCTGCCCAAGGAAGCCGCTTCGATCGACTGGCTCCACTCGGCTGGAAGTTCCAGCAAACGAATGGTATGGCCTGTGGGAGCTGTATCAAAAATAATGATATCAAATCCTAACGATGTTCCATCCTGAACGATGAAGTCAGTAAAACGGTCAAAAGCAGCCACTTCAGCAGTACACGGGCCACTCATCTGCTCTTCTAACACCTTGACCATTTGAGCCGGAAAAGCCGCGCGAATAGGCCCCAGAGCATGATCGACATACTCCTGGGTAGCCTGATCGGGATCAATTTCCATAGCCCAAAGGTTAGGAATTTCCCTGATCAGCCTGATCTGATGCCCAATTTCTTGCTCGAAAACATCCGCAAGGTTGGATGCAGGATCAGTAGTGACAATAAGTGTGCGCTTACCCTCACCGGCAAACCGAACGGCCTGGGTACACGCCATACTGGTCTTGCCGACACCACCCTTGCCAGAGAAAAAAATAAACTGTGTCATGGAATTGCGACTCCCAGAGCCGCCTTGATTTCTGCCAGGCTCGCATAAGCACCGACTTTGATAACCCTTCCACGTACAACGATAATTGGCAAGGCCTCCATCTGCTTCTCGCGTACAAGTTTCATCACTTCAGGATTCCCCAAATACGCATTTGGATGACTGGCCAATTGGTAACGTTCAACCCGCAGATTCTCACGCTGGAGCGTCATCACCATTTCATTGACGTCTAGCAGGGTCTGGTCAAGTGCAGGACCACACAAGCCACTCGGGCAGCACATTGGCGGATCAAACAACTCCACGTCCACCGGGGCAATCGCGGCCGGCAAGATGTTCAGCAAAGGGATCGTATTACTCATGGTGTTTCAATCTCCATTGAATGGTTTACGCAAAAATACTATATTTCTCAAACAGACAAATCCGGGATATTAATCAAGCCGTGTGGTCCACAGCTTTGGCGGCGAGGTTGAATACGAACTGGGTCAAAAAAGGCCCCGAAATTAGCCCTGAGTTCATCCAGAGCCGTAAGGTTTACTGAATAATAAACCCAGCGAGAATCAAGGGTATCGCGCTCCACCTGCACCAAGCCCGCCTGTCGCAAGACAGCCAGATGGTGCGAAATCAAATTAGGCGCCATTTGTAAAGCATCACCCAGTTCGCAGTTACACTGCGTGCCATCCATCAATAAATTAAAGATTAACAGGCGTTTTGGCTCTGCCAACACCTTTAGCTGGGCTGCAAACTGCTGCAAATCAATTTCTGGCTGGAATTCGTCAGGCATAAGATTCTCCGGATAATAGTTCAATGCACATTGAATTATAGTTCAGAAACCACATTTTTCAAAGATCTGGGCTTACAAATTGAGTTGATTCCCACTCCAAGATTTTACCGGTTACTGCAAGCCACTCCAAGAAAAGTCCCAGCCAGCCATGCAAAACACTTTTGAGATGGCGGGCAGAAGATAATTAACCGGTCGAGCCTGCGCCGACCTTGCCAGGCTTTTGGTCAGGTTTCAGCACAGTTCTGCAAAACAAATAGTTTCGCCTATGGACATCTGATTAATCCCCGCGCCCATAAACATCCGCCACAAGCTGGTTGAGTATTTCCGAAACAATCCTCCATATTTTCGCCAGCCAATTCACAGCTGTTACAAAAAGCACATGGAGAAAAATCAAAATCAGAAAGACGCTTCCTCAATTGCAGATAAGCTTCTCCGTTCCAGATGTCCAATAAATCTTGTTCAAGAATATCCCCCACGAAATATTCCCGCGAGGTACGCTCACGCTTGTCGAGAAAATGTGTATGTGTATAAAGCAGAGGCAGGCACGGGCTGACCTTGCCATCCTGACGTACAGAAATGCTGCCGCGCTCAACAAATGGACACTGATCCGTATTCTGATTTAACAAGCTGCCGGTAAACTCCATGCGATTCATACTCTTCAACAAGTCTGCCAGAGCCTGGGAAGTATGCGCATCGATATCCATCAAAGGTAAGCGCACCAATGGAGTTGCTTCCTGACTGGGCAGTAGATTCATGGAACGCATATATAAATTTTCATCGAGCAGCTCAAGATTATGCGCCAACACATTGCTGACTGAAAATTCGACTGCACCCAGGCGAGTTCCCAATTTAACCACCTCGGAAAGATCATGAATGTTCCGCCGCATGGCAACAAAAGCAATCCCCAGCTTCGGAAACCCGGCCCAAACAGATGTGCCATAGGCCCGGAATTTTTGGGTTCTCAGACGTGTCAGGTTTTCAATCACAACTGGTAGCGCATTTCCAAGACGTACATCTGCATAGCATTCAGGCGAGGCCCCATCCAAAGAGACCCATAACCAATCCAGCTTGAGATCAACCAGCCGGCGGGAAACCTGCTCAGTAAGCAGAATACCGTTGCTGATCAGAGAAACCGCGTGTCCGGCAGATTTGGCTTGTTCAAGCATATCAAGACAGGCTGGGTGGGAAAGCGGTTCACCATACCCACCAAAGAAAAGCTCAGGTTTCTTTCGAACACCTGCAAACGAAGAAAGAATGCGCGCAAAGGTTTCAGCAGACATCCCCCCATAAGCAGCATCCCAAACGTTACGCATGCATGTGGAACAATTAAGGTTGCACTTATTCGTAATTTCGACGTACACGCGCTTGAGGGCAGTGATGGGAGCTTGCAAAATCAGTCCATGCCCATGAGCCCCCACTCTGATTTCATCCCCAGGGGAAATGCCCAGATCTTGTGCAATTCCGGACGGCAAAACAATATCTCCGTGCTCGTTTACATGGGCATAGCGTAGTTTAGTCATGCCGGATAATTTCCTGAGTTCAGCTTATCCAAAAATATTCAATAATATCTAAGAGTAAGTGTGCTGCTGCGCAGCTCTTCCCAACTGATTTCCAGCGCCTACATGGTCAAGGTTTCGCGGAAGAAACCTGTCAGCAGATTTCTTCCGCGAAACCAACAATCAACCCAAACTAAAAAACAAGGTTAAAAAGATAGCCGGTGATGATAATGGCCACCGATACCACACCAACGAAAATTGCAATCAATTGCGGTTTGAGAACGCGACGTAAAATGACCAACTCGGGCAAACTCAACCCTACCACGGCCATCATAAAAGCCAACATAGTGCCAAGAGCCGCCCCTTTTTCCATCAGAGCATGTACGATCGGGATAACTCCCGCCGCATTTGAATACAGCGGTACCCCCAGAAGAACAGCCGCCGGGACGCTCCACCAGGCATCTTTTCCGAGAATGCCAGCCAGGGCACTTTCTGGCACATAACCGTGAATTCCAGCGCCAATTGCGATCCCAACAACCACGTACAACCAGACCTTGCTTACAATTTCTTTGGTACTGCCCCATGCAATTTCGAATCGATTGGACCAGGTAGGTTGATCGGGCAGATTTGCACCCTTGCCAACCTTGATTTGCCAGACAAAATCTTCCACGTAATGCTCCAGTTTCAGCCGGCCAATAATGACCCCTGCCACAATCGCAATCGTCAAACCAGAAACCAGATACAACCCCGCCACCTTCCACCCAAACATCCCGAACAACATAACCAACGCCACTTCATTAACCACCGGGGCAGAGATCAAAAATGAGAACGTCACACCCAGAGGAATGCCAGATTCAACAAAACCAATAAAGAGGGGCACAGCCGAGCAAGAACAAAACGGCGTGATGATACCCAGCATTGCGGCAAGCACATTACCCACGCCCTCACGTTTGCCACCCAACCAGGCACGCGTTTGCTCCGCACTGAAGAACGAACGCAGCAAAGTGATCAGGAAAATCATGCCACCCAGCAGCAGGATTATCTTTGGAACATCGTAAAAGAAAAAAGCCAGAGACTCACCCAGGTGCGAATCTTGCGGCAAACCCAACACTCCAAAAGCAATCCAATTGGCAAAAAATTGGATCACATTGTAAAGAAATAACCAGACCAGAGCTGCCGCGCCGACCAGAAGAAAAGTCCTTATTTCCCGATTCTTGTTAACAGGACTGGAAGAAATGATTTGAGCCATAATTTTTACCCTTTTAATTTCAAAACCACGATATTGCTTCCCACGGAAAAAACGCACAGACATGAGCGCAAGGAAATCTGAAAAAATGTCGACCTGTCACTTATTATTAACAAGCTTGTACATAATTATATTTTACGTCATATTCAGAAAAAAGAATATGACGAGTGTCATTAAAATCCTCGCAACATGTCACAGCTTGTACATTAATTGAAGTATTTGTGAATTTAATTACTCCTGCACTAATTTTTCGTCGTATACTTTGAAAATGGATTCTGCAAACCAACTGGACTTAGTGAATAAAATCTGAACTGCATCGGGATCATCTCGCCTGTTTCCACGAACGAATAGTTTCAAAACACACTTTGTAAAGACGGGATTGTGCTTATGACAAAAAAATCGAACCTTAAATTAGCCTGGAAAGAATTCCTTGAGCACCAGATCATTAACGACACTGTACCAGCCTGGATTGCAAACTCGTGGCAGCGCAGCCGGACGCGTATAAATTTAAAACAACCGCTCAAACTTACCAGACTAAGTCCAGAACATTTCCTGGCAACTCAAATTTCAAATTTCGATATGATCTCGGTTGCACGCCCGATCATGGAAGATATTTACCAATATATAGAAAACTCAGATACGGTATTATTGCTGGTAAACAGTGCTGGATACGTTTTAGATCTGCTGGGCGACCGGGAAATCATCGCAAGGCTCAACAAATTAGGCATCGATCAAAGTGTATTATTATCGGAAGACCACATCGGGACAAATGCATTTGGCCTGGCCCTCACAGAACAAATGCCAATCCAGGTAATTGGCGCACAACATTATCGCCCGGAGTTTCACGGACTTGCGGCAGTGGCCGCACCGTTTTTTGACCTGAGTGGGCGGGCAATTGGAGTGCTGGGTTTGTTCACATCACCGAAACATTATCATCAGCACTCTCTAGGCCTGATCTCTGCAGCAGCGCGCGCCATTGAAGGACAAAAACAGTCTGATAGCTTTCTAGCAGAATTGAACAGCCAATTGAACCAGCTAAACACGATACTATCTCTCATTACCGATGGTATCGCAGTCTGGAACGCTGAAAACACCCTTATTCACGTCAACCCATCCGCGGTTCACATCTTGGGGCAACCAGCGCAATCCTTTGTTGGGAAACATTTCGATCAGCTCTTCGCCTTACCAACATTTCTAGCTGAAGCCTTTCGAAGGCATGAAGAAGTCAACGACGTAGAAATAGCCATTACACTAACCAATAAAACAATCGACTGCATCGTGAGTCTCTTTTTTGTTTTTAACAAAAAAAATGAAATGCAATGGGGTATTTTAACAATCAAGCCCGAAAAGAACATTCGCAAACTTGTTCAACGCCAGGTGGGAGCCAGCGCGATTTTGACCCTGGATGATATCCCTGGAGATTCGACCCAGATACAACGCGTGCGCAACTTTGTCAACTCGGCAGCAAATGCTGAAGCCAGTATTTTTATTCGAGGCGAGGTAGGTACCGGCAAAAATGCCCTGGCCAGTGCCATCCACAATGCGAGTCGTCGCCATGATGGGCCATTTGTCATTTTTTCCTGTTCATCCATCCCCAACGAGTTGATTATCAATGAACTCCTGGGATACGACAACACAAACGGCCCTGCCTTACAAGGAAGCCGCCCAAGTAAATTCGAATTAGCAAAAATGGGCACAATTTTTTTCCAGGACGTAGATGCGTTACCATTGGAAGCCCAATCAGTTTTATTAAATGCGCTCGAATTGGGTTTTGTCCAGAGGCTTGGAAGCCAACGCGCTATTGATGTAGATATCAGGGTAATCGCTTCCACATCCGCCCGGATGGAAACATTGTTGGCACAAGGCAGCTTCCGTCCGGACCTATATTATCGGTTAAGCACTTTTGCAATCACAATCCCGCCGCTGCGTGAACGCAGCCGGGACATCCCAATGACGGTCGACCGAATTTTACGACGTCTTTCGCGCCAACTCAGCCACCCTCTCGTTCTAGGGGAGGGCGTTCTGGATGTGCTTAAGCGCTATCCCTGGCCTGGGAATGTGCGCGAGATTGAATCCGTATTGGGACGCGCCGCCACCCAGGCCAGCGCAGATGGGGTCATTGATTTCGCCCATATCCCCAGCGCACTCCGCTTTGTTCACCAGGTAAACCCGGGCGAACATATCATCCCAAATATTCAAACCTTGAGCGAAGTACAACGTGAGACCATCATTAGAACTGCCCAAATCTGCCGCGGGAATGTCACGCGCATGGCACTGGCCCTGGGTATCAGCCGCACTACTTTGTGGAGACATTTGAAGGAATTTGATCTTCAAGTGGATGACTACCGCTAATTTTCGAAATTTTCACATCTGTCAGAAAAGCCAGGTCGGGATGATTCCGGCCTGACTTTTCAGTTATGCAAACTATTCGTTACAATTTGAAACACCAAGACTGAAATAGTGTCCAACATTGAAACACTTTTCACCCAAATGTTTGACAAAATTGTCACGCGTCTATAAGATTATCTAGTACGTGGAAAAAATTTTTCCACGCAACCAATCTTTATGGAGGTGAAACAAAAAGAAGGAAATATTAAGTACCCCATAACAGGTCCAAGTTTGCTATCCTATCCGCATCAAATAAAATCAAACAATAAAACTAGGAGAATAACTCATGTTCCTCGCTGAACTTTTCGGTACTATGACACTCATCGTCCTGGGCGATGGTGTTGTTGCCAACGTATTGCTCAATAAGTCAAAAGGCCAGAATTCGGGCTGGATTGTGATTACTGCGGGCTGGGCTTTTGCAGTGATGAGTGGTATTTTTGTCTCTACCAAAATGGGCGGCCCTGGCAGTCTCAACCCGGCCTTCCAAATCGCCTCGATGGTGCAGGGCGGTAATTTCAATGCAGCGTTAATGAACCTGCTGGGCGAGTTTGTGGGCGCATTCATTGGCGCCATCCTGGTTTGGTTGCTCTATTTGCCCCATTGGGCTGAGACCAAGGAAGCTGGTTTGAAATTGGCTGTGTTCTCAACCGGTCCTGCCATCCGCAATCCTGGTTTGAACCTGCTAACTGAAATCATCGCGACCTTCATGCTTGGTTTGATCGCATCTGCCATTCCTGCTGCCGCCGGGACAACTGGCGTTTCTGCATACCTCGTTGGCGCAGTCATCTGGGGCTTGGGCCTCTCTTTGGGCGGACCTACCGGTTATGCCCTCAATCCTGCTCGTGACCTTGGCCCGCGTATTGCGCACTTCGTTCTGCCCATCGCTGGCAAGGGCGATAGTGATTGGGGCTACTCCTGGGTGCCGGTCGTTGGTCCAATCATCGGCGCTGTCCTGGCTGGTTTCGTCACTGCTGCGATTTTCCTGAAATAACCTTCTTTGTAACCAAAGAAAAAGGATCTGAAGGGTATGAAGAAACTTATAAACAAGCCTGAAAATGTAGTTCGAGAAGCGTTGGAAGCCATTGCAATTGCGCATTCCGACCTTGTAAAAGTTCATTACGGTCCAGATTTCATCATGCGCGCTGACGGCCCCATCCAGGGCAAGGTTGGCGTAATCTCTGGTGGCGGATCGGGTCATGAGCCCATGCATGGCGGCTTTGTAGGGTTTGGCATGCTCGATGCAGCCTGTCCAGGTGCGGTTTTCACTTCCCCCACCCCCGACCAGATGCTGGAAGCGACTAAGGCTGTGAACGGCGGCGCAGGCGTTCTGCATATTGTCAAGAACTATACTGGCGATATCATGAACTTCGAAATGGCTGCTGAACTGGCTCGCGCTGAAGGAATCGATGTTGAAGCTGTAGTAACCGACGACGATGTTGCCGTAAAAGACAGCCTCTATACCGCTGGTCGGCGTGGCGTTGGCGTGACAGTCCTTGCAGAAAAATTGGTTGGCGCCGCAGCTGAAGAGCGACGCTCGCTCAAAGAAGTCGCCGACATCTGCCGAAAAGCCAAGAACCTTGGCCGATCAATGGGCATGGCGTTGACTTCCTGCACGGTCCCACACGCTGGCAAACCCACCTTTGATCTTCCCGAGAACGAGATGGAAATCGGGATTGGCATCCATGGCGAGCCTGGACGCGTTCGTATGCCGCTTAAGAGCGCAGACGAAATCACAGAAATGCTCATGGAACCAATCATCAGTGACATCCCCTACAAAGCTGGCGACGAAGTACTGTTGTTTGTCAATGGCCTGGGTGGAACCCCGCTGATTGAACTCTACATCATCTATCGCAAAGCACATGAAATCGCCACCAAGCACGGCCTGAAAGTCGTTCGCAGCCTGGTCGGCCCCTACATGACCAGCCTGGAAATGGCCGGCGCATCCATAACAATGTTGAAAATGGATGCAGACATGCTCAAGTTATGGGATGCCCCCGTCAAGACTCCTGGTCTTCGCTGGGGAATCTAAAACAAATTTTCACAGCCAGGGCGGTTTCCGCCGCCCTGGCTTATGCCATGGAGTGGAATTATGCCTGTTTCTCGTGATGACGTTATCGCCTGGATCAAAGCTGTTGCAGGGATGATCTCTGAAAATAGCAGCTACTTAACCGAGCTAGATTCTGCGATTGGAGATGCTGATCATGGCGCCAACATGGATCGCGGTTTTAAAGCCGTTGTAAATAAATTACCTGAAGTTGAAGATAAGGATATTGGTACCATCTTTAAAACCGTTGGCATGACCTTACTCTCGACTGTTGGCGGAGCGGGTGGCCCTCTCTACGGGACCTACTTTTTGCAGGCTGGATTAAAAACTGCCGGCAAAATGGAGCTGACCCTCGCAGATTGGGCAGAAGCCCTTGAAGCCTCACTAAATGGCATTATCATGCGGGGAAAAGCTGAAATGGGCGATAAAACTATGGTGGACGCGCTCACTCCTGCCGTCTCCGCACTCAAGCAGGCACTGCAAGACAACCAACCAATCAATACCGCACTGGAACTTTCTGCAAATGCGGCCAAAAATGGTATGGAGGCCACCATCCCGCTCGTTGCCCGCAAGGGGCGCGCCAGTTATCTTGGCGAACGCAGCGCCGGTCACCAGGATCCTGGGGCAACCTCCTCCTATTTGATGTTGAAAATCGCCGCTGAAACTTGGAAATTAAGCGTTTAAAATGTATAGTCTGGCTTTTACCAGACTGTAACTTAAAGAAAGAAATGTGAAGCGGTCCGAAAGGATCTAGCACATATCGTGAGTTTCAATTCCTAAACCCGTTCTAACAAGGAGTCTTAACAATGGCTAAATATGCTGCCGCAGTTGATCAGGGTACTACCAGCACTCGTTTCATGATCTTCGATCATGAAGGCAAAGTGGTGGGAATTGACCAAAAAGAACACGAACAAATCTTTCCCAAGCCAGGTTGGGTTGAACACGACCCCATGGAAATCTGGACTCGCACCCAGGAAGTAATTGCAGGCTGCCTCAAGAAGAGTGGCATTTCACCCTCTGAAATCGCAGCTGTCGGTATCACCAACCAGCGCGAAACCGCTGTCGTCTGGGACAAAGCCACTGGCAAACCAGTCTACAATGCCATCGTCTGGCAAGACACCCGCACTGACCTGATCTGCAATGAACTCGCCAAAGACGGCGGCCAGGATCGCTTCCGCACCACCGTAGGCCTGCCTCTGGCAACCTATTTCTCGGGCCCCAAGGCTAAGTGGATTCTCGACAACGTCGAGGGTGTCCGCGCCAAGGCTGAGAAAGGCGAAGTACTCTTCGGCAACATCGACACATGGGTCATTTGGAATCTGACCGGCGGCCCCAACGGCGGCGTGCATGTGACCGATGTCTCCAATGCTTCCCGCACAATGTTGATGAACCTCGAAACATTGGACTGGGATGCGGACATGCTCAAACACATGAGCATCCCGCGAGCCATGCTCCCCACCATCAAAGCATCATCCGCTGTTTACGGCCCCGCTGTCGGCGCTCTCGCCGGTATCCCGGTCGCTGGCGACTTGGGCGATCAGCAAGCAGCTCTCTTCGGACAGACATGCTTCAGCGCTGGCGAAGCCAAGAATACCTATGGCACCGGCTGCTTCATGCTGCTCAACACCGGTACCAAGCCCGTTCAATCCAAGAATGGTCTGCTGACCACCCTCGGCTATAAAATCGGCAACGAACCGGCCGTGTACTGCCTCGAAGGCTCAATCGCCATCACTGGCGCTCTGGTCCAATGGCTGCGCGACAACCTCAAGATGATCGAAAGTTCATCTGATATCGAACCCCTCGCCCGCACGGTTGATGACAATGGTGGCGTTTATTTCGTCCCAGCTTTCTCTGGTCTCTTTGCTCCGTATTGGAAGAGCAACGCCCGTGGCGCTGTCGTTGGCATGACTCGCTTTGTTACCCGCGGTCATATTGCCCGCGCCGCCCTGGAAGCCACCGCTTTCCAGACCCGCGAAGTCCTGGATGCCATGAACGCCGACTCTGGCGTACCGCTGACCGCTCTGAAAGTCGATGGCGGCATGGTTTACGATGAACTGCTGATGCAATTCCAATCCGACATCCTCGGCGTACCGGTTGTGCGCCCACAGGTTGCTGAAACCACCGCTCTCGGCGCTGCTTATGCTGCCGGCCTGGCCGTTGGCTTCTGGGCCAATGTTGAAGACCTGCGCAGCAATTGGGCCAAGGACAAGGAATGGAAACCCGCTATGGATCCTACCCATCGCGACAAGGAATACAAGAACTGGAAGAAGGCTGTTACCCGTACCTTCGACTGGATTGACTAACCTTTCTGCAACATTGGGAGGGGTGGTTTCATCCACCCCTCCTTTTTTTTATCTTCGTTTGTGCCCAAAGTAACTATCGGGCCTTTCCAGGCGCGAATCGTGGCGAATAAAAAGAAAATACAGGCAGGCAAGAAATCCCACAAACATTTACTTCGCTTCCTGCGGAACCTTGGATTTCAATGAAGAATGGTGCCGTGATTATCACAATCACCAGTATTGGCATGGCAATATTAACAGCAATTCAGGTTATTCCTGTAAAAGTGTGGCGGGAAGGTATTTTGCGGTCGCTGCTATTTGGATGACTAATCTGGGCAATTTTCTTTGGTTTGATATTTGTTAACCGTTTTCTGAAGCGTTAACCACCAGGCAGGACGTAGATTTAAATGTTTTTTTCCGGCAATAACATTTTCACTGCAAAAAGCGATTGGGAGCTCCGATGGGCACCTTACGATGACCCAACCTATCAGGCAGTGCTTGAACAACTTCGCCCAGATGATGTCGTTTTGGAGATTGGTGCAGGTGACCTGCGCCTGGCGCGCAAAATGGCAGCCGCAACACGCAAGGTCTATGGCATTGAAATTAATGCCGTCGTACTAAATCAGGGCTTGCAAACGGCTCAGCCTTTACCAACTAACTTAATTACCATTCAGGCTGATGCATTGATTGAAGATTTTCCACCGGATCTTACCACCGGCGTCTTATTGATGAGACATTGTACGCACTTAATGATCTTTGCTGAGAAATTAAGAAAACTCGGTTGTCAGAAGTTGATTACAAATGCCCGCTGGCATCTGGATATTGAAACCATCGACCTACAAGCACCTCGAAAAAGGTTTGATCAGGTTGAAATTGGCTCATATGCTTGCTGGTGTGGTGCAGTTGGTTTCAAAATTGGGCCCGTTGACCTTTTGACATGCGAAACCAACGCAATTATTCACGAAGTAAGTGATTGTCCAGATTGCAGGAACCACTAACCCAATCATCGCATTTCGAGTATGGAGTTGTCGCTTATGAGCAAACCACATGCAATTATCGTGGGGGCAGGTTTTACCGGCACTGCCACTGCCCACGACCTGGCGCTGCGCGGATTTGACGTGACTGTCATCGATCGCGGCGATATTTGTAATGGAACATCCGGCCGTACCCACGGCCTGTTACATTGCGGCGGCCGCTACGCCGTCAAAGATCAGGAATCAGCCATCGAATGCATCGATGAAAATATCCTCTTAAGAAAAATTGCACCTCAAGTTATAGAACCAAACGGCGGCATGTTTATCGCGCTGGATGAAAGCGACTTGCAGTACCGGACTGAGTTTATTTCAGGTTGCCAGGCTTGTAATATTCAAATCGACGAAATCACTCCCAAACAAGCTCTTCAACTCGAACCAAATATTAATCCCGGTCTGCTGACTGCCTTCCTGGTTCCAGACGGCACTTTTGATCCGCTGCGCCTGGCGCTTTCATTCGCTGCCACCGCCAAGAAAAACGGCGCAAAGTTCCGCACCTTTACTGAAGCGAAATCATTAATCCTGGATGGTAATGGTGGAGTTGTGGGAGTTAATATCCTGGATCGCGCCTCCAACCAGAAATCCGAGCTGCGTGGTGAAATTGTTGTCAACGCTACCGGCGCTTGGGCCGGAGAAATTGCCGAAATGGCAGGCGCTAATGTACCGGTCAAACCCACCCCCGGTGTCATGGTTGCTTATGATGAACGATTTGTCCAGCGTGCCATCAATCGTCTGAACAAACCTGGTGATGGCGATATTGTTTTACCGCAGCGCCGCATGGTGGTCGTTGGAACTACTTCCTTTGAAATCAATGATTTGGACTATGTACCCGTGCTTGAAGATCATGTCAAAATCATGCTTGAACGCGGCTCTGAACTGATCCCCGGTATCCGGAATGCCAAAGTACGCGGTAAATATATGGCTACACGCCCATTGATTGGTGGTGGGATGGGCCGAAGTTCTGCGCGCACATTTAAATGCTACGACCACAAGGATACTGACAATGTGGATGGCATGGTTACAATCACCGGCGGAAAAGCCACCACGCTGCGCGCCATGGCTGAGAAAACAGCGGACGTTGTCTGCGAAAAACTCGGCATCACTTCTCTTTGCGCCACGAAAGACGTGCCGCTCCTTTCTTATCGTCAATATTACTTGCTGCCCAACTAAGGAGACGTCATGACCGAAAATTGGAATATCACGCTTAAGGTCTCTCGTCAAAAAAACGGCGAAACACCTCACTTTGACGAGTATCAAATGAAAGTTGATCCCGATGAATATGTGCTCGATGCCGTTGAACGCGTCTGGGCATTCATGGATCGCTCACTGTGCTACCGGCATGCCTGTCACCACTCCACTTGTGGAGCTTGCGGTATGCGTGTCAACGATGTGGAAAAACTAACCTGCATCACATATATTCGCAGCGTAACCCATGACGGTGGCACTCTCAAAGTGGAACCACTTCGAAATTTCCAGGTAATTAGCGACCTGGCAGTTGATATGGGAACACTTTACAGCCGGCTCGAAAAAGTTGGGGCGCGCTCAGTTCTCCCGGCTCCAGAAGCCGAAATTGAAAACCCACCATCAACATGGGAACTTGCCGACCAGCAATATATGCGCCTGGCAGATTGCATCGAATGTGGCTTGTGTATCAGCGCCTGCCCTTCTGCGGCCACATCCGCTGAATACCTCGGACCAGCCGTTTTAGCAGGCGCCCAAGCCAACGGGCTGAAACGGAATCCGGAATTGCTGACAATTGTGGACTCTGAGGATGGTGTTTGGCGCTGCCACAGCGCCTTTGAATGCACCGCTGTTTGCCCATCCTTTGTTGACCCTGCGCGACGTATCATGAATTTGCGCTCACAGATCATTAAAACGCGCTTTACCAACCTATTCCGCAAAGCGTGACTCGAGGAAATGCATTATGGAAAACAAACATAACCAACCTTCCCCGTCCAACTTCTGGGCCTGGTTCAATCCTATTGGACGTCAGACCGGTGGCTGGGCTTTCATTCTGAACCGCATCACTGCCCTTGGGTTAACATTTTACCTATCCTTGCATCTGATCGTGCTTGGCCAGCTCGCCAAAGGTCCCGAAGGCTATGATGGCTTTGTAGCCCTCATGCGCAACCCCATATCTATATTTGGCGAACTGCTGGTTGTGGCAGCTGGTATCATCCATGGCCTGAACGGCATACGCATCGTACTCACCACCTTTGGGGTTGGTGTTACCCTCCAAAAACAGCTTTTCTATGGGCTGATGGCGATTGCTTTGATTGCCATCCTTGTCTTTGGGTTCCGCATGTTCACTGCATAAAAGAGAGCAAACTCATGACAGAAACTACAGCATCCAAAACCATTTCGGCGCCCAAATCTGGTGAGAACACCTGGCTGTGGCTGCTCAAAATTATCACCGGGCCACTCCTGCTCATCCTGATCGGGATTCACCTGGTTGTAAATCATTTCATCAGCGATACAGGTTTGCTGACTTATGCCGATGTAATCGCATATTATCGGAACCCAATCATCCCCGCCATGGAAATCACCTTCCTGGCTACGGTTGTTACTCACTCAATCAGCGGGTTGCGTGGGATCATATTGGATTTGAAACCATCTCGCAGCATGTTAAAAGTTATCGATTGGGCACTTGTGGTCATTGGCGTTTCAGCCGTAGTATACGGCACCTGGTTGGCACTCACAATTGCTTCAAAGGGAGTGTAATTAACATGGTTGGGCTTGTCATCGTCTCTCATAGTCGGGAACTGGCAAATGCATTATTCAAACTGGTCAAACAGGTTGCATCTCCTAATATTCCGATGGCGTTATCAGCCGGGGTTGGGGATGATCGCCAGGATTTTGGCACCGATGCAGTCGAAATCTCCGAGGCCATCCAGTCTGTTTATTCTCCGGATGGTGTAATTGTTATCATGGACCTGGGCAGCGCGGTTCTAAGCGCCCAAATGGCTCTCGAATTTCTTGAACCTGATATGGCAGCCAGGGTCCGTTTTTGCCCGGCCCCATTGGTGGAGGGCTGTATTTCTGCTGCTGTTCAGATCAGCCTGGGCAGTGATATAGACACTATTTGCAATGAAGCCTTGCAAGCCTTGCTTCCTAAACAAGAACAAATCGCAGATTCTCCAGGCAGTGGTCCAGCACAACCAGTGCTTGCTCCGCTCGGCGAAATTACCGGACAAAAAATCCTGTTAACGCTTCACAACCTGCACGGTTTACACGCCCGCCCTGCAGCTCGTTTTGTTCAAACAGCCGCCAGCTTTGCCGCCGAGATAACTGTATCAAATTTGACCAATGGCAAGGGACCTGTCACTGCGCGCAGTCTAAATGCCATTGCCACACTTGGAGCGGTTGAAGAACATCAGATCCAGGTGACGGCATCCGGACCCGAAGCGGACGCTGCCTTACAGGCGCTCAAAGCATTGGTGGATGACAATTTTGGTGAGCCAACCACCCCGGCAAAAACAGCCACGGTACTTATGGCGACACCTGCCTTTGAAAATCATCCCGGCATGGAAGATGCTTTGAGGGCAATCCCCATTTCAGAAGGGATTGCCCTGGGGCCACTATATCGATACCAGCCGCAGCTGCCAGAAATTTCCCGCGAACCAACCAAAAACCCAGAAAAAGAGTGGGCGCTCTTTGAACAAGCGCTCGAAACAACCGGGCAGTCCATCCAGCTGCACCGCCAGCAACTGCGGGCTTCTATTGGTGAGGCTGAAGCTGCCATCTTCGATGCGCATTTGTTGATCCTGCAAGACCCGGACTTGATTGAACAAACCCACCAGGCCGTTATCAACAATCACAAAAATGCATCCGCAGCCTGGAGTGATGCGACCGATCAGGTTGCCGCCGCCTACCGCGCGCTGGAGGATGCCTATTTACGCCAACGTGCAGTGGATGTCGAAGATGTTAAAAACCAGGTTTTGCTGACCCTGGCAGGAAAAACAGGCTCAGCGCCAATTACTTTCCCCGAACCCGTCATCCTCTACGCGCAGGATATCACCCCAACTGAAACAGCCCAGCTCGATATGGCCTCAATCTTGGGAATTATGACAGTTGGCGGCGGGCCAACATCACACAGTGCCATCCTGGCACGCGCACTCGGCATCCCCGCCATTTCAGGGGTCAGCCAAACTCTGGAACGTGTTCCAGTTGGAACACCTGTTGCCCTGGATGGATTCAACGGTGCAGTCTGGATAGATCCGTCCCCCACGGTCCAGATAGACCTTATGGCTCGCCGCGATACCTGGCTTAGCTCCCGTCAGGCCCTGTTAAAATCCAGCCATCTGCTGGCCGAAACCAGGGATGGTAAACGCGTGGAGGTCTTCGCCAATATTGGAAATCTTCAGGATGCCCAAAATGCGGTTAAAAATGGAGCGGAAGGCGTTGGACTTTTACGAACCGAATTTCTTTTCCTGACTCGTGAAACCCCACCCAGCGAGATCGAACAAATAACTGTCTTGCGCCAGATTGGGCAAGCCATGGGCGATCGTCCGATCACCATTCGGACTCTGGATGTCGGTGGAGATAAGGAAGTTCCCTATATCAAGCTGCCGCCCGAAGCCAATCCGTTTCTGGGTGTGCGTGCCATTCGCATGTGTTTGCACAACACAGATCTGTTTCTAACCCAGCTGCGCGCCATACTTCGAGCCGGAGACGGCTTTCGATTTCAAATTATGTTCCCGATGATTGCGAATGTCAGCGAAGTCCGCCAGGCACGCGCCTGGCTGGAAAAAGCGCACATCCAATTGGTTGAGGAAAATATCCCGCACGCCTGGCCTATCGAAACCGGGATCATGGTCGAAATTCCTTCTGCCGCTCTGCTGGCGCGTGTACTTGCAAAGGAAGTTGATTTTTTCAGCATAGGCACAAACGATTTGACCCAATACACCCTGGCGGCAGAACGCGGCAATCCAATGCTTTCTGATCTGGCCGATGCACTTCACCCGGCAGTTTTACGCCTGATTGGGGAAGTCTGTCAGGCCGCTCACGCTGCCGGCAAATGGGTGGGAGTATGTGGCGAATTAGCGGGCGACCCGCTCGCAGCCCCAATCCTGATTGGACTGGGTGTGGATGAGCTCAGTCTGAATGCAGGTGGTATTCCTCGCATAAAATCCCTAATAAAACAAACTGATACGAATCAGGCACAGCTACTGGCAAAAAATACTCTGGAAACTGAAAGCCCGGCGGAAGTTCGCAAACTGGCGCAAGCCTTTACCGAGCAGAATTTCCAGGCTTAGGTCATTCCATCCGGCAGAATTAAGTTTAAACCTGCCTGCATTCAATATAATCAGTTGTCTTTCTTGATAATGTTCCGCACCTAATTTTTGGAAGGATATGAATATGAGACTGCAAGGTAAAGTAATTGCTACATTGGTGGCCGAAGGTGTGGAAGATTTGGAATATTACGTACCGTTGATGCGGCTGCAAGAAGAAGGCGCTGAAGTTTTAAGCGCAGGACTAAATTTGAACCCCGTATTTGGCAAAAACGGGCTGGTTATTACCCCGGATACCACAATAGGATCACTGAAGGCTGATGATTTATTTGCGATCATCTTGCCCGGTGGCTGGGCCCCCGATAAATTACGGCGCTACCCAATTCTGACTGACCTTGTCCGAGAGATGAATGAGGCCGGTAAACCGATTGGCATTATTTGCCACGGTGGCTTAATTGCGATTTCGGCTGGCATCGTCAAAGGCCATCGCGCAACCGGCTCGCTAGGGATCAAAGATGATCTGGTTAACGCAGGTGCAACCTGGGTGGACGAAGCGGCTTTTCGTGACGGTAACCAGGTTTGGGGCAGAGTTGTAGCTGACATCCCAGTCTTCTGCAGGGAATTGGTCGCATTATTGGTCGAATAAGCACCTGAATGTCTGCCTTCAGAACATCCATCAGACCTTGTTAAATTTTTATCAACCTCGCCCCGGGCATGACCACGCTCTGGGCTGGTTTAATTATAGAATCTGCCTGTTCTACCGTTATTTTGAAAGCCTGGTTTCCTAACAAGTGGAGGTTAAACTGAGCCACATTTAAACTCCAGAAACATAATAAATGCTCCCATCGTTGGGGTCTTCCTTCGATTGACCAGCATCCCCGGCAAGGTTTTTTTTGACAATAAATTTAAGCATATTAACCCATAGAAAGCGCATCCAATGACATCGATCCCGGTTTACCGTATCTCCACCCTTCCGATTGAAGAACGTATCACCGATCTACTCGCTCGCATGACACTTGAAGAAAAAACAGCCCAATTGATTGGCCCATTTGGGCTGGACGAAGAAGATGGCCGTTTCTCTATAGAGTTTGTGCGCAAGCATTTTGCGCATGGCATTTCTTATCTGAACAGCCACCACAACCTGCGCAACGCCCGCCAAACCGCGGAATATCTAAATTCCATTCAAAAATTTTTGGTTGAAGAAACCCGCCTGGGCATACCGGCTCTTGGAATTGGTGAAGGACTGCATGGTTTTATGGCCCACGAGGCCACCAGCTTTCCACAGGCGCTTGGATTGGCGAGTGCCTGGGATCCTGATTTACACGAACGCGTTTTTCGCGTCGTTTCACGAGAGATGCGTGCGCGTGGCAATCACCATGCCCTTTCACCAGTGCTAGACCTGGCACGAGACCCCCGCTGGGGGCGCACAGAAGAAACCTATGGCGAGGACCCATATCTCGTTTCCTGCCTGGGTGTGGCAGCGGTACATGGTCTGCAAGGCCAGCATTTTTCTGGCGATGCGGTGCACGTGCTGGCCACCGCCAAACATTTTGCCGCTCATGGCCAACCTGAAGGCGGCACAAACGCAGCCCCGGCCAATTATGCCGAACGAATCCTGCGCGAAGAATTCCTGGCGCCATTCAAGGCTGTTGTTCAAGAGGCCGGGATTGGCTCGGTGATGGCGTCTTATAATGAAATAAACGGCATTCCTTCCCACATCAACACCTGGCTTCTCAAAGACATATTACGGGGCGAATGGGGCTTTGACGGATTCGTGATTTCGGATGGCTGGGGGGTTGATGATTTGTACCGTCTGCATTCAGTCGCTAGCGACGAATCTGATGCGGCTCTCCAGGCCTTTTCGAGCGGTGTTGATATGGAGCTCGGCAGGTGTTTCAAACATCTTGCCAAGGCTGTGGAAAGCGGTCAATTGAACATGGCAACCCTGGATGGGGCCGTTGGCCGTGTGCTCAAAGTTAAATTTGAATTGGGCTTATTTGAAAATCCGTACGTGGATGTCAATGAGACAGTCCGCATTACCAACTGCGACGAACACAAAGCCGTGGCGCTTGAAGCTGCTCAAAAAAGTATCATTCTGCTAAAAAATGACCGGAAACTCTTACCCCTTGATAAAACCCGCCTACACTCGCTGGCAGTAATAGGTCCGAATGCGGCCGAAATGCGCCTGGGTGGTTACAGTGGCAACCCAGGCTGTGGAGTGTCTGTGCTGGAAGGTATTCGCCAGTATGCTGGGAGTGATTTCGAAGTATTGTATGCCCAGGGTTGCGGAATTACTCAATCAACATCCGGGCCGCGCATGTGGTGGGAAGATGCTGTCGTCCCGCCGGATCCGGAAAAAGATGATCAGCTCATGGCTGGGGCGATCGCCGCCGCCCAAAAAGCCGATCTAGTTTTACTGGTAGTGGGTGACAATGAACAAACCTGCCGCGAGGGCTGGGCTGAAAACCACCTCGGCGACCGTGACAATCTTAACCTCCCCGGACGCCAGGATGAGTTGATGCGTGCCATCCACAATACGGGCAAACCAGTCATCCTGCTACTGCTGCATGGACGTCCCGCGACGATCAATTTCGCGGCAGAAAACATCCCCGCCATTTTGGAAGGTTGGTATCTTGGGCAGGCCACCGGAACCGCAGTAGCAAAAGTGATTTTTGGGGATATAAACCCGGGTGGCAAGCTGCCGATCACCATCCCCCGCTCGATCGGGCAAATTCCAGCCTATTATTATCACAAACCATCTGCGCGGCGCGGCTACCTTTTCACCAGCAAGGAACCGCTCTTCCCCTTCGGACACGGCCTGAGCTACACCAGCTTTGCTTATGCAAATCTGCAGCTTCGCACCACAACGATTACACCAGATGAAAGCACCAACCTGAGCGTGGACGTGACAAATACTGGCGACCGCCCTGGTGATGAGGTGGTGCAGTTGTATATTCACGATCTCCTCAGCAGCCGGATCACCCGGCCGATAAAATTACTAAAGGGTTTTCAGCGCATCAGCTTGCAGCCAGGCGAGACACGAACGATAACATTCCAAATTGGCAGGCCGCAATTGGAGTTTTTAGACGAAAAAATGCAAATGTTCGTCGAGCCGGGGATGTTCGATTTATTGGTTGGGGGCAGCTCAAGCCAGCTAATAAAGGTTGAACTGGAAGTGAAATCAAGCAAATAAATACAATACCTACCGGTGGGTTCCACCGGTAGGTATTGTAAACAAGGGTGTTCAGGCTGTTTCGAGTGCGTTAGCAACCCAGGTGGTGACTTCGGCAGCGGTAGGAATACGCCCAAAGGAAACCACCTTTTCATTGATCACCAACCCCGGCGTGGACATGACGTTATAAGCCATGATGGCGGGATATTCGGTTACCTTTATGATTTCAGCCTCGATACTCATCTGGTCGACGACCTGATGGGCAACGGCTTCTAAACGTTTGCAATTGGCACAACCTGAACCAAGCACTTTAATGGTTAACATAGATTATTCTCCTCGAAAATATTAAAAACTAAGGACATTGAATGACGCCCTGGGCCCAAAGACAGACGCCGCAGACTGGGGCCGGATTTGCGAA
>JAPLGT010000212.1:0-10501 GCA_026390035.1 Chloroflexota bacterium
CGGGCGAAGGATGCCCTGGCGCAAGTTGCCTGAGCTTTCATACCCACAGCCGTCTTTATTGTCGGTTTGTAAGGTTCAAGTTCCCTTTATTGAAGGGTTTTTCATAGCACTCTTAGGAGACTGCCATGTCAAAATATCGTGTCTGCGTAATCGGGGGTTGGTGCGGTAACCGGTTAGTCATGGTTGCAGAACACCTTGATGAATTATTGCAGAAGGCAGGTTATACCTGCCAGGTGAAAAGCCACAGCGTTTGGGAAAACTACAACCAACCACCCACATCCAACCTGGTCTTGCAGCTGCTGCCAGCCTTTACCGAGGCTGAAACTGGTTGCCCGGTCATCAATATCAGACCTTTCCTGGTCGATCTTGATCATCCCCAAACCTTGGAAAAAATATTTACCCAGATCAAGGGCGATTTTGCTGTTTCAATTCAGCAATAGTTGCAGCCGGCAAAAAAATGGAAAGACACCTATACTTCGATTATTGCGCAACCACACCCATCCATCCAGAGGTGCGTTCAGCCATGCTAAAAACGCTGGACCAGGATTTCGGGAATCCGTCCAGCATGCATTCCTTCGGAAAATCTGCGGCGCAGGCTATTGCTGATGCGCGCGCGGAAGTTGCCGCAGGGCTGTGCTGCAGCCCGGATGAGATCACCTTCACCAGCGGCGCAACCGAATCGGATAACCTGGCTTTGTTGGGGGTCATGCGCCAGCAACCACCCGGCAAGACGCATCTGATCACCACCTCGATTGAACATCACGCTGTTTTACACACCGCCAAACAATTGCAAAGCGAAGGGTATCAAATTACCGTACTCTCGGTCGACGATCAGGGCCTGGTAGACCCCGCTGATGTACGCAAAGCCCTGCGCCCAGATACGGCGCTCATCTCGGTGATGCTGGTCAACAACGAGGTGGGTTCAATCCAACCTGTGGCAGAGATTGGGAAAATTGCGCACGAAAACGGGATTTTATTTCACTCGGACGCTGTTCAGGCCATTGGACTGCTGGATGTGAATGTACAGACCCAAAACATTGACTTGCTCTCACTCTCGGCCCACAAAATTTATGGACCCAAGGGTGTCGGCGCGCTATTTGTGCGTAAAGGTGTCAGCCTGGCACCGCTCTCGTTTGGCGGTTCGCAGGAAAACAGCCTGCGCCCAGGCACCGAAAACGTGCCCGGTATAGCCGGGCTGGGCGCAGCCATGCGCCTGACGAATCAGCACAAAGCCGTCGAAAGGGAACGCCTGAGCCGTTTGCGCAGTAGCCTCATTTCAGGGCTGCTGGAACGCATCCCCGGCCTGACCGTCAATGGACCGGCTGCGCAAGCTGCGCATGTGCTCTCGCTCAGTTTTCCAGACGCCAATGGTGAAATGATGCTGATCCGTCTGAATGGGGCCGGCATCGCGGTTTCGATGGGCTCGGCCTGCACATCCAAAGACATTGAGCCATCGCATGTTCTAACGGCCATGCGGATGCCGCTCAGCCAGATCGATGGCACCCTGCGGATCTCGCTTGGCTACCCGACAACCGAGGCAGAGCTGCTAACCTTGCTGGAAATATTACCCGAAATTTGGCGCAAGGCGAAGAACAATTGACCAGAGCTGCTGCCGCAATGCCTGACTATCATCCCCCGCTGGACCGTGATTTGCTGCTGGCTGATGTTGCCGAGATGTACTACCTGGGCCGCATGCGCCAATCTGAAATCGCCAATATCATCGGTCTGACCACTTCGATGGTTTCGCGCTTGCTAACCGAAGCACACCAACGCAACATGGTGGATATCCATATTCGCCGGCCATTACAATCAGATTATGGCCTCGAAACCGCGCTCAAAGAAAAGTTTAATCTCACCACGGTCAGCGTGGTGACAGTTCGAAATCATGAAATCACCTTCCTTAAATACCTGGGTGCCGCCGGGGCACAGACCTTTAAACGCTACCTGTCGCCTGGAAACACAATCGGGATCGCCTGGGGCACCACCCTGAGCATACTGGCAGATGAGTTTGAAATTGCCGCTCCGATTCCAACCAAATTAGTGGAACTCGTGGGCGCAATGGGCTCTAGCAACAGCGAAAATAACGGTCATGGCACCATTATGCGCCTGGCCGAAAAATTAGGCGCCGAGCCCTATATTCTCAATGCGCCCTTCCTGTGCTCAACAGCCAGGATCGCCCAGGCTCTACTCACAGATCAAATCCTTGCCAAACCTTTGGCCATGGCCCAACAGGCCCAAATTGCATTACTCGGCGCCGGCAGCCTGGAGATGCCATACGCCACGCTTTTCAGGTACGGGTATTTTTCGCCAGAACTGATTGCCGATCTGCATCGGGTTGGGGCGGTTGGCAATGTTTGCGGTTTATATTTTGATATCAACGGCCAGGAAGCCCGTGCCGACTTCTGCGACCGGCTCATTACGATCAATAAAGAAGACCTGCTCTCCATTCCAATCCGAATTGGTGTCGTCGGCGGAATCGACAAGGCCAAACCCATCCTGGGTGCCCTACGCGGCGGTTATTTCAACGTCCTGGTGACAGACAACCTGACCGCAAAGCTGGTTTTGGAACAAGCAGAAAAGTGCTGAATTCGCCCAGCTGACTGGGTGTTACAACCCAGAAAAACAAGCCAAGACCATTGACAATCAAAATAAAATTTGCTATACTCACATACGTGAGCGCTTATTCACGTATGTGATTTCGGCGCTTCATTCTTTAGCAATGCAGGTCAGCTTAACCGGACGAGAGCCGCGCCGCCACAATTCAGAGTGTCATCGCAAACAAATGTCCAACGGAGCAGCGTGCTATTCATCGCCAATAACTTGCGAGCGAAAGCACGCGACGTGGCAATCTTCTCATCAGAGTCGAGATCCCCAAGGTCGGGCAGAATGTTGATATCGCCAAAAGGCGGCTCAGAATTACAGAATCATTCTATAGGTGGACACAATGGCAAAGGGAATTGAAACATCTGAACAAAGTCAGTCACCAGAACGGATTAATTTACTCACAAATGTAGCCGAAATGTACTATCTGGAAGGCAAAGACCAGTTGGAAATTTCGCGGGTGGTGGGCGTCACCCGCTCGATGGTTTCACGAATGTTGACCGAAGCGCGCCAACGCGGTATCGTGGAAATCCGAGTCAACCGGACTTTACAGACCGATCCGGAGCTTGAAGCCGCCATGGTCGAACGTTTCGGAATTAAATCAGCCAAAATCATTGCGCTGCGGGGTGCAGATGACGCTGCGGCACTCCTAAACCTGGGCCGCGCCGGAGCGCAGGTGCTTCAAGAATACATCACACCGTATAGCACAATTGCTCTAGCCTGGGGCACATCGATCAGCGCCACTGTGGATGCGGTCGCAGAACGCGAGGTTATCCCCATCAAGGTGGTTCAATTGGTGGGCGCCATGGGCGCACGCAACGAGGAATACGATGGGCATGCGCTCGTCCAACGCCTGGCCACCAAGCTGGGCGGGGAAACTTATTTTATCAATGCGCCCTACCTATGCCCGAACGCTGAAGTTGCCTCCGCCATGCTCGCCACCAAAAGTATTGAAGAAACCGTAGACATGGGCAGACAGGCCCAGGTGGCTCTTTTTGGGATTGGCAGTACCACCCCGAAATATTCAAGCTATTTTCTAGCAGGTTATGTTTCACAGGAAGAAATGGATTATATCCTTGCCGCCGATGCCGTCGGTGACATTGCCGGCATCCATTTTGACCTGTGGGGCAAACTAGTATGCGAAGATTTTTACCGCCGCCTGGTAACCATTCGACACGAGCACCTGCTGCGTATTCCGACCAGGATTGGCGTAGCCGGCGGCCCTGGAAAAATGGTCCCGATTCTTGGCGCTTTACGCGGCGGCTGGATCAATGTACTGGTTACAGACAGCCTCACCGCCCGCAAAGTTTTGGAATTGGACCATATCAAGTAAAAGCCCTATTCACCAATCGAGGTTTCAATGTCAATAGAAAGTCAAGTTCAGGAAACATTTGGTCAGAAAGTTGCCCGCTTAAAATTGTCGAATGATCAACTATTGAATGCGTACCGCACGATGAGCACCATCCGGCAGTTCGAGTTAATGGCCGATAAATTGTATGCCATGGGAAAGGTGCACGGCACCATGCACCTTTCTGCCGGACAGGAAGCGGTTGCAGTCGGGCTTGGCATGGCCGTTCGAAAAGATGATTACTTCATCAATCATCACCGTGGCCATGGCCACTTTATCGCCAAAGATGCCGATGTAAAACTGATGATGGCCGAGTTCATGGGCAAAGATACTGGTTACTGCCGCGGTCGCGGCGGTTCGATGCATATCGCCGACTTCCCTTCTCACAGCCTGGGAGCCAATGGCATCGTTGGCGGCGGGATTTCCTACTCGGTGGGGGTTGGGCTTGCGCTGCAAATGCAGCGCCGTCAAGAGATCGCCATCACCGTATTTGGGGATGGCGCCTCAAACGAAGGCGTTTTTCATGAGGCCCTCAACATGGCCGCCCTCTGGAAGTTACCCAATCTCTACGTCTGCGAAAACAACAAATATGGCATGTCGATGGATATCGCCAACGCCGCAGCCAAACTGCCCATCGCCCAGCGCGCCGAAGGCTACGGCATTCCCTGGTCTTACATTGATGGCAATGACCTCCTGACGGTTTACGAGACCATGCAAAATGCAGTCACACACATCCGTTCCGGTCAGGGGCCGGTTCTGGTCGAAGCCCAAACCTATCGCTATTTCGGTCATTCCAAAAGCGACCGGAATTTATATCGCAGCAAGGAAGAGATTGAACATTGGCGCAACACCAAAGATCCGATCAAGCGCTTGGTCACTGAGCTTTCAGAAATAGGCTTATTAAATGAAGCCCTCATCCAAGAGATTGAGCAGGAAACTGCCAGCAGCATCGCTGCTGCCGTAGCGTTTGCCGAAGCCTCTCCTGAACCTGATCCCGCTACCGTAATGGAGTTTGTTTATGCCTGAGATTACTTACCTCGAAGCCATCCGGCAAGCCTTGTGGGAAGAGATGAAACGCGACGAACGCGTTTTCATCCTTGGTGAAGATATCGGACGTTATGGCGGCGCCTTTGGGGTGACCACCGGCATGTTGGATGAATTTGGTCCCGAACGCATCCGCGAAACGCCCATCTCTGAGCCCACGATCGTCGCCGCCGCGATTGGCGCTTCCTTGCTGGGTATGCGCCCGGTCGCCGAAATCATGTTCATGGATTTTGTTTTGCTAACCCTCGACCAGTTGGGCAACCAGGCTGCCAAAATGCGCTATATGTTCGGTGGCAAGGCCAATGTTCCGATAGTGGTACGTATGCCCGCTGGATCGGGTACAGGCGCAGCCGCCCAACATTCCCAATCACTCGAATCGCTCCTGATGCATCTGCCTGGCTTGAAGGTCGTCATGCCCAGCACCCCTTACGAGGCCAAAGGACTGCTGCTGACAGCCATACGCGACCCCAACCCGGTTTGTTTTGTGGAGCACAAACTGCTTTACAAAACCAAGGGTGAGGTACCGGCAGGCGAGTACACGCTGCCATTTGGTGTGGCAGATATCAAGCGTACGGGCAAAGATCTGACGGTGGTAGCCAACAACATCATGGTCCTGAAAACCCTGGCGGTGGCCGAAAAATTGGCCAAAGAAGGCTTCGACATCGAAGTAATCGACCCGCGCACCCTGGTACCTCTAGATCGCGAAACGATCATCAATTCGGTTTGTAAAACCGGCCGTTTGCTGGTGATCCACGAAGCCTGCCAGACCGGCGGGTGGGCTGGTGAAGTCATCGCCAGCATTGTATCCAGCCGCGCCTTTGGTTACCTGGATGCTCCCATCCGGCGCCTGGCAGGCAAAGATTGCCCGATTCCCTACAACCGCGGCCTGGAACGCGCAGCGGTGCCACAGGAAGAAGACATTGAAGCTGAAATCCGCACGATCTTGATGGGTGGGTATTGATATGCCCGTAGCCTTCATCATGCCCAAGGTCGATATGGACCAGGAAAAAGCCACCATCATCACCTGGTTGAAAAAAGAGGGCGACCTTATTAAATTGGATGAGACCGTTCTGGTGGTCGAGACCGAAAAAGTGTCCATCGAAGTATCCGCGCCAGCCACGGGCACGCTGGTAGGCATGCGCTTCAAGGCCGGCGACGTGGTCCCGATCGCGCAGGTGATCGCTTATGTCTTGCTCAGCGGCGAAACGATCGAGGATCTTCCAGCAGATCTGACCCCAGCGGCCCAACCTGCGGTGCTGCCCACCGGGTCTGTGCCTGTCCATCAGACCGGTATCAACCCGATCTCCCCCCTACCAGCCGGCGCCGCGCAGATTGCAACACATTCGGCCACGCCCATCGCCATACGCATGGCAAAAGAATTGGGTCTTGATCTCAACCAGGTACCCGCAGCGGGTGAGCGCACCACACGCGAAGATGTCGAACGCTACATCCAGGGTCGCGACCAGACCAAAACCACGCAGGGTATGAATATCGGCAAAATTTCCGCCACCCCGGCCGCGCGGCGCATAGCCCGTGAAACCGGCGTCCCGCTGGAATCGATTGCTGGCAGCGGCCCACTTGGTCGCATCCAGGCTGCAGATATTGTTTCTGCCAGCCCGGCAGCCGCACCCGAGCATCCGCCAGTCTCTGCCAATAAATCGGAGCGACCAGCACAGATCATACCGCTCGCCGGCATACGCCTGAAAATTGCACAGCGCTTGCAGGCCAGCTTCCAAGAATCTCCACACATCGCACTAACCGTGGAAGCCGATGTTACCCACCTGGAAGTGGTGCGCACACACATGAACAACATTGCCATGCGTGAAAAGGCTGGCAAAATTTCGCTGACAGCCCTGTTGGTCAAGGTTGTCGCCTGGGCTTTAGAGCGCAACCCCTATATCAACGCATCTCTGATCGATAACCAGATTTACCTCTGGCAGGATGTTAATATCGGCGTGGCAACCGCCCTGGAAGACGGGCTGATTGTGCCGGTCATCCACCAGACCAACCACCTTTCTGTGCGCCAGATTGCCAATAGTCTTGCAGATTTGGGCGCGCGCGCGCGCGAGGGCCGCCTGGCTCTCTCTGATGTGCAGCGCGGCACCTTCACCATTTCAAACCTGGGCATGTTCGGTATCCAGCAGTTCCGAGCGGTCATCAACCCGCCAGAGAGCGCCATCCTGGCAGTTGGTGCAGTCCTGCGCAAACCGGTGGTGGTGGACGAACAAGATACTGTGGCCGTGCGCCCGATCATGACGATGACGATTGCCGCAGATCATCGTGTAATTGATGGCGTTGTAGCGGCACGCTTCCTGGCCGATCTGGTTCAGGGCATTGAGTTCCCAGAGACATTGTTGTATTGAGGGCTTATACCATGCTTGAAACAAAAATCAGTATCACCAACAAGGTGGGCTTGCATGCCCGCCCGGCGTCGTTGTTTGTGCAAGTGGCGAAAAAATGCGCCTCCGATATCACAGTTTGCAATCTAACCACCGGCAGCAGCCCGGTCAACGCCAAGAGCATCATCAGCATCCTGACCCTGGGTGTGATGCAGAATCATGAGATTCTGATCCAGGCAAATGGCGACGACGAAGCCGACGCCATCCAGCGCCTGACCCTGCTGGTGCAGTCTGATTTTGGAGAAAGCAAGTGAGCCCGGAGCTTTTCCTTCAAGGAATTGCCGCGAGTGATGGCATTGCCATCGGGCCGGCCTTCCTTTATGCTATTCAAGAACTGACGATTCCAACCCGGCTGCCTGGCCAGCCCAAACTTGAAATTGCGCGCTTTATCTCTGCGAGTGAGCAGGCCAGCCTGGAACTGAACAGTCTGCGAGAAAGTGTGCTGTTGCGCAGTCAAGGCGAGCAGCTGGCCGCCATCTTTGATGCGCACTTGATGATGCTGGAAGACCCGCTGCTGACGGAAAATATCAACGCCAAGATCGAGAGTGGCCTGATCGTGGAACAGGCCGTCGCTGATGCCACGCGTGAACTGGCTGCATTGTTAGCCTGCATGCAGGATGAACTCTTTGCCGCCCGCGCTGCCGATGTTCAGGATGTTGGACGTCGAATTTTGCGTATTCTGCTCGATCTGCCAGATACTGCCTTGAGCAATCTGCAAGCTCCGTCCATCATCATTGCCCAGGATTTAACACCTTCTGACACTGCCAGGCTGGACCCAGAATTAGTTCTAGGGTTTTGCACCGCTTTTGGCGGCCTGACCTCGCACAGTGCCATTCTGGCGCGCACATTGGGAATTCCAGCCCTGGTAGGTATGGGAGCCCATTTACTGGAAACGGTCGAACTTAATGATTCGCTCTTGATGGATGGTTCGACCGGTCTGCTGATCGTGGATCCGACACAAGCGACAGTTTCAGAGTATCAGAAACTCAAACGCAAGCAAGATGCTCATTTATTGGAAGTTAAAGCCAGTGCCCAGAGCGCAGCCCACACAGCCAACGGCCGGCATGTGGAAGTGGCCGCTAATATCGGCGAAGTGGAGACAGCTTTGGAAGCCGTTGAGTATGGGGCCGAAGGCGTCGGCTTACTGCGCACAGAATTCCTGTATTTGAGCGAAACCCGCGCCCCCGATGAAAACAAGCAGTTTGAAATTTACCAGGAAATTTTCAATGTGCTGGGCCAGCGCCCGCTCATTATTCGAACGCTGGATATCGGCGGAGATAAGCCGCCTTCCTATATGCCTTTCCCGAAAGAGATGAACCCTTTCCTGGGCTGGCGTGCCATCCGCATGTGTATGGACGATACAGGATTGTTTAAAACCCAACTGCGCGCCATTCTACGTGCTGCCGTCGGACACGACATCCGCATCATGTTCCCGATGATCATCAGTTTGGATGAGTTGTTGTGTGCGCGTGGTCTGATCGCCCAGGCGGAAAGCGAACTGGAAGAAGAGCGAAAACCCTTCGCGAAGAATGTGCCGGTTGGCATTATGGTTGAAACACCTGCAGCAGCTATCCTGGTGGATATTCTGGCGTCTGCCTCAGATTTCTTTAGCCTTGGAACGAACGATCTGACCCAATATACGCTGGCAGTCGATCGTGGTAATGAGAAAGTCGCTGGCCTATTCCAGCCGCTGCACCCGGCCGTCCTGCGTCTGATCAAGCTGACAATCGATGCTGCCCACAGCAAAGGCAAGTGGGTCGGGATGTGCGGCGAACTGGCTGGGATGCAAAAAGCGATTCCCATTTTGCTGGGCTTGGGTCTGGATGAATTCAGCATGGCTTCACGTTCCATCCCGATGGCCAAGCATTTGATCGCAAAACTTAGCGACGAACGGGCGCGCGAAATTTCGACACAAGCTCTTTCACTGTCAACGGCTATTGAAATCGAAGCCTATATGAAAACCGTATTGGCTGAACTGGAAGATTAAACAGACGTT
Source organism: Chloroflexota bacterium (assembly GCA_026390035.1). Classification (GTDB taxonomy): domain Bacteria; phylum Chloroflexota; class Anaerolineae; order Anaerolineales; family Villigracilaceae; genus UBA5195. The sequence goes on from JAPLGT010000212.1 coordinate 9,389, forward strand.
GTGACGATGTAAATCGATTCCGCTCAATGCTCAGAAGTTAAATCTGCAAAATCCCTGCGCTGATGCAAAAGAACTACTGCAACTCGCTCGAATGGATGCAAACCGCGATAAACAACCGCTGCGCGCCAGCGTTGATAGAATGAAAAAACAAAAACCAGCCAAAAATTCATCGAACGACCAGGAGTCTGCCCCATGCCCGCCTTTGACCTGATCGGTTTCGACGCCGACGACACCCTTTGGCAGAACGAACGTTATTATAATGAAGCGCAGACCCGTTTTGCTCAGCTGCTCAGCCATTACCACCCGGAAGAGTGGGTGCGCGAGCGCCTTTACGAGACCGAAACCCGCAATATCCAGCATTTTGGCTACGGGGTTAAAGCCTTTGCACTTTCAATGATCGAGACCGCGGTGGAATTGACCGAGGGACGCATTTCCGGGCAGGATATCAAAACGCTGGTAGAAGTGGCGCGCGAAATGCTGGATGCCGAGGTGGAGCTGCTGCCGCAGGTACGCGAAGCCATCCACCTGCTGGCAAAAACCCACCGCCTGGCATTGATCACCAAGGGCGACTTGCTGGACCAGGAGCGCAAAATTGAACGTTCAGGACTGGGTCAATATTTTCAGGATGTCGAAATTGTCAGTCACAAGACACCCGCTGCCTATGCGCAATTCCTGAAGAAGCTTTCCATCCCTGCCGAGCGCTTCCTGATGGTCGGCAATTCGCTGCGTTCCGATATCTTGCCAGTGCTGCAGCTCGGCGGCAGCGCCGTGCACATTCCATACGGCAGCACCTGGCAGCACGAGCAAGCCGAGACACCGCCCATGGGTACCCCCGGCTTCCAGGCCGTCAGCGAATTTGGGCAGATACCCACCCTCATCGCCCTGCTCGAGCAGGCTTAAAAAACACACCAGAAATATCGTTACTCACAGCTGCTTTTCCCCACCCAGATACTGCCACGCAAGTGCTGATTTTGCGGAAAAACTTCCGCAAAATCAGCACAAAATATAATTCTCATTCATCCGGGAATATTCTACCCAGCCAGCCACGCTTTTACCCGGCGAAGCAAGTCAGCACCCGGGTCGCGCCCTACCCTGAGACTGCAGCCATCGCAG
>JAPLGT010000074.1:0-20215 GCA_026390035.1 Chloroflexota bacterium
AGAATGAAAAACTCGGACAATGAAATCATGATAGTGATTGTAGCATAAGGGTTGAGTGGAAATGGTTTGTATATAATCAGTCGATACTTTAGCTACAGATGGAAGTCAACTTTCAGGCATCCTTCGAAAGTTTTTTCACTGGATCATTTTCGACTGAAATATGGCTTATTGCCGCAGGGGCAATAAGCCAATGTATGACCGTAAAGGGCTTATAGGAAGTAACCTTTACGCATCATGCTTCCACGATCAGTTTCCCGCGCAGCATGCCCATCTGGCATTGAAAACCGTACTCACCAACTTTATCTGGTGTGAATTCAACTGTGACCTGTTCGCCCTCCGGCAGCATGGCGCTCTGGTTGAAATCGGGGAACAAGACTTTTTCTGAGCAGGATGAGCTTTCCTGGCGGGTAAAGGTAAAGCGGACGGGGCGACCCTGTTTCACAACGATGACATCCGGGGTGTAACCACCTCTGACAGTCACTGCCACTTCCTGCGCACCAGAAGCGCTTACTGCGATACGGGTCTGCCCTTTGGGGGCCAACCAGAAATACCAGGCGATCAACACGCTGAGAAGGAACCCGCCGAACGTAACAAAAATTTGTGGGGTGGACATATTTTTTCTCCTACTTGACGTTAAATTTCGGTTTGAAAGCGCGCAGGCGGTTGGCGTTGCCCACCACGGTCACGGATGAGAAAGCCATTGCTGCGCCGGCAATCATCGGGCTGAGCAGCAGGCCGAAGAATGGGAACAGTATGCCCATTGCCACCGGAACGCCCAGAACATTGTAGAAAAAGGCACCGACCAGGTTCTGGTAAATATTTGTCATTGTGGCTCGGCTCACTTCAATAGCAGTCACGACACCGTTTAAGCTGCCCTTGATCAGCGTGATATCGGCGGCTTCGATGGCCACATCCGTGCCGGTGCCAATTGCCAGCCCCACATTTGCCTGGACCAGCGCCGGGGCGTCATTGATGCCATCCCCAACCATTGCGACTATTTTGCCTTCCGCCTGTAACATGCTGACCTGATTGGCCTTGTCATCCGGCAGAACTTCGGCCAGCACGCGTTTGACACCCACTTTGCGGGCTATCGCTTCAGCCGTGCGGCGGTTATCACCTGTGAGCATGACCACTTCGATGCCCATTGCTTGCAGGGCGGCAATCGCCTCGGCAGAATCTTCCTTGACGGTATCCGCCACGGCGATCAGCCCGGCGGCCTGACCATCGATGGCAATAAACATCGGGGTTTTTCCGTCATCCGCGAGCGCCTTGGATTGTTCTTCAAGGGTGCCAAATTCGATTTTTTCGCGGTTCATCAACTTGATATTGCCAATCAGCAGGCTGCGGCTGGAAATTTTGGCACTGACACCGTGCCCGGGGATGGCTTCAAATTCTGCTACTTCCACCAGTTCCAGCTTGCGCGCCTGGGCGCCTTCCACAATCGCCTGTGCAAGTGGGTGCTCACTGATTTTTTCCACCGATGCGGCCATTTTCAACAGTTCGTCGCTGCTCACTTTTGACTGCTCGCTCATGACGACGTCGGTCAATTCGGGCTTGCCCTTGGTGATCGTGCCGGTCTTATCCAGCACCACCACCTGGATGCCGCGCGCAGTTTGCAGGGCTTCACCTGAGCGGATCAGGATGCCATTCTCGGCACCCTTGCCAATTCCCACCATCAGGCTCATGGGAGTTGCCAGGCCCAATGCGCATGGGCAGGCAATGATCAGCACCGTCACACTGGTTACCAGGGCATACACCAACTGCGGCTGCGGACCCCAGTTGAACCAGATCACAAAGGTCCAGACTGCCAGGATCATAACCACCGGCACAAAGTAACCGGAGATGGTATCGGCCAGGCGCGCGATGGGCGCTTTTGAGTTCTGCGCATCCTGCACCATCTTGACGATCTGGGCCAGCGCCGTATCCTTGCCCACCTTGGTGGCGCGGAATTTGAACGCGCCGGTTTTGTTGAGCGTTGCGCCAATGACTTCATCGCCGGCCTTCTTTGAAACCGGTAAGCTTTCGCCTGTCAACATGGATTCATCCACTGCCGAACTGCCCTCGATGATGGCGCCATCCACCGGCACCTTTTCACCGGGGCGCACCTGGATAATGTCTCCAACCAGCACTTCCTCGACCGGCAAATCCATTTCCTGCCCATCACGGATGACGCGCGCGGTCTTGGCCTGCAAGCCAAGCAGCTTCTTGATGGCTGCGCTTGACTGCCCTTTGGCGCGCAGTTCCAGGGCTTGTCCCAGCACCACCAGCGCAATCACCACTGACACAACATCGTAGAATGGCTCGGAGGTGCCTTCGGGAAAGACTTTCGGGAACAGGATTGCAGCGGTGGAATACAGCCAGGCGGCTGACGTGCCGAGCGCAATTAGGGTGTTCATATTGGCTGAGCGGTGCCGAAAAGCTGCCCAGGCTCCGGTAAAGAAGTCAAGACCAGACCAGAACATGACCGGCAGGGTCAACACGGCGGTAGCGCCCCACAACACTCGCAGGGTCTCCATGCTCAAACTGTTCAAGCCGGGAATGAATTGGTAATAAGCGGTTGCCATCACGATGATCGAAATTGCCGCTGCAAACCAGAACTTGTTCATCAACCGGCGATATTCGCGGTCGTGAGCTTGTTCCTGTTTGTCCACTGACTCGTCGCTGCTAGCAGACCGCGCTTTGTAGCCCCAGGTCGCGATGGCGGCATTCAGGTTTGCCAGTGTGGTCTTCTGGGGTAAATATTCCACAGTCGCTTCCTGAGTGGCGACATTAACAGATGCATCCAGAACCCCGGGAGTGGCCTTTAACTCAGCTTCGATGAACTGCACGCAAGAGGCGCAGCGTAGATTTTCAATGCCGATGCGGGTTTGCGTTCCATCCAGACGGAACCCGGCGGACTTTATGGCAGCCGCCATTTGGGAGATGTTTATCTGATCAGGGTCATATTCAACCCACAGTTTGCCTGTCGTTGCATTGGCCGTCACCTGGACAACACCGTCCAGTAATTGCACAGCGGCATCAAGCTGAGAAGCGGGTTTGTAGAATGGCAAATCGGCTATGGGAAGTTCGATGCGGGAAAGCCGCATCCCGGGATTAAATCCGGTTGTCGCGGATGTGGTCATATAGCGATGCGGATCAGCATCGAATTGAGTCACGCAATTCCTTGAGCAAAAATAAAAAGTCTGCCCAATGTGTTCACGAGATGCAAATGCCGTCTTGGGATCGATTTCCATGCCGCAAACCGGATCTTTAATGGTAATCATGTTTATTGTCCTTTCTATTGAATAAAACCAGTATAGGCTGAATAATTAGAGAATAACAGTGGGAATTTGCTCATCTTGATATAAGCAAAATAGCCTGTATTGTGCGAATACTTGATTGCGCAGTTATTTCTCAGTATAATGTAACTATGGTTACATTACAAAATCGCTGGCTGATGCTCCATTATAGAATTCCAGTTAACCCTTCCGCCCCACGCGTGTACATCTGGCGCAAATTGAAGCGGATGGGTGCACTTTTGATTATGGATACGGTCTGGGTGCTGCCTGATACGCCGCGCACCCTGGAGCAGTTTCAATGGCTGGCGGCAGAGATCATTGAACTGGGCGGTGAAGCTTTGCTGTGGCAGGGTCAACCCGCGTTGAATGGCCCGGACGAGAACCTGCGTCAACAGTTCCTGGCTCAAGTTGATGAAGCCTATACGGACATTTTGAAACAACTTCAAACGCAGGATGCCAATCTGGAACTGCTTTCGCGGCTTTACCAACAGATCAAGAGTCGCGATTACTTTAATTCTGCAACGGGTGAGGAAGTGCGCGAAGAACTCCTTTCCCGGCGAGGAGGTATTTGATGAAATGGGTCACATGGGAAAATGTGGGCGTAGATCGCATGGCCTGCGTCTGGCTCATCCGCAAACAGCTAGATCCACAGGCAGAATTTGTGTTTGTGGCGGTTGGGACAAAACCGCTGCCGGAAGGGGCGGAACCATTTGATATCCCCGGCGTGCGCTATTCGCACCACCGCGGGCACTGCACATTTTTCACCTTTTTGAAGGAACACAAAATCAAAGACCCTGTCTTGCAACGCATTGCTCAGATTGTAGACGAAGCCGATGTGGTGCAGGAAACCCAGGTGGAGGCGGCTGCTCCCGGTCTGGACCTGATTTGTCGCGGAATTCGCAATATCAGCAAGAATGATGAAGAAGCCCTGGAGCGAGGCGCGCTGATTTATGATGCGCTTTACGCTGGTCTGGCTGCCGAAGCAGAATGATTGATGACTGCCCTGTCACTTTTTTATTGTTTATCGTTTCATGATGCAGGGTTTTTCAGTGAAGAATAAAAACCTATTTTCGTAGTAAGGAGGCAGGCTCATGCTCAAACTTACTGGCAGCATCGAACTTCCCGAACATACCCAACCCGGTGGGTTCGATCATGCTGACATTCACCCGGCCAGCAATAGATTGTATGTTGCCCATACCTGCAATAATGCCATCGATGTAATCGACTGCACTGCGGGGCGATACAGTCACTCCATCCCTGGCCTGACCGGTGTGGCCGGGGCGCTGATTTCGGGTGGCAGGGTCTTCACCTCCAACCGGGGTGAGAATACGGTCGGGATATTTCCGGTTCACAACGAAAACCAAATGACCAGAGTACCCGTTGGCGTGCGCCCGAATGGACTGGCCTTCGACCCTGCGCGCAACCTATTGCTGGCGGCTAATGTCGGCAATCCGGAAATCCTCAATTCTTTCACGGTTTCAATGGTGAATGTTCAGCGGGCAGAACTGCTGCACTCCATCCCTGTGCCGGGGCGCACGCGCTGGGCGATTTTCGACCCGCAAACGGATTCGTTCTATGTCAACATTGCCGACCCGGCCGTGATCGTAGCAGTAAGCGCTCAGAACCCCGGGCAAATTTCGCACTCTTTCCCCATTCCTGCTGCCGGGCCACATGGCCTGGATCTGGATGCAGCCAACCGGCGGCTATTTTGCGCATGTGATGCTGGAAGGTTGGTGACAGTCGGTCTTCCGGATGGCGAAATCCAATCCGAAGGCCTTCTGAGCGGGATACCCGATGTGATTTTCTTTCACCCTAATCTCCAGCGCCTGTATGTGGCTGTTGGCGACCCCGGTGTAATCGATGTGTTTGATACCAAGAACATGACGCATATCGAGAGTATTGAAACTGGCAAAGGCGCGCATACTTTTGCGCTGGACAAGGCGCACAATACCCTGTATGTCTTTCTGCCCCAAAATCATTCGGCGGCAGTCTATATTGATGATTAACGGTAAAAGGAGAACAGATAATGGATCAGCATGAACTATTCATGGATGCGTTGCGCCAGGTAGCCCGGTTGTGTGCAGTGTCTGCCATGACCGCCCCAAAAAGCGGCGGGCAGTTGTTCCTGAAAGGCGCAAAACCCTTCATCGAAACCGTCATCGTGGAAGACCGCGAAACCCTGGGCAGGCTGGCAAACTGGCTGCGCGAGCGCGGCAACAAACACAAGGAGCCCATCTGGTATCGTGATGCCGATACGGCAGAGAAGCTCGACCTTGTGCTCTTCATTGGCCTGGCAAAGTGGTACCCGCCGGTTTACGACTGCGGCGCCTGTGGCTATGCCACCTGCGCCGAATTCCTGGGTGCGGCCAAAAAACATCAGGCAAACGTTGACGAAGATTGGGAGTTTGCCGGACCGATTTGCCAACTGCGCTGCGTTGACCTGGGAATTGCGGTTGGCTCTGCCGCCAAAATGGCCAGCCAGAACAACATCGACGCGCGCTGCCAGACCCGCATCGCATCCGCTGCCCGTCACCTGGGCATCATTGAGGCTGACCTGGCAGTGGCGCTCTCGATGAGCGTCACCCACAAAAATATCTTTTTCGACAAGAAGATGCCCGAAGTCAAATTTGATGAAACCGTCTGAATCACAATTTCACAAGGAGAAATCTCATGCAATGGATTACCCGTTCGCACGTGCACGTTGACCGCATCGCCTGCCCCTGGCTGATCACCCGTTTCATTGACAGCGAAGCGGAATTTCTGTTCGTTCCGAAGAACCAGATTGAGCAGGTAGCCAAGGAAACTGGCGCGATCCCCTTCGATGCACCCGGTGTTGAACTTGGCCATCATGAAAATCGCTGCTCGTTTGAGTCGATCATTCTCAAATATGATCTCAAAGAACCGGGTCTGCTGCGCCTGGCGAAAATCGTGCATGCCGCCGACGTGGCCGAAGACATTGACTCGGACCCGATCGCGCGCGGGCTGGAAGCCATCGCCAGCGGCTACAGCCTGCGCTTCCCGGAAGATTTGGAAAACCTGGAGCATCAGATGGAAGTTTATGATGCTCTGTATGCTTGGTGTCGTCTGGATGTGGCCAAAAATAAAGCCTAAGAATCATCGTCAAGAATAAAAAGAACCGCTGGCAATTTGGCATTGGGAGCAGTTTGTGCTGAAAAAGGTAAAAACATGACAAAAGGGAGTGATGATTTCAGGCAAATCGTCACTCCCTTTGGGATGCTGTCACGGGTACAATCCAACATCATTTCATCCAGGAGATCTTCAATGAAACGCACCTTGTACCCGATCCTTCAAGCCCTGGTGGCTGCCGTTCTTTTTGGCGCATCAGCACCATTTGCGAAACTGCTGCTTGGTCAAATTGACCCAATCCCACTGGCGGCGTTTTTGTATCTGGGCAGCGGGATTGGTGCCTGGATGATATTTGTGATGCAGAAGGCTGGTAACGGGGGCAAGCAAGTGGAAGCACATCTTTCAAAGGCAGATGTTCCCTGGTTAATTGGCGCTATCCTTGCAGGTGGGGTCGCAGCACCCATTCTGTTGATGTGGGGTCTGAATCAGACACCAGCATCGACTGCATCGCTGTTGTTAAATTTTGAAAGTGTTGCCACCACCTTGATAGCAGTTCTCGCTTTCAAAGAAGCGGTGGACCGGCGGATTTTATGGGCGATCGGTTTGATTACCCTGACCTCCATTTTGATCAGTTGGACCGGCGGCGCCTGGGGCATTTCACTTGGAGCAATTGGGGTAATTGGAGCCTGTTTTCTGTGGGGTATAGACAATAACCTGACCCGGCATATCTCCTCTAAAAATCCACTGGTCATTGTCGGAGTCAAAGGGTTAGCTGCCGGAACCGTTTCGCTCCTTTTGACCTTCGTTCTGGGAAAACCTCTGCCAATTATGAGCGTGGCCTTATTGGCGATGCTCCTGGGTTCAGTATGTTATGGCTTAAGCATTCAATTGTTTATTCTGGCAATGCGGGGGTTGGGTGCGGCGCGCACCAGCACATTATTTGGGATCGCGCCGTTTGTGGGTACTTTCTTATCAGTAATCATGCTGCATGAAATGCCTCAGGCGCTCTTTTGGACCGCAGTTCCAGTGATGTTGGCTGGGGCATGGCTGATGCTTACCGAACACCACGATCACCACCATATTCATGAGTCAATCGAGCATATTCACGCCCACGCACATGATGATCATCACGAACATACCCATCAGATGGATATTCCAGTGGTAGATGGAATGCATACTCATTTGCATCTGCATGACGTGCTTGAGCACGTACACGAACATACTCCAGATTTGCATCACCGGCATGGGCACGCTGAGTTAACAAATTAAACGTAAGGCTGTATTAATTGCGCACAAACGATCAGGGGAATAACTGAGCGAATCGGATTGTGATTGGGAAAACTGGCGGCCTGCTATTTTAATAAGGGAAGCAATCCAATAGATTTGACATGGGAAGAGATTATTTCTGGATTTCGTATCCCGCCTGTTCCCAAGCTGCCATGCCGCCATCCAGGTTCCACAGGTTTGTATACCCGAGCTTTACCAGGGCTTCAGCGGCAATGGCGCTCATGCGTCCGCTGCGGCAGTACAACACGATTTTGGCGTTTTTGTCGACAGGCAGTTGGGTAAGGTTTTGCTCGATCTGATCATAAGCGATGGACAGATCGGTCTTGGCAATGTTCCCGGCGAACGGAATATGAACGTTCACGAAAACAAAATCCTTGTTGGCCAGCATGTTTTTAAGTTCAGTCGGAGTGACATTTAGATAAGAGCCACCATCGACATTCACCGCCGAACCAGTTATGGTTTCTGCAGGCTTTGCGGTCTGGCAAGCGGCCATACTCAAGGCGAGTGACAGCCAGATAAAGAAAAGTTTTTTCATGTTTGCCTACGCATCCATCAGCGCGTGCCCGCTCAAATAACCCAAATAAGCCGGGATAAGCGGCAGGACACACGGTGAGAAGAAAGAGAGTGCTCCGGCAAGGATGGCAGTCAGGTAGGAAGGAACACCCGTGCTGATTGAAAACACATCCAGAAACAATTTGTTCCTGAAGGCCCATATCGAAATGAGCGACATCCAGTTGGTCAACAGCAGCACACCAATGGTAATGATCAAGATCCCACTGATCAGTTTGAACGTGGGTACAAACCGTGTCATTTTGCGCACCCAGCCGGTGGCCTGGTTTAAACCCAATGCCAGGATAAGAAAGGGGATGCCCAACCTCAGCGAGTAACCCGACGAAAGCCATATGGCCTGACCGGCTGTTTGCTGACTTAATCCCATTGTAAGTATAGCGCCAAGTGTAGCGCCAATACAGGGACTCCAACCGGCGGCAAAGAACAGGCCCATCAGCGCCGAACTGGTAAAGGTCCCAGTACTTTTGGCCGGGGTTGGGCGGGTGTCATAATAAAACCAGGGCAACCGGATGGTGTCCAGCGTGGCAAGGCCAAACATGATGACAACCACACCACCAATCTGACCAATAACAGTTTTGTACTGCCCAAATAATTATCCTAATAAGGTGGCCGAACCACCCCATCCAACGATAAACACTACTGAAAAACCAGCTACAAAGACCAGAGCGTGCAAGAAAACGTGCAGGCGGTTAAAGGTGTCTTTGGGCGTTTGAACGACTGTTTACATGGATGCAACCTTTACTGTTCAAGATTTTGAGATTTTGTGGGTAAATAAATCGATAATTGGGTGCCTTTACCAGGTGTTGAATTAATTTCAAGCCCGGCGCCAATCAACTGCGCGCGCTCGTAAAGGCCAACCAGGCCGAAATGTCCACCAGAAACGAATTCTGCCGGGCTCTTGGGAACATCGAAACCGATGCCATCATCATTCGCCTTGATTTGGATCGCCTGGGCGCTAAACTCAACCATAACCGAAGCCTGTGTTGCATGGGCATGACGTTTGATGTTGCTGAGCGACTCCTGCACCATACGATAAAGCGCTAATTCCACGTCCGGTGCCAGGCGTCGTTCATTGCCAGATACACGGAACTCGGTTTTAAACCCGGAATTCTGCCCGGCCTCGTTAGTTAACATTTCCAGCGCGGCCACAAGACCGAGATCTTCAAGGTAAATGGGGCGCAGCGCGCGAATGGTGCGTCGCAGGTTGTCGATGGTTTGTTCCGTCAACGTTTCCAGCTCGGTCAATGACTTTAGCGGTGTATCTTTGGGTAGTGCCAGGCGGGTCAATTGTGCGCGCTGCTTGAGCGCGATCAGCGATTGAATGGTGTCATCGTGCAGTTCGCGCGCCAGGCGCTGGCGTTCGTCTTCCTGACCCTGGGTGATGGCGCCAATGTAGCTGTGCAGGTTCTGCTGGGCAGCCTGCACGCGCCGCGCCATGTGGGCCAATTCGGTTTGCAGGTGCCGGATTTCAGCGATCCCCTGCACGGTCTGCTCGATCTCCTTGAAATCACCCCAGGCCAGTTTGGCTGCTTTGGCTTCCAAGGAGCGCAATGGTTTCACGATTTGTTCCGCCCCAAACCAGAGGGCCAGCATGGCCAGCAACAGGGCAGGGATCAGGATCAGGGGCGTGATCTGCGAGGTTTGCAGGGTCGGGTTGGAGACTGCCTCCCAGGATTCCTCGATCACCACCGCCCAGCCTGTAATCACAACCGGGCTATAGGCGAGGACGTGCTCATCGCTGCCTGCTTGAACATAGGTTGCGCCACTTTTGCCAGCCAGGGCATCCGGGATGCCGGCGTGGTGAGCCGGGTCGCCTTCCATCGTGCCCGGTCCGCTTTGAAAGACGGTTTTATAAGCCTGGTCATAAACATATACCGCTGCGTTGCCATTTTCAGGGAAGTCTTTTTCCAGTACACCCCGCAGAACCATATCAGCTGAAAAGGCACCGAGGGCTGCAATACTTCCATCTGGCGCAGCAAAGGCGGCCAGGATAACCGGTTTGCCATCAACGCTCAGTGTGTTCACACCAAGAAACTTCTGCGTTTTCCAGGCGGCAAGATCAATCTGGTTGGGAACTGTATTCCAAAAATCTGTATTTCCTGAAGCGACTAAAAGATCGCCACTCTTGGAAAAGAAGGCCAGACCGTGATCAAAATCATCAAGTAAATAGTTTGAATCGCTCAAAGCGCGGTTAAGATTTTCTTTGGAACCATCCCCGGCAAGATAAGCCAGTCCTCGCAGGCTGTCCATGCGATGGTGGATCTCCGATTCGATGGCGCTGGCTGCAGCCCGCACAGCCCGCTCATCGCGCTCTCCCACCATGCTGCGCATGGCGTTTTGATGAATAAAAAAGCTGCCGAAACTGCTGGCCACCAAAAGCAAGGTAAGAGGCAGCACAATTGCCGCGATCACCTGCAGCGTGGAACCACGCCACGCGGAGCGGGCAAACAAGCGTTTGAGAAGGTTGTTCAAAGCGGAAACCATTAATCCTTTGCCACATCTGTGGAATATTCCGAAACCCAGCCCAGCGACACCGCCCTCATAACGGCTTCGGTGCGGCTGTTGGCCTGGAGTTTGTCAAAAATATGCGCCAAATGCCCTTGGACCGTGCGATCACTGATGTTGAGTTGGGCGGCAATGGCCTTGTTTGTAAAACCCTTGGCTGTCAGCTTCAGGACATCCATCTCGCGTTCCGTCAATTCTTGATAGTTTGAGACAGCCTGCTGATCGAACAGGTGCGCCATGACCTTTTGGGTGATGGTCGCATCCATTGCAGATTTTCCTGCATAGACATCGTGCACAGCCTGGATTAAATCCTCCGGTGAAGATGTTTGACTCTACTGCAAGAAGTCAGAATATTTTGGAGTAAAACCCCAAAAAGGGGCCAAAACATGTTTAAAATTTTGGCGAATGTAAGAACAAAAAGAAACCAATAACTCATTTTCGGCAAGATTTTGATTCTTATTGTTTCTGAAACGCCTGATTCTTCGTAAATTGACAAACATAGCACTGGCAATTACCATGCATAGCATCCGAAACTGGCCTCGTACAGGTAATTTCCCTGCCGGGAATGGGTGTTTTATGGAACGGACAGTTGCCTCAATGGCAGACCGCATATTGTGTGCACTCTTTCTTTGTGCGAGATAATCTTTGCGGCGTTCAGCAGCCAGCATTTCTTTCTTCACAAAGTCGATAAAGTAGCGTTGGTCACGAACTTGTGGCTTGGCGCGGCATCGCTTGTTTAATTGAAATGGACAGGCGGAACAAACTGCTGCTGGAAAACGGGCAAAATACCCAACTTTTCGGGATAGCGTTATTTCTGTTGTCTGCCCATTGGGACAAGTCGCACGGATTGGTTCGCCGTCATCATTTTGTTCAATCTGAAAATCCACCAGACTGAAGTGTTCGGGATCTGGCGAAGCGCCCCGTATTCCCGTCTGGATCAAGCGTACATTATGCTTTTGTAATTCCTCATCGTTGGAGGTAGATGGATATCCGCCATCTGTATACAAAGTCTCTATGCCTGTGCGTTCTTTTAAGTCAGGCAAGGCTTCCTTCAACAGCTTGTCATCCGCAATATTGTTTGGTGCTACCTGTATTTTTGTAATCAGTTGCAGTTCATTTTCAGGGTCGCATGTCTCTGTGACATTGGCTACATACCCTTTGTATTCTTCTTGCTGTTTTCGGCGAAAGGTGGCTTCCAAATCATCCAAAGATTGCAAACATCCTGAACTCAACTCTTCGTTTTCTTTGGGTTTCACCTCGCTTTCAATGATGTTGTAGTTATTCTCCACCAAACGATTGACCGTCTTGTATTCCACTTTATTTTGATGGTCAGGAGCTAAGGCTTGCAATACTGTCACCAGCACTTCACCGACGCGCTTTATATGTTCTTTGGTTGCTTCCTTGCCTTTCACACGATAGGAATAATGGACTGAGTTTTCTTTGATAAAGGGCGCAAACAATTCTGCCAGTTGTTTCTGTTCATCTTCGCTGGCAATCCGGTGTAATCTTCGCACTCCTTCTACCAACAATTGCAGTCGGCTCGCATCCACGATATTACTCGCTATCTGCGTTGAATCCATTCGTTGTATGCCTGCACGCACTTTCAATTCAACCAACTGCTTATCTGTTAATCCTTCAAATACCTTCTCCAGGAGATTGACCCCTTCTTTGTTGTTGTACATGCTCAATCGCTGTCGAAAATAATACAGTGTCCGTATCTCAAATTCGCCATCCCCCAGTCGATCTAACCCGAGTGCGTAACGAACTTGTAAGTTGAACAAAAAGTTCTCATATAACTCTTCATCGCTCCAGCCAAATCCTGATTTCATGGCTTCCAACCCCACCAATACATTTACAGGTATATTCGGCCGGGATGGTTGGTCCGAGTACAATACTTCAAATATTCCTTCGTCAATCTGACTGAAAAAATCACGATAGAATGCTCCTGCCCAGGATTGGCCTAATCTGTTCCTCTGTTTTTCGGGCAAGTCATGTATTGCGCTGATCAGCGCGGGTTGGGTGTGTTTTTGATTTTTCCTGAACATGGCTCTATTGTATTAAATTTTTCACGGTTTTGGGCTACCTTTTTTCAGTGGAGTCATGTTTTGAGCACGTAACCATTTGCGCCCGCCTGCAGCACGCCCAGAACATAGGGGGTGTCGTCATAGGCGGTCAAGGTCAACAAACCAACGCCACGCAGATTGGCGCGCACCCAACGAGTGACTTCAATTCCGCTCATTTTTGGCATCTGGATATCCAGGACCGCCACATCCGGCATGTGCATTTGGATCAACTCCCTGGCCTGCTCGCCATCTTCCGCCTCAGCGACAACTTCGATATCGCCAGCTTGCTCCAGGATGGCGCGAATGCCGGCGCGAACGATTTTGTGGTCATCGGCAAGTAGAACACGAATGAGAGTCATGCTTTTTCTCCTGAAAGATTATTCCATACACTGAATGGCCAATTATTACCCAGGAAATGAATCATTCAGGTAAGGGAAGCCGAACCAGACGATACCCAGCCCAAACGAAACACCGGTCAACAGCCGCATCAAGGAGTTAAACGAGCCCCAGGCGTCACCGGAATAAAACATTGGAGCAAAGGCATGGTTGGTCAAGACCGCCAACCATAGGTTTGTGTCTCGAAACCCCTGCCCGATACCCCAGAAGTCGCTGATGAAATGGGTCGTACCGTCCAGCGCCATCGGCAAAAGGAAGAGCGCCAATCCCCACATCGACAGGCTCGGCAAACGGCGGCGAAGGGGATACCAGAGCAGGCCGAAGATCCAGACGCTGGTGAACATCGAAACCATGCGATCCGACCAGGCCACCTTCCAGCCCATTTCAGGGTTGCCGATGAACTGACGCAGGATCAACGGGTTGGTGGTATTCTGCCAGGCTGCCTGGACTTCAGACAGCGAGTAAGTAAATTTGGGGCCGAAAAGAAAATAAGACCGTTCCGGCAGTTGGTGGCACAGGAAAGAGTAGATAAAGTATATCGCTTTTCCCAGACCATTCCAGCCAATTGCCATCAAGGCAGGAGCCAGGAATGGCAAAAGAACGTACCCCCCAGCGATTACGCCAAACAGGGTGAACCAAAGGGGGATGCGTCTGTGCTTTAACTGGCTGACCTGAGCCGTGTCCATGTGCTACTGTGCATCCGGTTCAGGAGAGTGGTTGAGATTGCTTTCGATGAAAGTTCGCACCGATTGTTCATTGAATGTATCAAAGCGCTGCAGTCGTCCCCAGGAGGTCATCACCAAAGGCGCATCAGCCGATTTCCACGGAACAGCAATCAGCTTGAAATTGTTTTTTGCATCCATGACTGCTTTGATCTGAGATTTCAGGCTGCTGCAGCCACTCTCATCCAGTTTGGCGCAGTTGTACCAGAAAATGACATAGCCATGCTCAAGATTATGGACGAGGTAGCCGGCTGTATCCCCAGGACGGCTGGGCAGAGAAGTTTCATCAAAGAAGCCATTCGGAAATTCTTCAGCATAGTGCAAACCACCTGCCGGCGGGTCGGACGGATACGTTATGGCAGTGCCAACTTCCGCATGGGTCTGGTAACCGACGGGAATCGAAACAACTTCACCGGACTGTGGTTTGGCGCTCTGCCAAACCAGGGTGCCCAGAATGCCCAGAACGATCAGGGCGACACCAGCGCCAATGCCATAAGTGATCCATTTTTGCCGTTGCTGGCGAATGCGACTCTGCTCGCGTTTGGATGATGCTTTCATTCATGCTCCAATGGTTTACAGGGTGGCTGGAAAACCAGCCACCCTGTAAGACTTACTTGATTTCGAGTGAAAGTTCCTGCTTCACGTCCAGTCCGTCTTTGCGGACATTGACTGTGATTTTCCAGGTGCCGCTATCGGTAAAATTAGCTTTAATGGCGTATTTCCCATCCTGTTCAGTGGCTGCCCCGCTCATGCCCATGCCACTCATGGATGGGTGCTCAGCGCCGACATCCACTTTTGCGCCGGTGATGGCATTGCCCTTCTCATCTGTAATGGTCAGGATCAACTGCACATCACCGACCTTGGCCGGGCTGGGGTTTGTCTCTAGCTTGACATTGGCTTGAGGGGCAGCTTGAGTTTCCGGAGCGCCGCAGGCTGCCAGAACGAGCGCAAACAGGGCAAGAACGGTGGTGATGATCAGGGTCTTTCGCATTCGGAGGTTCATATGGTCTATTCCTTTTGATTTGTTATTCGGTTACATTGATAACCAACATCAAGCCGCCTGGCTCAACGTTGTCATTCGTAGTGTGGTGCAGGATATGGCAGTGCAGCATCCATTTTCCTGGCTCAGAGGCGACAAATTCGATGTCGTAGCGCTCACCTGGCGCAACACTGATCGTGTCCTTGGTCAGTTGCGCTGCTTCAGGCACGGGGTGCCCATCGGTCGCAATCACCTTGAACGAAAACCCGTGCAAGTGCATCGGGTGAATGAACTGGCCAATCCCAATCAGCCGCAAACGCACCACATCGCCTTTCTTAACGTTGATCGTCTCGGTGGATGGAAAAGCCTTGCCATTGATCGTGAAATAGTTGGGTTCTGAGCCGCTCATCGGCATGGCCGAATAGGTGCGTCCATCGCTAATCCGCCATTCCGAAATCATCAGGGTCTTATCTATGGCAGGATGTTTGGCTTCGGGTTCCTTCGGATCGATGATGAAGGGCGCATACAGCCCTGCCCCAACCTGGATGTCGCCGTCGTAATGGGAGTGATACATGAACGTACCTGCCGGTTTGGCGGTAAATTCATACGTAAAGGTCGCTCCTGGCTGGACGGGGTCTTGCGTGACGCCAGGCACACCATCCATCGCATTGGGCACTTCAACGCCGTGCCAATGGATGGTGGTTGGAACCGGCAACTCGTTTTTGAGGACAATCCGTACCTGATCACCTTCGGTGACACGGATCATCGGGCCGGGAACAGTGCCATTATAGGTATAAGCCGTGGCAACCACACCATCGGTTAGCGTCCATTTGATAACTTTGGCTGTCAGCTCAAAAACCTTCACGCCATTCTCAAGTCGAAAATCCAACGGCTGGCCGCCCTTGTCAGTGCTGGCAGGCTGGGCATCGGGCGCCGTGATCGGCTCCATCATGTGCGCCGCGGCTGGATTGGAGGCCGTCATCGAGCCAGGTGTTGCAGTGGCATTCATGGCCATCGTTTCAGCTGCAGGCGTTTGCGATGTGCCGGCATTCGCGGCTGGAACTGCGGGCGCACATGCGGCCAACACCAGCGTAAAGAAAACCAATAAAAACAAAACTTTCCTCATTATTTGATCAGCCTCTCTATGGTTCAGGTTTATTTTTAGAAACTACGGTGAGCTATATCTTTTCGCCAAATTCCAGACTAAGCGCTTCTTCGATATTTTTCTCCAGGTGTTGTCCTACAGGCTGTTGTGGGATGTTGATCAGGTAGAACCAACTGGTTTCATCCGTGCCATGCACAACCATTGTCACCGGTGCAGAATTTCCCTGGTAGACCAGCAGCACAACCATCTGGCAGTTGCACTGCGATGTCCCGTGGTGAGGACAGGGACAATCCAGGTGAGCCAGGCGGGCAGCCTGCAAATCAAAAGTCCTGACAGTCTGAAAGCCACTCTGTTCCAATTTGCGGGAGGCCCAGCGAACCGCTTCGTCACAAGGCTGGCGTAAAATTACGAAAGGGGATGAATTTGTCATCGATGGTCTCCAGTAAGCATAAGAATAGTTTCTCAAGGATACTATCCCTGGCTTGGGAATAAAACCGCCATCTGCCTTATTCCCATATAGGCATTTTTGCCTATATGGGTGTTTGTTTTACCAAATTGGGCGGTAAACAGGCAGGATTGCTCATGGTGTATCGGGCGACATGGTAACGCTATTCCTTGCGGCTTGCACCCCCAGGCAATCGGCTGGCCCATCCACTGAACCGATGTAGAACATCCTTCGCAATTTTAGATATGAATAAAAAAACGTCATGCCAGGGCATGACGTTTTGGGTTAATCATCATCCAGCGGATGTTCAACTTCACCTGCCATGAATTGGTCAGGGGCTTGTTCGAAAGTGCGTAGGCAGGCAGCAGTGCAAAAGTACACCCGTTCGCCACGATATTCGGCGCTCGGATATTGAGACGGGTCTTTGATGCCTCCCCCGCAGGCGGTCTTGAATTCTGGGGGTTTGGTTTCACTCATGATTGTCAGTATCCTTATTTTTTCGAATTTCACTCCAAACCCAGAATACAATTGCCGCCACCGATAATCCCATCAGCCCGGCAATCCATATGGGTTCAGGCTTGACTCCAAACAGCGAACCACCAAATAACAAAAATATCAGAACACCTATTAAAAAGGCGATGATATAGATAATTCCTGGCAATTCTATCTTGCTATATTCATGCCTGGGCTTTGGGGATTTACTCGTGGGCGTCATACAAATAATTTTATTTGTAAATCGCGATTACCGTCACCGCTGAATCACTCGTTTTGGTATACGCCATTTTGCCTATAACATTGGGAAATAAAAATCGGCCAATCTGGATGGTAAACTGCTCTGGTTATTCCAAACAAGTGGGATTTAATATTCCGATGGTTTTACATACTTGCCTGGCTCGCGTTCAAACAGGCGCTTACACACATCCGAACAAAAGAAAACTTCCTTGCCCTGGTAAATCAAGCAATATGGAGGCTGATTTGCATCCACCTTCATCCCGCACACTGGGTCAATTATCGATGGGGTGCTGGAATTGTTGTTTGGTTGCATGTTAAATCCGCTCATTGTTTATTTTTCTTCCGCTAACTGAATATATTTTTCGGGATCGAGCTTGAACATTTGCTTGCAAGCAGAATCGCAAAAGTAATATAGTTCGTCATGGTATTCCAAAGTGGCCGCAGCGGTTTCAGTTTCTACCTCCATGCCGCAAAACAAATCTTTTACTTTCATTCTGTTCTCCTTAGAAATTATCTTTTGCCAGCGGGGCCGCCGCAGGAAGTGCAATATGGTTGTCCGGCTGTCATCGTTCGCCCGCAATAGGAGCATGACTGCGTTTTTGGGGATTGTGTCCGTAACGCCAGCCCACACTGCGGGCACCAATCGAATGTCAGCGATACCGCTGTTTTGCACAACGGACAAAAGGTTTGCGAAATCGCCCTTTTTGTTGTTGCTTGGGGCACAGTCAAGTTTTCCGCTACCAGAATTCCTGCCAACGCCGGGATCAGTAAGTTACCAAAACATCTTCCACACATATGATTTTCCTTAAACGAATTGAATCGTATCACAAGCAGATTAAATATCATTTACAAATGAGGTAAAAATGATAAGCATTTATGCCTATTTTCATTTTTTAGCTAACTGATGGTACCCAACTAGTTACCTGCCCGAAACAATTACGATGACTACATCATTAAGATATCGCACTTCCAAAATAAACCGGTAAATTAGAAAGAAGCTGCCCATCTTTCGGACAGCTTCTTTTGTGAACCTTATAAAAGTTGTCTCGAGATTACGGATTGGTGGTGGTCTGCTGATTCCAGCCGCCCATCATACCGCCTTGCCCTCTACCGCCGTGCATACCGCGACCTGCATCACCGTTTTGCATCGGGGAATTTTCGAAATTGAAGCCGTTTACAGTCATGTTTTGCAGCATCGCGTCAGCCTGCGCTTGGGTCATTACACCATCAGCAACGGCCTTTCCAAAAGCGGTCTTGTGAACTTCCGTTAGGAGAGCGGTCACATCAGCTTCTTTGACACCTTTGTCAATAGCGAGCTGATACATGCTCTTGCCGCCATCCAGGGCGGTTTCGACATCGACCTTGGTCATGCCAAGCTTGTCGGCCAGTGCCTGCTCAACATATTCATGCATCTGTCCGCCGCCCATCATGCCGCCACGGCCACCTGTCATATTACCAGGACCATAGCCAGCCGGCAATCCGGCAGCCTGAGCAACATTCGATTGTGCGAAAATGAAACCGGCGCCAAAGATTACCAATGCTACCATTACTGCGGATACAATTACCAAGATTTTTTTCATTTTATACTTTCTCCTTGAGTTGGTGACCTGTTTTTTCTAACCAGGTTACTATATATAGGATATCGCTCTGTTATAAAGAAATTGTAAAGCAAGGGTAAACCTTTCACAAAGAAAACAAGCTTCATCATTCCCCCTTTGTCGTTGTTACAGGAATAGGCGGATTTGGCCAAGCAGAAAGGTTTCAAGAATGTCGTTGGACCTCGCAGCAACAGAGCAGAAATGTCGGAGGAATTGCGGTCTGCAATGAACAAGTATCAGCCACGAAGTGACTAATTAGTCAACATGATAGTAGATACAAGGTGAGATCAGGTTATTAATGAAAAATGACACCCTCGAATATTAGTTTCGGGGTGTCATTTTTCAAATTACCGTCTCCTTCTCCTTCCTCCAACATCTGCTGGCACAGCTTCTCCAAAGAGTGTCATCTGTAGGGCTAATTTTACAGACTCGTATTGTAAAACAGGCATGGGTAAACTTGCCGCCACCAGGCTTCCAGTTGGTTCCGTGGAAATGACTACCTTTTTCTCAGAACCATCCGAAAACAGGCTTTGGGCCAGATCGCCGGCCGAGCGGAATACCCGGCCTTCGATAGCCGCCTGGATGATCTCACGTTGTAGATCGTCAGAGTCGGTTTCCACCAGGACTCCAGCGGCCTCCTTGCCATACAACAATTGTGCTGCCTTCTTTTTCTGGCCCATCCGCCGCAGAATTTCTTCTTCAACGGTATTTCCATAAGCGAGAAAAGTGACATTGACCTCCTTGTCTTGACCCAGGCGCCAGACACGGCGCATGGCCTGCCACAAAACGTACAGACTCACGGTTGTCTCGTAAAAGACCAGACTGGAAAACTGTACCAGATCCAGACCAGTTTCAACGAGTTTCGGATTTACTACGAGCACATCCATCTGCGGTGCGTTGATCTTGATCCAGGCTTCACGCTTGGCCGGAGACATATCCGAAGCGGACAGGATGCCCACGCGTGGTTTGTTAGTCACCCAGAGCGGGCGGCCGTTAACCACATGCGCTTCTTCAGTAACGAGGTTTTCCAGGGCACTTTCCAGCCGGCCGCGAATATCTCGTGTGCCGGACTGCTCGACAAAAACGAGTGTTTTGCGTCCCTGCGCCATGTTTTCGCGCACGATTTCAGCCAGGCGGGTTTCCTTCGGCAACCAGGGGTGGCTGCTTGAGGTCACCGCGGGAAGATCGACATGAATCTCGCTGCCTTTGTCGCTGGAATAATCGATGCGCTCATCACGGTAAGCGGAGGCAGGCCGGAAACGGCAGGCCGTGAACCAGGCTGAAAGCCCGCCGATGTCGCCGTACTCATCCAACATTGCCATGACTTCCTTCTGTGCTTTCCAGCGTAACTGTAGAATAGAAAAGCTGTTTTTGGCTATTTAAGGGGGTTTTGGGGCTGTCGAACGGGGGAAAAGCGAAGAAGAATCCATCGTAAGTGTAGAAAAAAG
>JAPLGT010000090.1:0-74854 GCA_026390035.1 Chloroflexota bacterium
CTTGGCACAATGGGCCTGGGTTCCCAAATCAGCCAGGAATTTATCGATTATTCCCAGGGTGCCATGCAAGACACCGGTAATCAGCTCGATCTTGCCATCGAAGGCAACGGTTTCTTTCGCGTAAAGACAACCGAAGGAGATCGCTATACCCGCGATGGCCGTTTCCTTCGTGATGCCAATAGTACACTTGTGACTGTGGAAGGCTACAAAGTACTGGATAGTTCCGGCCAGGAGATCACCCTTCCTGAAGGAGAGGTTGCTGTTGCCCCTGATGGCACCCTCAGCGTAAATGGAGCTGAAGTAGTCAAGTTAGGCTTCGGTGTTTTTGATAAACCAGAAGCTGAGCTTCAGCATACCGAAGGAAATTTTTTCACCGGCCCGGCTGATTCAACCAGCCAGGACATTCCCCGGGTCAGGCAGGGTTACCTTGAGGCATCCAACGCCAACCCATCCCAATTGATGACCCAACTGGTGGAAGTTGCCAGATCGTACGAAGCAGCACAGAAGATGGTTCAAAACCAGGACGAATTATTGGGCAAATCGATCGCTTCTCTCGGACGCATTGGCTGATATTAGGAGCTCGTATGACATCTTCTCTGTTTCACATTTTGAACATCTCACGCCAAGACATCCTGAGCCGTTTAAACGACCTGGATGTAACCAGTAACAACCTGGCCAATATCAACACTGCCGGTTACAAGACCAGCCGATCCAATTTTCAAGAATTGCTGGACAAACAGGTAAAAGAAGGTAACAAACTTGTCGGTACCCAACTGATTACCACGCAGGGTACTATCAAGCCGTCCGAGAACCCACTTGACTGGGCCATCGAGGGCGATGGTTTTTTTAGCGTCACGATGCCGGATGGAAAAATTGGCTATACTCGCGATGGGCAGTTTGTTATGGACGCCAACCGCCAGTTGGTGACCGCCAGTGGCTATCCCCTGGTCTGGGATGGAACGATTCTGGAAGGAATGACAAATATTAATGTAGATACCGAAGGCAAAGTTACTGCCCTTCAAGCTGATGGCACCAGCACGGCAGTTGGAACAGTCCAGTTGACCCGCTTTACCAACCCTACGGCGCTCTCCAATAATGGCGAAAATATCTGGATGGAGAATGCCTCATCGGGTATACCTCAAACCGGTGCGGCCGCGAGTGAAAACTACGGAAAAATAACTGGAAAAATGGTGGAACAGTCTAATGTGGATCTTTCCCAGGAAATGACTCACATGATGACCCTTCAGCGTTCGTTTAGCATGTCCATTAAGGCATTCCAACAGACAGATACAATGATTTCCCAGGCAATTAACCTTCGCAAGGCATAATGTTTTCACAAATACAGTCGATAATATAGATGTGAATTCATTTATCCTGTAGGAGGATCTACCCCATGAAAATCGAAAATAACGGCATCTCACCACTTTCTTCCAAACCAACCGAACCTTCCAGCCGGATTGACAAGAAGGACGATCACAAAGACGTCACGGCTGCCAGAGTAAGTCAGGATACGGTATTAATGTCTGAGAATGGTCGCTTATTAGCGAAGGCTCGTGTTGCCCTTGGGAATGTGGAAGAATCCAACACCGACCGCCTTGTAACGCTTAAAGCGCAAATTGCCAACGGCGATTACATGGTGAAAATCAACGATCTTGCTCGCAAGCTGGTCGCTAGATTTTATCCAAAATAAATGGAAGACCGAGGGTCCCGATGACAGAAAATGATAAATTCACAACAGATCGGCTCGAACTTGAAGAAGTATTGGTACGTCAATTTAGGGCTTTGCAAGAAATGGTCGCCCTGACAAAAAAAGAACGCAATTTTTTATTGAACGATCCTGACCTTGTTATTCAAATCGTGGAGGACAAAGAAGTCCTTCTCGATAGTATGATTTTAATGGAAGATAAGTGCCGTAAGGTTGTCCAGGAGCTGTCGTTTGACTTTTCACAGCATTCTGAAAACACATCCATTCGCGATCTACTGCCCTTTTTCAAGCCAGAAGATGCCGGGCGTATTAAGAATTTGTCTGAAGGGATTACCAGCCTTGCCAGCCAGGCGCGCGAACTAAACCGCGCAAACCAGGCGATTGCATATACAAAGCTGGAGTGGCTTAAGGCAACGCAGGAATTTTTGATCAGTATTTTTCAACCAGAGACTGGCTACCGGTCGCCCAAGGGCGGTACTTTCAATCGGGAAGCAGCAGGGTTGGGCGTTGAGATTCGTGCTTAAGGAGCTCACATATGCCTAATCTTTCAGGTATTACCATCGCTTCACAAGCATTGCAAGCGCATTCAAATGCGATGCAGGTTGTTGAGCATAACGTGGCCAACGCCAATACGCCCGGATATCGTCGTCAGTCTGCCATCCTGACGGCTACCTTGCCATCTTCGATAGGTGGTTCAGAATTTGTCAAAGGAACCCCCGGTCAAATTGGCAGCGGCGTAACCATCGATCGAATTCAACGTTTCAATCTCCAGTTTTTTGATGCCCGTTTCCGTTCTGTCTCCGCAGAAACAAAAAACTGGGAATCCCAGAGCAGCATTCTGGCTCAATTTGAGCCAACCATGGCTGAAACCACCACAGATGGATTACTCCCCAAGCTCGATGAGTTTTGGGCAAGCTGGCAATCTCTTTCTGCTGATCCGACCAACACCAGCCTGCGGACAATTTTGCTTGATAATGCCAGCTCCTTGGCCAACGGCTTTACTCGTCGTTCTGAGCAAATTACCCAACTACGTGGTGATCAGAACCTGGCGGTCTCCGACCAGGTCGGGCAGATCAATTCCCTGTCCACCCAGGTAGCCACTTTGAATGGTGAAATTTCCCGTGTTTTATCGGTAGGCGAACAGCCCAATGACCTGCTCGACAAGCGTGACCAGGTATTGGATAAACTTTCTGAATTAACGGGTGCGGTTTCCTTCGAGCAAAAGAACGGAGAAGTAACCGTATCGATTGGTGGACATGTTCTGGTGGTTGGGCATGAGACCTTTAAATTAAAAACCCAGAATAACGCCGGCATGCTGGATGTTTACTGGCAAGATAACCAGCAGCTCATTCCTCCCAGCGGAGAATTAAAAGGCATTCTTGAAGTACGTGACACCTTTCTGAAAAATCAGCAAGACGGGCTGAACACCCTGGCTACCAAACTTATCGAAAAGGTGAATACGGTGCACTCTGCAGGTTTTGGCCTGAATAACGCTACTGGTATCAATTTCTTCGTTGCCGGAAGCAATGCAGCCAACATCGCTGTAAATCCCCTGCTAGATGCGGCCAGTATCGGTGTTGCCAGCGGCATGAATCAGCCCGGCAACAACACCCAGGCGCTTGCGATCGCCGGCTTGAAATCTGACAAAACCGTGATGACGGTCGGCACGGGAACTGTCTCGATGAACGAGTTTTACAATATGCAGATCACCGATCGCGCCATTTATACACAGCGCGCCGCTGATAATGCTACCCAGAATAATCTTGTTGCCAAAGCTTTGGGCACCCAGCGCGAATCAGTTTCGGGTGTATCCCTGGACGAAGAAGCGGCCAATATGGCCAAAACCCAGAAGGCCTATCAGGCTTCCGCCCGGATGCTCACGGCTTACGACGAAATGTTGGACATTGTGATTAACCGTATGGGCCTGGTTGGGCGTTAGTGTAAGGATGTTAGTGTAAGGAGTTGATATGCGAATTACAAACCGTATGATGGTCGAAAATTCACTCCAAAATATTGCGAATAGCAAGGAATTGACCAGCAAGCTGCAAAACCAGATCTCAACCGGGAAGCAGGTTCAAAACGCTTCCGATGATCCGGTCCGCGCTTCGCTCAGCCTGAGCCTTCGCTCTAATTTGCGCACGATCGATTCCTATGTCGATACTACCGATAGTACAAACAATTGGATGAATGCCAGTGATTTCACTTTCGGCCAACTGGAGACTCTCTCTAACCGCGCATCAACCCTGGTATTAAGAGGTCTGAACGACACGATTTCTGGCCAGGAACGCGCCACCACATTGGGTTCTGAGATGAAGACGCTGGTGGACCAGGCGGTCGAAATTGGTAATACCACGCATAACGGTCAGTATATTTTCGCAGGTTACAAGCTCAATACCAAGCCTTTTGCGCTTACCAATGCAGCCACCACTTTTATTGATTTTTCCGGGAATACTGTTAATAATCGAACTGTTACATATAGTGGCGACTCTAACGTGATGCAGCGCAGCCTGGGCCCTGAACAGTCTGTTACGCTCAATGTGCCCGGTGACCAGGCCATCCAGGGTTTCCTCCAGAATCTGGTTCTGGCTAGCGAAGCATTGACCAAGAATCCCTACGACCCTGCCTCTTTGCAGACTGCCCTGGCTGGGTTACAATCTTCCTTGAGTACCCTGGATCAATTTCGTACGTCAAATGGTGCTCGTATGCGTCAGGTCGAGTCGGCCGCAGAATTCCTGGATCAGGTCAAGGCAGAGACGAAAAGCTTGCTTTCCAAAAAAGAAGACGCGAATGTGGCCGAAGCAATTACCATGCTGGCCAGCCAGAAAATCACATTCGATGCTGTACTGGAAGTCAGCAAACGCGCGATTTCCGGGCTAAGTCTCTTCGATTACATCCAGTAAGATCTGCTATCCGCCAGCTCGCGCCACAAGACGCCTTTTTACCCTTAATATCCTGGATTTGTGGAGCGTGTCGATATGCTGGTATTAACCCGCAGGGTGGATGAGAGCATTGCCATTGGTGATAATATAGTTTTGACCGTCCTGGCCATTGAGGGCGAACGCGTCAAAATTGGGATTAATGCGCCGCGCGATATTGTTATTTTACGGCAGGAAGTATTTCAAGCTGTACAGGAGCAAGTCAAGATTCAGGAAATCCTGGCTGCAAAACCTGAACCAGATACATTTGAACAACTGCGCAAGCTGCTGGCATCTGAAAGTGAACCCGAAGCTGAGCAACCAGACAAAAACGAAGAAGATGTCGCCTGAACCGTGTGGTTAGAAGATCTGCATGCTATCAAAGCGCCTCTTTTTACAAGAGGCGCTTTGATTTTAACCATAAATATGGGTAACATTCACTGCTGGGCTTGGTTTGGCCAGGCTCGTTTGCGGCTCATTGTTGATCTATCCAGCAAGTAGTCTGCTTCGTAAGTGGTCTGTCCTGCCGGTAAGTTCTCCAGGTGTTTCGATGGATTGATGGCAGTTTTTCAGTGGGATAAGCCGGTATCTGTTCTCGAAAAATAAAATTTACTCAATATTTCGTTTCTCTTTACGGATGATTTACAGGAGAAGACATCACTCTGTGATATCTTTTATGAGCGGTTAACTTGCAATTTATTTAGGCATATTCCTGCAGATGAGATGAGAGCTCTATGGATATAGTTTTCGATATCAGTGAAGATGAAGTACCAATTTTCCTGGCCGAGGTGGACGAGCATTTACAGGTCCTGGATGATATATTGATCCGTCTGGAAAAAGAATCTGACGATTCCGAACTCGTGCAGACAGTCTTTCGCTCGGCCCATACCATCAAAGGTATGGCAGGAATGATTGGGCACCGTCGGATGACAGAGATTACTCATGCGCTTGAAACAGCGCTGGATGGGGTTCGTAAAAAAAGTATTCATATTTCTACGCCTCTCATTAATATTTGTCTGGATGCCGTTGATCGCTTGCGCCTGCTGCGCGAAGAGGTGGTCACTGGCCAAACCAGCGATATCGACATCGATGAGTTGGTGCAGTCTCTCAAGGATCTAACCATCGCGAAAAAAGATGATGGCCCGGAACCGGTCCAGCCAATTCTGGCGAAAGCCCCTGGGGGAATCGATGCTGTTGAACAAAAACTGCAAGATTTAATCACCAAGGGCGGTACGGTTTCTGAGATTAGTCAAGCTCAGCAAACCCGGACAGTTCAAATTATTGCCACAATTCCTGCGGATAGTGTTGCTTCTGCTGCGCGTGCCTTTCAAATGATGATGGCTTTACAAGAATTGGGTGATATTCAATCCATGACTCCCACCCAGCAGCAGATTGAAACAGCCAGCGCGGTAAGCGATTTTTCAGCTGTTTTGGTCACATCTCAGCCGGATAAAAAAATCAGCGCTGGGCTGCTTCAAATTTTCGGCCTGGGCGATATCTATATTGATGGTAAGGCCATTCTTTCCAACGGAATGCCAGTCGAAGAGTCTGCTCCACAAATAGCATCTGAACCTGTTGACCCGGCCGGAAAAAATGGAAATGTTTCCACGCCTTCAGCAGAATTATCCCGGCAGGTACCCACGGAATCAACACCACCCAGCCGGCGCAGTACGGATGTGACTGCCAAGTCAGTTGTTGAGACCAATGGCCGGCGCAGTACCGATATGACTGTTCGAACGAATGTCGAACGTCTGGACAGTTTGATGAACCTTGTCGGTGAACTGATCACTGACCGCAACCACCTGCAGCAAATTCGCGCACGTCTTGAAGCGGATTCGCGTTTGAGCGGCCGCCTGGAGCAGTTTTCAGAATCTGTCACCCACCTCGGGCGCATCACGGATCAGCTCCAGGAAGAGGTCATGCGCATCCGCATGATGCCGGTTGGCAGTGTCTTTAATAAATTCCCGCGCATGGTTCGAGACATGTCTCAGAAAGTCGGCAAACTCATCGACGTGGTCATCCATGGCGAAGACACCGAAATGGACCGCTCGATGATCGAAGAGATCAACGATCCCTTGATTCATCTGATCCGCAATTCTGTCGATCACGGTATCGAATCGCCAAAAGATCGTATCGCCGCCGGCAAACCCGAGCGAGGTACCATTACCATGACTGCCCGCCACGAACAGGGGCGTATCATCTTGACCGTTGAAGATGATGGCGGCGGCATCGATGCGAAGCGACTGCGCAACAGTGCTGTACAGAAAGGGCTGATCACTCCTGAAGAGGCCGCTGTGTTAACCGAAGAACAGTCCATCGATCTTATGTTTATGGCTGGTCTTTCCACTGCGCAGAAGGTCACCGATATCTCTGGCCGGGGAGTGGGCCTTGACATTGTAAATACCAATATTCAGCGTGTAAACGGGTCGATCGAAGTTGAAACTCAATTGGGCTTCGGTACGCAGTTTCAAATTGTTTTACCTCTGACACTTGCCATCGTGCCATCCCTGTTGGTGGGTGTCAACAACTCCACCTTCGCTATTCCTTTGGTCATGATTACCGAAACACTGCGCCTCGAAAAGGCAGATATTAAAAATATCTATCGAAAACCCGTTACCCTGCTGCGTGGCAATGTGCTTTCTTTGCTGCGTCTCTCAGATATCTTCAGCTTTGCGGAACCAGAGGAACAGAAAAAATACCTGTTTGCCGTGGTTGTTCATTCAGGTAAACAACGGGTGGGCCTGATTGTCGACTCTTTGATTGGCGAAGAGGAGGTCGTTGTGAAATCCCTTGGGGCTTTCATTGGCGATATTCCTGGAATTTCCAGCGCTGCAATTCTGGGCGACGGGAAAGTGGCTTTGATCGTCGATGTATTCGGTTTGTTTAAGCTGGCTGGAATTTAAAAAGGCGGTTTTCTCTATGCAAGACACTATTCCTTTCGATCACGAATTATTAGAAATGCTCAAGGCCATTACCAGCGAAGGCATCAAAAATGCTGCGCGTGGGTTTTCTGGCATGGTTGGGCACAAAATTGAAGTTAGTAATCCGGTGGCTAGCCTGGTGCCTTTATTGGGAATTGCCCAGATTGTTGGAGGACCGGAAAACGAAGCTGTTGGGATTTATTTGCGCATTGAAGGCGATCTGCTTGGTCAGATCATGATGATCATCCCATACCAGAAAGCACTTGAGTTGGTCGATCTTCTAATGGATCTTCCGGAAGGCACAACGCAACACCTGGGCTCAATGGAGAGATCCGCTCTTGGAGAATTGGGCAATATGTGCGGCGCCTTTTTCTTGAATTCACTGGCCAAGATGGTTGGCGCCAATATCCGGCCCACACCTCCAGCTGTGATAGTCGATATGGTCGGAGCAATCTTGGATATTATTATCGCCACCACTGGTGGCGTGAGCGAACATGTCTTATTGATGCAGGCAAACTTCATGGAAGGTCTTCGTTCCGTTGAAGCGGATTTTTGGGTCATTCCTGATCTTAAGGCTCTCCAGCTTTTGCTCAAGAAAAATGCCGAAGCATGAAAGATCCGATTAGTGTAGGGCTTGGTGAGCAAGTCATCAGCCGCGATCCTGAGGATGTCCTCGTTGCCTATGGGTTGGGATCGTGCCTGGGTATTTCGATGGTTGATCCATCCTTAAGGATTGCCGGCCTGCTTCACGCTGTTCTACCTCATTGGTCCAATGGCATGGAACCCTTGGATCCGGCTTCATCCAAATATGTTGATAGTGGCATTGAACGTTTGCTTGCTACTCTGATCAAGGAAGGCGCTAATAAGAACAGGCTGATAGTACGCATAGCTGGCGGTGCGAATATGTTGACTTCTCCTGGTCTTAAAAATTCATTCGAAATTGGAACCAGGAATATTGAAGCTGCCCGCCAAACATTCGCGCGTATCAATATGACTATCAAAGCAGAAGCTGTTGGTGGTAATATCGGTCGGACTGTCCGTTTTTATGTAGTCGATAATCGCCTGACCGTCAGGGTCATCGGTGAAAAAGAAAAAGAAATATAGAAGGTCTAAAAGGAGTTGGCATGGCGAAGATACTGATTGTGGATGATGCGGAGTTTCTGCGTGTACGCCTGACAAAGATGTTGGATACAGATGGCTTCCAGGTGTTTCAGGCAGAAAACGGTTTGAAAGCTGTTGAAGTTTATAAAGAAATCCATCCCGATGTGGTTTTGATGGATGTGACGATGCCAGAAATGGATGGGCTGACAGCCCTGAAAACGATCATCGGATTCGATCCTAAGGCGCGTATCATCATGCTGACCGCCTTGGGCCAGGAATCGGTCGTTCTTGAAGCAGTAAAATCGGGTGCGCGTGATTTTATTGTCAAACCTTTTGAACACGATCGTGTAATGAAGGCGATCAGTAAGCTTCTGGCGTAGAGGATCATGACAGATCCTAAACTACCTCAGGCAGCCAAAGCAAAATCACCAGACCCCGTGCGGGTTATGGTTGTAGACGATTCTGCCTTCATGCGCTTCTCTATCAGTCAGCATCTTAATGAAAACCCGGATTTAATTGTTGTCGGTTCTGCCAGCGATGGCAAAGAAGCGCTCCGGCTCATCCCCCAACTGCTGCCCGATGTCATAACGCTGGATGTGGAAATGCCTCATATGGACGGGCTATCTACACTCCGTCAAATTATGAAATTATATCCACGCCCGGTGATTATGTTCAGCAGCCTGACCAAGGAAGGCGCTGCTGAAACCATCCAGGCTCTGATGATTGGCGCTGTCGATTTTATTGCCAAGCCCGATAATCGGCTGGATATTCGCCAGGTCATGGACGAGATGGCTGTCAAGATAATGTCGACAGCCAAGGCCAAGGTAAAGACCGGCGCATACCAGCAACCAGCATCGCCAATTGTGCAAATCTCTCAAGGGTTGGATAAACCAGTCAGCCCCTATCAAAGAAATACTCCGATCGTTTTTATTGGCTCGTCCACCGGTGGACCAGGTGCCCTGAACGAAATAATCCCGGCACTGCCCGCTAACTTATCAGCACCCGTTGTGATCGTGCAGCACATGCCGGCCGGTTTCACTCGTTCCTTATCAGAGCGTCTCAATGCCATTTCACCCCTCAAAGTAAAAGAAGCTGAGCCGGGTGACAAGCTGATGGTCGGACAAATTCTGGTCGCACCCGGTGGTTTTCACATGACCTTGGATGAAAATGAACGTATTGCCCTAAACCAGAAACCAACTGTCCATGGCGTGCGCCCCGCTGTCGACGTTACCCTGACATCTCTTATTCAGCGCTATGGAAAATCGATAATTGCGGTGATTCTGACCGGTATGGGCAGCGATGGCACGCACGGTTGTTCCCTTCTGCATAGCCAGGGTGGATATGTCATTGCTGAACACGAAAGTACCTGTGTAGTCTGGGGCATGCCTCGCAGTGTGGCAGAGGCTGGGGCAGCAGATGCAATCCTGCCACGGCCGCAAATTGCCCGGGCGATTGAGCGCGCCATTCGCGACTTTAACAATAACTGATAATTTTCGACAAGGATCATGGTATATGGATGCAAACGTTTATACACAGGTAAAAACTTCAATAAAACGCATATTGAAAATAGATCTCATCAATTACAAAGATGAGCAAATGAAACGCCGCTTGGATTCGTGGCTGGTTCGCAGCCATGTCAATACCTGGAACGAGTATTTTACACTGGTTACCAGCGATGCAACCGAGCAGGAGCGCTTCCGAAATTACCTGACAATAAATGTTACTGAATTCTTCCGAGACCCAAGCCGTTGGGAAGCACTGCGTCAGGATGTCATGCCGTATTTGGCGAAAAATTTTTTGGATGCGCATCGTACAGATGGGCTGAAACTTTGGAGCGCGGGTTGTTCCATTGGCACGGAACCTTATACAGTGGCCATCATGATGTCTGACTTCATGCCGTCTCAAAAATATTCCCTGCTCGCCACCGATCTGGATCGTGAAGCCTTGCTCAAAGCAAAATCGCGTGGCCCATATAGTCAGGATGATATTCGTAACCTAACCGCATCCCAGCGTCAGAAATACATCACACCTGCTGCGCCATTTCTGGTTAAAGAGAGTGTGCAGAAAAATATCCGCTTTCAAGAGCAAGATCTATTTGCGGACCAATTTGAGACCGGTTTTGACCTTATTATTTGTCGTAATGTTGTCATTTATTTTACAGCCGAAGCTAAAAATGTACTTTATGCCAAGTTCCATGCGGCTCTGCGCCCGGGCGGCGTCCTGTTTTTAGGCGGCACCGAAATGATTTCAGGGTCGAAGGATTTTGGTTTTCAGAACTATGGCATTTCTTTCTACAAGAAAGTCTGATAGGTAAATTATGAATTACTCGGTTGACGAGCTCATTCTAGAAGCCACCCGGCTGCCTCCAATTCCTCAAGCTGCCCAGAAAGCCTTGGCATTTATTCGGGACCCGGCATCGAATGCCGCAGATTTGGCAGCTGTGCTGAGCAAAGATCAAGTCTTGTCTGCCCACGTCCTTCGTTGGGCCAATTCTGCTCTGTATGGCATGGAAAACCGGATTGCAACCGTCCAACAGGCCATTGTTGTCCTCGGGCTAACCACTGTCCAAGAATTGATCCTGGCTCATTCCATGGCAGACCGCCTTAATAAGGCCATGCCTGGTTATGAGCTTAACCGTGGAGACCTCTGGCACCATGCCGTTGGAACAGCGATCGGCGCAAAGTTGATCTCAAAGGAACGCAGTTTGAAGATCGATGAAGAAGCCTACTTTGCTGGTTTGCTGTGCGATATGGGCAAACTGGTTTTTGAAAAGTTGCTTCGCGATACTGATACAAGTCAGCCGGAATGGAGCCATCATCCTTTTCAGGAAATGGAACTTGCCACTTTTGGGATTGACCATGCCATGTTGGGCGCAGAAATGGCGCGCCGCTGGCAGCTCCCCGAACACATCGTGACTGCTATCGCCCATCACCATAACCCGGAAGCTGCTCCGAATAATCAAATCCTGGTATCGGCAGTTCACGTAGCCGATTCTGCCATGATGATGCTTGGTGTGGGTATTGGTATCGATGGGCTTCAATACACCCTCGATCTGGAGGCGCTCAAACGCCTGCGGATGAATGAACAGGATCTGATCCTGCTGGTTGAACAAGTATCTGATCAATTAGCCCATGCCAAAGAGCTGATATATTTCGGTTGATAACCGGGCAAAACTATCTCCGGGTATCTTATAGGAGTTAAAAAGAATATGGATGTGAGATTATTAAATCCCTTTATTGATGCGGCTGTCGAAGTGTTGAAAGCCGAGGTGGGTGAATCCAGCAACCGTGGAGCATTATCCCTTCAAAAGTCTGCCCTGACCACAGATGACATAACCGTGTTGATCAATCTGATCGGGGACGTGTTTGGAGTTGTCATGTATAGCATGTCCACAACCACCTGTCTGAATTTAGTTTCCAAGATCATGGGCCAGGAATTCGCTACCATGGATTCTTTGGCGCAAAGTGGCGTGGCTGAATTGGGCAATGTGATCAGCGGACGCGCAACCATTAAATTCTCCCAGGCGGGATACAAAGCTGATATCTCCACGCCAACGGTTATTACTGGTCATGGAATCGAAATTTCCACGCTCGATTTTCCCAGGATCGTGGTGCCCTTGGAGACCGGGTTGGGTGTATTGACTGTGCACCTGGCCCTAAAGATAAAGCCGCAGGGTGTACCTCAAGATCCCGATGCTGCTGCCTCACTGATTGCCAACCCAGGATCTCGCTAGGATTTCTGTGCAGGCACTTTTGGCAACATGGTGATGAGGAGATAAGTATGAATGTTAAATTTTTAAATCCTTTTGTAGATGCGGCTCACGAGGTCCTCAGTATTGAAATGCATGAAACTGTCAGGCGTGGAGATTTACGCCTGGAGAGCGGCTCATATACAACAGATGATGTGACCGTGGTTATCTCGCTGGTTGGTGCGGTGGATGGAACTGTATTCTTGAGCTTATCGAAGGAATCTGCCATACAGCTAGCTTCGGCCTTGATTGGTGAAAAACTCCCCGGGTTGGACCGGCTTGCCCAGAGCGGGATTGCCGAATTGGGTAATGTCATTGTTGGGCGTGCGAGTATGCGCCTGGCTCAATCTGGTTTTGAATCAAATATTTCAACCCCATCGCTGATCATGGGCAAGGGTGCAACCATTTCCACACTCGATTACCCGCGCCTGGTTGTTCCACTGACTACATCGACCGGTTCGCTTGTAATCCACCTGGCCCTGCGTGAAGGAGTCCAAACAGGCCTCAAGGCACCTCAAATCCCGATCCCCAAGGCCATCAGCTAAGCTGACGTAACCTGAATATTGGCTGCCATCAAATGCTACCCCCGTAGCTTACTGGTTCCATAAGTGGTCTGCCGTGGTTATTTTTGCGCTACGCTGTTTCGCGTGCGCAAAAATAACCACTTATTATTCCTTCTCTAGCACTCATGGCACCAGCCCGGCACAAGCCACCCCGTCTTTTGGCGCCACGGTGGTTTCCTCTTTCCAGATTTTGCCATCCAGGCTGATTTTGCAGGATAAAGCACCGGTTCGCGACGGGTTGGAAGCCGTCAAGTAGACTTCTGACCCACTGGGCACCTGTACCGTGCGCTGCCACGGTGTACTGACTGTGCTCGGCTTGGAAATTAAAACATCACCTGCTTGAAGCGTGATAATTGAAAACCCCCCAGATGCTTCCACTTGAAAATGAATATTGCGGATGGTCGAAACCGGGTTTAGCCTGATTAAATAAGCTACAACCGCAAGCAGGGCAGCGATTAATATCAATACAAATAAAATCTGTAGGATGATTTTCCAACGATCGGGGAGAGTGGAAAACATATTTTGCTCCTGATCCAACTGAGCTTTATCCAGGCCAAAATCCCAAACTTGCGATAAATCGCATTAAAAATACACTTCCACAATAATTATACACGTTCAATAAATTGATGCGGCAGCAGCCGTTTGCTCGCCAATATACACCCACAACCTCAGGGTACGATCCCAGCGCAGGCTACTCCGTCCTTCGGTGCATCGGTTGTTTCCTTTTTCCAGGCCTGTCCATTCAGGCTTATACTGCAAACCAGGGCCCCAGTTTGGGTTGGGTTAGAAGCCGTTAGAAAAACCTGCGTGCCGCTCGGCAGCTGTAAGCTGCGCTGCCAGGGTGTGGTCACTGTGGTCGGCTTGGAGATCTTTTCACTCCCAGCCTGAAATGTGATGATTGAAAACCCGCCCGAAGCCTCCACCTGAAAATGAACACTGCGTTTTCCGGTAACGGGTTTGGTTGAGAGCAGATAAGATACAATTCCAATTAAAATGGCAATAAATCCGAAAACAAAGACCAGCTGCAACACATTTTTAGATCGACCCGAAAACTGATCAGACATACATTCCTCCTATAAATAAAAGCGCTTTAACTCTGTCTGCTCAGGGTGCGATCCCTGCGCAGGCTACCCCATCTTTGGGCGCGTCGGTCTTCTCATGCTGTCCGGCCAGCTTGTCAAAGCTGATACTGCAAGTCAAACTACCAGTCTGGGTCGGATTCGAAGCTGTCAGGTAAACTTGTGAGCCACTCGGCACCCGCACCGTTCGTCGCCAGGGTGTGGTCACCGTGGTCGGCTTGGAGATCTTTTCATTCCCGGCTTGCAAGGTGATGATCGAATAGCCCCCGGAGGCTTCTACATAAAAATACACGTTGCTGCTGGTGATAACTGGTTTGGTTGCCAACAAATATGCCACAATCGCCGTCACCCCGGCCAGCAGGCCGAGCACAATCACCAACTGCAGCACGGTTTTTCCGCGATCTGAGATGTTACTGAACATTTTAGCTCCTGGTCTTTGCAATAATAACTTCAGCCGGTATCTCGGCCAAATAATAAGCTGAAATACGTAAAAACAAGCGATTATACAAGCTCTGGGTGATACGATCAGGCCCACCCGGTTTTCACGTTGTGATCGGGACGGGCCTGGAGAAGTTTTACCCAATTGGGTCTCGTTATAGCGAAATTGTTTGTGACGAACGTGGCTTGGATCAGTGCTGATTTCATCATACGCCAAATCTGGTTATTTGGCTGTAAAAAGATCATAAATTGTGGGCCATGGATTTTTTATAGCAAATTTATTATGGTTCTCCCCAGATTAGTGGGGAAAAATATTAATTCGCGCTGCCTGTGGCTTGTGCTTAACCTGCACAGGTATTGCAGGGATGATTGTGGGTGTTTTTTATCACGAATAAGTGCCGAATGGACGAATGGTACGCAGTTTCTTTGGAAAATAGCACACAAAAGGCCTGCCAAAAACTCGCGTGGTGCAGCAAGTAGGGTTAAAGTTGACGCACGGAATAGCGCTGTTTGATTGTCTCCCCCTAATCTGATGAGAGCAATTATTTTGTTGTAAAAAGGTTGATGGTACTATCGAGATTTTTTTATAGTATTTTTATTATAAAAACGGGCAAGTATGGGTATACTGCGATTGTGAATTCTTTAAAGAAATTTAATCAAATCGAAAAGGGAAAACTATAATGAAAGTCGTTATCCTGGCCGGAGGCCTCGGTACCCGGTTGGCCGAGGAAACAGATCTTGTTCCCAAGCCGATGGTAGAAATTGGGGGCAAGCCGATCCTGTGGCATATCATGAAGTATTATGCCAGTTATGGATTTAAGGAATTTTATATCGCACTGGGCTACAAAGGCGACGTGATCAAGCATTTTTTTACTAATTATTTCATGATCAGTGGAGATATATCGATTGACCTGGCCAGGGGCAAGGTCAAAAAATTAAAAGATGATTGTGAAGATTGGGTGGTTAATTTAATCGAAACGGGTCTTGAGACTAACACGGGCGGCCGGCTCAAGCGTCTCGAACCCTGGTTGAAGGATGAGCCTTTTATGCTGACCTATGGCGACGGGCTCAGTGATGTCAACCTGCACAAACTGGAGCGTTTTCATCGTACCCAAAAACGTTTGGCCACCATCACCGCCGTTCGCCCACCCGCACGCTTTGGCGGCATTTTATTCGATGGGGATTTGGTCTCTGACTTTGTTGAGAAACCTCAAATTGGAGAAGGCTGGATTAATGGCGGTTTCATGCTCATGGAGCCGGCCGTTTTGAATTACATTTCTGGCGATCAATCCAACTTGGAGCAGCACGTCCTGGATCGCCTGGCATCGGAGCAGCAGTTGGCGGCCTATAAGCATGACCATTTCTGGCAGTGCATGGATAATATTCGCGAAAAACGTTATCTTGAAAAATTATGGCAGGAAAAACAGGCCCCGTGGAAAAAATGGGATTGAAATCCAATTTTTGGTCAGATCGCCCTGTGTTCGTAACCGGTGCGACCGGGCTCTTGGGAAGTTGGCTTGTAAAAAGCCTGGTTCAGGCTGGTGCCGATGTAACTTGCCTGGTGCGCGATTGGGTCCCGCAAAGTGAAATGGTGCGCACTCACCTGATCGATCAAGTCAAGGTTGTGCGTGGTGATTTGAACGATCAGGATCTTTTGGAACGAATTCTGGGCGAGTATGAAATTGATACGGTCATGCACCTGGCGGCCCAGACCATCGTGACCATTGCCAACCGCAACCCGCTCTCAACCTTCGAAACCAATATTGGCGGCACCTGGCGGCTTTTGGAAGC
Source organism: Chloroflexota bacterium (assembly GCA_026390035.1). Classification (GTDB taxonomy): domain Bacteria; phylum Chloroflexota; class Anaerolineae; order Anaerolineales; family Villigracilaceae; genus UBA5195. The sequence continues at coordinate 16,262 of JAPLGT010000090.1, forward strand.
CTGCCGCCGCAGCCCCAGGGTTAAACAGGTGCTGGTGGCTTCGTCTGATAAGGCTTATGGCGATCAGGAGCAGCTGCCGTATGATGAAAGCATGCCACTGCAGGGACAGCACCCTTACGATGTCAGCAAATCCTGCGCTGACTTGATCGCCCATACGTATGCCGTTACCTATGGCCTGCCAGTCGTCACCACACGCTGCGGCAACTTTTATGGCGGCGGTGACCTGAATTGGAATCGCATTATTCCGGGCACCATTCGCTCCCTTCTACGCGGCCAAAGACCGCTGATCCGTTCAGACGGTGAATATATCCGCGATTATTTTTATGTGGAGGATGGCGCAGCGGCTTATATGTTCCTGGCAGAACAGTTGGCGGCGCGGCCCGAACTGCGAGGTGAGGCATTCAATTTTTCTAACGAACTCCAAATCACCGTGCTAGAATTGGTGCAGAATATTCAAAAACTTATGAACTCAGATTTGCCGTTAGATGTTCGGAACGAAGCGAGCAACGAGATTCGGCATCAATATCTGAGTGCGGCAAAAGCAAGACAGATGTTGGGCTGGTCATCGTTCTTTAATTTAGATGACGGACTGCAAAAGACGATTGCATGGTACGCTGACTTTTTCGCTCAGCAAGTGGAGGCAAAATGATTCAGACAATCCGAAAAACCGAACATGTCACGCTGGATGGTAAGTTGGTACTGTATTTACCCGAATTTAGCGGAATGGATGTTGATATCATTGTTTTGCCGCGCGACGCGACGCTCGTGACCGAGACGCGCGCGTTTATGCAGGTGGAAGAGCTATCCGGCTTTGCGAAGAAGGTGCTGTCTGAGCAGGCAGAGGATGTTTGGAATGACCTTTGAGATTCACGCCGGCGGCATTTACAAGCTGCCCTTTCCGTTTGATGATCTCTCGACGAAAAAAGCCAGACCAGCGCTGGCCTTGTCCGAACCGGATGAAAATGGCGACGTTCGCTTTGCGTTCATCACCATCTCTGTGCCAAACGATCTGGAAGCTGCATTCGCACTTGAACCTGCCCATTTTGAGGGCGTGGTACTGCCATTTAAAAGTTTTATCCGACTGGATAAAACTTTGCTATTGCATGCATGTATTGTGCTTAAACCTTTGGCGCAACTAACCTCAAAAACGATGGGTAGAATTTTTCGGAAATTGATCTTGTCGGAAATTCCGGCGTTTACCCACTTCCAGCACGGCGCGGAAACATTTAAACCGGGCAAGACTGCGATCCATTATGCCGGGCGCGTCTTTGACAAACACGAAATTGGCAATCTGGTGGATGCGTCGCTCGATTTCTTCCTAACTGCCAGCCGCTACTCGGACCAATTCGAAACAAACTTTGCCGAAAATTTTGGCCTTTCCAACGCGCTACTGGTCAATTCGGGTTCGTCTGCCAACTTGGTGGCGGTTTCAACGTTGACATCGCCTAAGCTGGGTGAGCGGCGTTTGCGGCCTGGTGACGAGGTTGTCACAGTTGCGGCTGGTTTCCCTACAACAGTTGCTCCGCTCATACAATATGGTCTTATCCCGGTATTCGTCGACGTGAATCTTGGCGATTACACTGCCATCCCTGTGCGAATTGAAGAAGCTATCGGTCCGAAAACGCGCGCCATCGTCATGGCGCATACAATGGGAGTACCGTTTGATCTGGATACTGTCATGCGTTTGGCCCATGAACATGATTTGTGGGTAGTGGAAGACAACTGTGACGCACTCGGCTCGCGCTATCATGGTCAACTCACTGGAACATTCGGCCACCTTTCCACCGTTTCGTTCTACCCGGCGCACCACATAACCATGGGCGAGGGCGGTTGTGTACTTACAGACGATGACCTCTTGGGATGCATTGCCCGCTCGATGCGCGATTGGGGCCGTGACTGTTTTTGCGCCGGTGGCAAAAATAATACCTGTGGAAAACGGTTCAGCCAACAGTTTGGCGAGTTGCCTTACGCGTACGATCATAAATACGTATATAGTCATATCGGCTATAACCTGAAGGTAACCGATATGCAGGCTGCCATCGGTAGCGCACAACTGGACAAGCTCGAAGGTTTTATTGCGCGGCGTAAGACCAACTTCCAGAGCCTTTATGCTATGCTTGAGCCCTACCAAGACAGGTTGCTTTTACCTTTTGCGACGCCTAATTCAGACCCTTCGTGGTTTGGTTTTGTGATCACGATTCGAGATGATGCTGGTTTTTCGCGCAACGATCTAACCCGATTCCTGGAAGCCCATCGAATTGAGACACGCAATCTCTTCAGCGGCAATCTTCTGCGCCAGCCGGCCTTCACAGATATCGAGAAGCGCGTGGTTGGTGATCTGACCAACACCGATATTATCATGCAGCGAACGTTTTTTATTGGAGTATATCCAGGTATCGATGACACCCGTCTCGATGCTATCGGTTCAACATTTGAGCACTTCATGCGCGGGGAGCGGGTAACATACTCTTGATCGCGCCGTGACCAGGGTCGTCTCTTCATCGGCTGAAATTTTTTAATTGCGCGAAGTGGAACCCAAAAAAAACAAAAGAGGACGGTTTTCTGAATGATTGACGGCGTTTTAATTCATACTTTGAGGCAAATCCCTGACGAGCGTGGCAAGATCATGCACATGTTGCGTGAAGATGATCCACATTTTGTACACTTCGGGGAGATTTACTTTTCGGTTGTGTTCCCCGGTGTTATTAAAGGATGGCATTTACATAAAGTGATGACGCTCAATTATGCTGTCGTATCTGGAACAATTAAGTTGGTACTGTATGATGATCGTCCTACCTCACCTACTAGAAAAGAATTAATGGAACTGTACCTGGGTGAAGCAAATTACGCCTTGGTCAAGATTCCTCCTGGAATATGGAATGGATTAAAGGGAGTAGGCGCAACGCCAGCGATTGTGGCTAACTGCGCTACAATGCCGCACGATCCGGATGAGATAATGCGTATGGACCCCAATAACAATTTTATCGAGTATGATTGGAGTTTAAAGCACCGATGATCTCTCAGGTAGATGCGGCATTTCCGGTGCAGGAATTTATTGGGCGAAGTATTCTCGTTACGGGCGCGATGGGATTTGTTGGACGCCATTTAATAGATGCGTTGAAGGGTGTTGGGGTTGCGAATTTGGTGCTTACCGACATCTATCCACAAAAATCATTGGAGAGCATGGGGGGCAAATATGTGACTATGGATTTGAATGATCGCGAATGCGTTTTGCAGTTTGGCCGAGATCATCGTTTTGAATATGTATTCCATTTGGCAGGTAAAATTGATCAAACTATCCGTCCGGGGGTATACCAGGAACAATTACATATTCATGTTGATGCAACACTTAATTTGCTTGACGCTGTTTCAATGAATGACCTTCGCAATTTTGTTTATGTTGGGAGCAACGCGGAATATGGAAATGCTCCATGTCCCCATTCCGAGATGGTGCACGAGACACCCAACTCGGCTTACGGGGTGTCGAAGCTGGCTGCATCCAGATTGGTTTTAGCTAAAGTTGCATCGGAAGGTATCCCGGCAGTTGTCGTGCGACCTTTTCTTATTTATGGACCAGGGCAGAGCCAGCATAGCTTCTTACAGATGGCATTAGATGCAGCTTTTGCGGGACGAGACTTTCCCACCACAGCGGGAGAGCAGACCAGAGATTGGGTCAGTGTCGATAAAGTGGTGCAGGATTTGCTAAATATCACTGCCAAGTCTTATGGGTTAGGCCGGATCTTTAATAGCTGTACTGGGGTAGAAATAAAACTTAAAGAAGTTTTAATGCTTATTAAGCAATACTACCCTACGTTTAAGCCGCTTATCGGGGAAATTCCGTATCGCAGGAATGAATTAATGCGATCGGTTGGGCTTCCATTTGTGGGTCTTTCGAAAGAGCAAGCAATCCAGAAGTTGTCTGATTTTATTGCCGGTGACTAATATATTCTGCAACTCGCCAGCCGCTTAGAATGCTTTCATCACTCCAGAAATATTCCCATTCGCCAAATCGCCCACAACACAGAATTCCTTGGTCATTCAGGTATTGGCGAACCGCTGCCAAATTGGCGCTTCTCTCAGCATCAAACACGATATTAGCATAAGGGATATACCGTTCCTGAGTGAGAATGATCTGGTCATCTTTGAGTAATAGACCCGTGGAAACCATATCTTCGATCGCTCGATTTAATACATCTTTTGTTATGAGGGGACGATACTTTGAATGGTAAATTTCAACTTGCACACTGCCGCAACCATCTGGAACATTGTTCGGAGAAAGACGATGTGGAAAACTGGCGCGAGGAAAGATGATATTGTCATCGTAAAAATATCCCCAATGTGCATTTGGAAAACTATAATTGCGTTTCACTCCTACATTGACGAGGGTCAAGGATGTACAAGATAGCTTGCTGGCTGCTTCCTTTATTGGTGACGGAGCATCTTTCACTAGGCTAATCAATTCGGGTAAAGGCAGAGATGAAACCAGTATCTCATAATAGGTCTTTTCACCTGTTGCGAAAGTCAGTTCTCGTCTTTTTAAATCGATTTCTGTCAGATGGCGGTTAAACTGCACATTTTGTCCAGCAGACACAGCATTAACATACGCCGAGAATCCTTCCTGGTGTGGATAGCGGAACTGGGTGATGTAATGGTGATTTGTCTCATTAATCATGAGTGCACCATGAATCATCTCTTCTAGAGTGGGGACGAATACTCGAAGACTTACCCAGTCAGCAGACATTTGGTAAGCTTCAGTTGTCCAATATTTTTTAGTATAGCGGAAAATAAATTCTTCGCTGAAGGTTTTTCCTAGGTTGTGATAACACCAATCTGCATAAGTGCGAATTTCATAAATATTCTCTTCGCGGGCTTTGACAAAATCTATTAGGCACTTTTCCACCACATCTACTGGCAAACCATATAAATTTGACTGCAGTGGGTGATTTGCCCATGTTCCATACCAGTAGTTGGTGGGCAAAGCATCGTATTCGAAAAATTTACCCCCAACTCCTGCTGCTAAAAGTTGCTGAATATCTGGGCGTTTGGTAAAAGATACATGGATTCCTTCATCAAATGTAAAACCTGATACCTTGTGAGAAGCGGCATGCCCACCAGTATGCGAGTTCTTCTCATAAACATTCACTTGATACCCTGAGCGTGTTAGACGTTGGCTTGCGGATAGCCCTGCCAGTCCTGCTCCTAGAATTGTAATATGTTGTTTACTGTTATTATTCTTGGTTGCCAAGGTTAGATTCTCCTGGGTTGGTCTGCAAGCCATAGTGCTGCATCTATGGGACAGTTTCCACTAGCAGCCTGTCATGGCATAAGACCTTACCCATATAAAAGCTATTCAAAGCAAAATTCGCTCCGTATTTGAGCCATGAGGCTTGTGACTTTGTATGCTGGAATCTGCGTTGCAAGCGAAGGTATCGAATAATCTATTGCTTCATGTTTTTGATAATATTCTTTGACTAGTTTTAGAACCAACTCAGCAAAAGTAGAATTTTTGTACTCGTTCACGGGGTGAAACATAGCTACTCCATCAGAAAGTTGATGTAGGCAAAAGAGAAGGCGCGGGGTGCCCATAATTGACTGCTTCACAAGCCTCGTCAAATAATCGAGCAAATTGCGTTTTTGCTGCTTCAAAGTACTGACGACTGTCATGATACGCTCGATAAAACGACTGCCAGCCTCGCTTTGGGTACCAAAGCTTCCATTGCGCCAAAGTACACCCGGCCGAATTTTTTGCTCGGCGTGATTATTTGTAGGCTCAACACCATCAACATCTACAAATGTCCACAGCGCAACTTCTCGCTTGAGAATATTGCGGCAGGTACCGGCGGTAGCACAATGAGAACAGCTGCTCCCTTGTCGTAGTAATTTCCCGCTCAGGATGCTCACCATCGACTGAAAACGTGGACCAAAACCGCCTTGTGGAACTCCTTCAGGCAACTTGGCGCGCGTCGCAGTTCTGCACGTGGCACAATTCAAGGTATGTAACCGATATTCTGTCACTTCTATTTTGACAGGCGGAACTTCCGCCACCTGATGACGATATAGGTGAGAGTCTTCTCCGCTCAAATTCTCTCCGCAGCAGCGGCAGGTAGCTGGCTTGATATCATGCGCAGCCTTAAGTTCTTCCGCGGCTACCAGCTTCCGGTTTGTTCCCGGATGACCCGCTTGCCCACCGCGGTTTCGTCCGCTGTGTTGCTTCTTTTTGGGCGGTTTGACAACGCCTGGGTTATCACTGGATGGCGGTTGTGATGAGTTGCCTGAGATCCGATTGACCTGTTCGCGCAAACGAGACACATCTATTTCCAGCGCCTGTAGCCGGGTCAATAACCCAACGACCAGCGCCTGCACTGATTTGGGCGTTTGTTCCCAATCTTCAGCAGACACTGGCAACGCTTCAAGCAAGTTTGCGGGTAGTATTTCATCAATCGGTGGCATAGGTCAAGTATGCATCAATTTTGTCGATGTTTCTTTAGCGTTTCATCAGAGATTACTCAGAATCATCCGGGGCACACCCCCTGAACGATTACGAATTTTTTTTACAAAAAAAAACGAATCTAACTTCCCCGAGATGATTATTCTCTGGCAATATCGATGACAAAATCTTGCACTACTGCCCGCGCAAAAACTTCATCGGGGTTCGGATTAAAACCTGTGGTCTTTATGGCATTCCGTAAAAATTGGAGATTATTTTCTTCCAAAGGCCAATTTTCAACCGTTATCTTTTTATAGATGAAACCCGTATTTTTGATTTGATCGATCAATTCGTCGATGCTCAACTGGTATACATCATCGCTATGCTCAATCTGAATATTGGCTCCCAAAGTTTTGAAAAGGGATAGTATGTCGAAGGTATTGTGTAATTTAAGCAGCAGATGTCCATTGCTTTTCAAGCGTTTGAGCAGCTGCTGAAGCAGTTTGAATGGATTTTGATAGGAATTAATGGTTTTGCCCAAAACTATATAATCAAAGCGCTCGTCCGTAAAATGCTCATTCAGGAACTCAATCCGGTCGACAATTACCGCTCCGGTGCAGATTGTTTTTAAATCCAACCAATATTTTGGATCAGTGGAAAACGCTGAAAGCCGGGCATCGAAAACCTGGGCTTCTCTGAGTTTGTTTTTCAACTCCAAGATGGGGGTACCACAGCGGACATCGATGCCGAGTATTTCCATTTCTTTGCATTCTTTGTGTTCTTGTGGGTTGACCAGCGCGATCATTCCCGTTTCATAATTACTACCATCATTCCAGGAATCCAGGCCATAATACTTGTTATTGAATTCCGCTCTATCGGCGTTACCTGCATTGCGGTAACGTTCTAATTCTTCGGGGTTATTTTGCCTGAACTGGTCATGATCATGATGGACCAGGGTGTCTTTACACAGCATGACTTTATAGCCTGCGCGCCGGATGCGATAATAAATATCAAAATCTGTGTGATCATGGAAGAAGCCGTAATCGAGCCATCCTGTTATATCTACAACTTCCTTTTTTACCACTATGGCCAAATAAATTGCAAAAAATCTTTCGTGCCATAAGCGTGGATCAGAGACGTTATGCCTGGCGGCTTTCTCCTGATATTCTTCGAAATTGCTGAAAGTGACCGGGACTCCCCATTTGTGACTGTTCCCTGCATTGGAATAGGATGAGATCGCTAACCCGATGGCCGGATCACTGGTTAAGCAGTTCAGAAGATTCGACAACCAGTTTTGTGTGACATATACATCATTTGGTAAAAACACAAAGTATCTGCCCGACAAGTGGTTCAGAAGATTGGGTACGTAGCTACCAATGTTTTTCGTTACCCGGATGATTTTTTTCTGAGGCACATCAATTGATTTGAAATAATCCAGTGTTCCGTCGGTTGAGCCATTGTCTACCAGGATAAGTTCATAATCGATACCAGAAGTGTATTTTAAAATACACTCGATGCAATATTTTGTTTTATCCAGCCGGTTGTAGGCCTGGACGACAATGCTAACCAGTTCAGACCGGTCTTCTAAGAAGGATTGGACACAACCATGCCGGGCAGGAATCATACTATTCCCTGGTTGTGATGGTAGTTTATCGTCCGTATTCATGATAATAATATCACTTGGAGCCAGGTTAATCGTATCCTGAGTTACAAAACCAACACCCGTTTGGTCAACTCGGAGGTTGGTTCCTATCCCGTCTGTCTGGTCTAAGTTGATCGGCATCTGACCGGTTTTGCGATCTGCCGTGTTTTTTTTAGAGATTGAACTGTCTGGATTGCGATGCCGAGTGGGTTTGGCCATAACGATGATCCCAAGAGATTCAAATATAAGTGATACAAGAAAAGGGCTTGTTGTCAGGGGCTCCTTATCTTATCATAATCAGTATTCTCTGTTTTTGCTGTAAAAAGACCATAAATTAGGGCCTCATATTTTTTATAGTATTTTTATTATTAATTTCGGCATAGGTTGTTATACTGCGATAATGATGTCTTTAAAAAATGTGGATGAATCGAGAAGGGAAACCTATGAGCAAACGCAGATCTAATCAACCTACTACCCAATCGGGAACGCCCCCCCCCACACGACTCCTGGTGAATGGCTATGTTTCTATAAAACAGTGCCGCCATGGCCTGTTCATGTACAACTTAAATGACCTGTATGTAGGCCGCTCGATGGATATCTATGGCGAATGGTGCGACACCGAGCTGGCTTGTTTGGGCCAAATTTTGAAAAGCGACGACGTGGTCATAGATGTGGGCGCCAATATCGGTACTCATACTGTTTTCTTTTCAAAAAAAGTAGAATCTGGGATGGTATGTGCCTTTGAGCCGCAACGGATCACATATGAATTTTTATGCGCCAACCTTGCCTTGAATGGCCTGGTGAATGTGCTCCCCATTCAAGCCGGGGCAGGCGACCGGCCTGGTGAAACACTCATTCCAGTGCTTAATCCACTTATTGCGCAGAATTTTGGTAATCTAAAACTTGAAGGCCATTCTGCTGGAGAACTGGTAAAAGTGCTGCCGCTGGACGCCCTGGACTTGAAACGTTGCAACCTGATCAAGATCGATGTTGAAGGTATGGAACTCAAAGTACTGAACGGAGCTGAAAAAACCATCCGGAATTGTCGGCCATTTTTATTTGTCGAGTATAACGGTTCCTCAGAATTTTTCCCGATGCTTTTTGAGTCGGGCTACAATTGTTGGTGGCATATTTCCAACTATTACAACCCGAATAATTTCTTTCATAATACAGATAATGTTTGGGAAGATCTGTATCCCGCCGTGAACATACTTTGCGCCCCAAGAGAGATTGACATAAATGTCAGCGGCTTTGAACCAGTCATCAACATCGCTGACACCTGTGAGTTGGCGCTTGCCCGAATAGGTATTATCAAAACGTAAACTACATACTATTTGTATGACTCAGTTCGCTCATCGGTATGTCGATCGTCAAGCAATCTGACAAGTAAAGATGAGACAGGATGCACGTAGCCCGGCCATCTAGATCATCAGGATCATGAACAAAATGAATATCACGATGTTTATATCATCTTCACATGGAAACGTATTGCAGGACCTGGAATGGCCTGAAACCCACCCAGTGGGTGGCAGCGAAACTGCGGCACTCAGGTTGGCGCAAGCGCTAAAGCGGCTTGGAGAAAACGTCCAGATCATTACCGATGCTGATCAGCTTTCACAACACCATTGTGATGTTTTTATTGCTTTGCGTTCATGGCATGTGTTTCATAATGGGATTTACCCGGGAAAGCGCAATTATCTTTGGTGTCATGATGACAGCAACCAGCCGATTGTTAAACCGTTGGAAGACCCAGAGATCGCAAAGCCAATTTATGATCGCTTGGATGGGGTTATCCTGCTATCCCAGTATGTCGCCCAGCGCTGGATTTCAACTCTGAACGTACCTTTGAATAAGATAATAATGACCATCAACGGTGTTCCATTGCAACGCTTCAAGCCGCATCCCGAAAGGCTGGCAGCGCGCAAACCCTGGGCCTATTATTCATCGACTCCGTTTCGAGGCCTGGAGTTGTTGCTAATGGCCTGGCCGCATATCCTTCAAGCCGTTCCTGAAGCGCAATTGCATATTTGCAGTTCGATGAAAGTTTACGATCCAGAAGGGAAATTAGATGCCCAATATGGCCCTCTTTACGAAAAAGCAAAAAGCTTACCAGGCATCCAGTATCATGGATCTTTAGGCCAGGCTGACTTGCGGAATGTAGCCCAGCAATGCCGGGTCTTGGCTTATCCCAGTATTTTTCCTGAGAATTGCTCCATAACTGCCATGGAAGCCATGGCGGCTGGTTGCGTTGTGGTCAGCACCGTCCTTGGTGGGATGCCTGAAATTGCCTGGCAGAACCCGCTCGTGCCCATCGTCGACGGCTGGCTCAACCAATGGATGATTGAAGTCGTCCGGATGTTTAAAGATAATAACCTGTATACAAGAAAAGCGCTTCAAAACCTGGCCGCTGCAAAGTATTATGATTGGAATGTTGTCGCCAGAGATTGGATCCAGTTTTTAAAACGATAAATTGGTGATGGACTATCTGAGCCTGTGCTTGATTTGCAAAGACGAAAACGAAACCCTGCCAGAGTGGTTGGATTACCACATTCTGATGGGTGTCGATCGTTTTTACATATACGACAACGAAAGTCAGGTCAGCCTGCGTGAGACACTAAAGAATTATATCGAGCGCGGTTGGGTCGCGGTAGTTGATATTCCCGGCAAAGCCATGCAGCTGCATGCCTATGACCACTGCCTGCAAATCTTTGGTTCGCAGACCTTCTGGCTGGGTTTTATCGATACGGATGAATTCTTAGTGCCGAAGACCACCCTGGATCTGAAGGAGCTGCTTAAGGGATACGAATCCTACGGCGGGCTGGCAGTCAGTTCGCTTTTCTTTGGGTCGAACGGCCATCAAACGCGCCCACAGGCCGGGCAGATCGCAGCCTATACCCATCGCACTCATGAAACCTTTCAGGGAAATGTCCTGATCAAAAGCATCGTTCAACCGAAACGGGTGTTGATGCCAATCTCCCCGCACGATTTTGCGTTTCGAGAAAACAATTGGTGTGTGAATGAGGATATGCTGCTGGTGGATGGGATGAAATTCCCCTGTCACACGGAAAAGATCCAACTTAACCATTACTATTGTCGCTCCCAAAGTGAGATCGACCTGAAGCTGGTGCGCGGTTGGGCTGACCATATAAGTGGTACCTGGCCGCGGGAGCGCTTTGATGTGGTTAACCGTCAGTCGACCTTTGAAGACGTCACTATTTTGAAAAAGCTTGAGCAAGTGATTGTTCAAGCAGGGATGGATATTTCCGGCCTTGTCAATACCCCCGAACAGGCTGGGCTGCTGGATAAGATGGCAGCCCTAGTGATGCAGCGCTTTCCTCCAGCCATCGGATTTTTCCCGTTCCACGAAGCCGAGTGCCAGCCCCGGATTACCCGTGCGGCAGAACTCAAAGCACAAACCCTGGCAGCTGTCGAACGGGAGGATTACCAGGAAGCCATTCGCCTTGTTATGCTTCGGCTTCAGCTAACGCCCGAAAAAATCAGCCTGCTGGTTGACCTGTCGGTAAATCATCTGCGGCTGGGCAACCCGCAGGCAGCCTGGGGGGCGCTTTCCCAGGTTTGGACGCTGGCCCCCAACAGCTACCCGGTCTTGATGGGCATGGCTTATTTCTTTCTGCAAGTAAAAAACTACTCGATGGCCGAAAAAACCTGCTGCCAATTGCTTGAAATGGCACCGCACAACCTGATGATCTTGGGCTACCTGACCGAAGCTATGCTGGGTCTGGGACGCGGCGCAGAGGCGCTTAAAGTGGGGCTGCCTCTGCTTGAAGTGGACGATGCCCTGGGAGAGCTGCCGAAAGGCATGGCTGCCCACCTGGTGAAACTGATGGCCGATTCTTTGCTTGAAAAAAACGACTTCAGCGGCGCACTGCGCCTGTGGGAAGCCAGACTGGAAAACCAAAAAGAGGATCTGGATCTGCTACTTGAACTTACAGCGTGCCTGATCCTCGCTGGAGATCAAACCGGCGCGTTCCAGCGGTTGGAACAGGCCAGGGTTCTTTCATCGCAAAACGAAATTGTCTTGGCTCAGATCAAGCGGCTCGACCCCGTTATCCGTCCCCCGTCCCCGGTCTCTATTCATCCTTTGTCCATTTCCTGTTCCACAAAAAAGAGACATTGATTTTCATGGACTATTTAAGTTTGTGCCTAATCTGCAAAGACGAGAACGATTACCTGCCGGAGTGGTTGGATTACCATATTCTGATGGGTGTCGATCGTTTTTATATCTATGATAATGAAAGCCAGGTCAGTTTACGCGAGAGTTTGGGCGATTATATCAAGCGTGGTTGGGTTGTAGTGCTGGATATTCCCGGTAAAGCCATGCAATTGTATGCCTACGACCACTGCCTGCAAACCTTTGGCCCCAACACATTCTGGATGGGTTTCATTGATACGGATGAATTCCTGGTGCCAAAGATTGCAATGGATCTAAAGGAACTCTTAAAAGATTATGAAGCCTATGGTGGTCTGGCAGTCAGTTCGTTGTTTTTCGGCTCAAACGGTCACAAAACCCGCCCGGCGGTTGGTCAGATTGCAGGTTATACCCGACGCACTCATAAGACATTTAAGGAAAACGGACTGGTAAAAAGTATTGTCCAGCCAGCTTTAACGCTGATGCCGAATACACCGCATGATTTCACTTATAAAGAAAATGCCTGGTGTGTTAATGAAGATTTGCTAAGGGTGGATGACCAGCGTTTTCCACACCATACGGAAAAGATCCAGCTCAATCACTATTTTTGCCGTTCGGAGGACGAGATTAACCTTAAGATGGTGCGGGGTCGACCCTCACAATCTTCAACTTGGCCGCGCAGCCGCTTCGATGTGGTCAACCGATTGGCGACATATAATGACACCAGTATCCTTCAAAACTTGGAAGCCTTCTTTCAGAAGGCAGATGGTGATTCTCATGGACTGGTGGTAGCGGTCTTGGTTGAAAAGATGGCTGGTCTGGCGCTTGCTCGGTGCCAGGCGCCTATGGAAATTTACCCTCTGCGCGATGCGTTGAGCTTTCGGGCTGAAATTATCGGCATGGTAGATCTCAAAGTTCAAACCCAGGCGGCAGAAAATCGCAAAGAATTTGATGAGGTTAAGCGATTGATATTGCTTCGGCTGAAAATGCTGCCGCAAAATATTATTCTTTATACCGCGCTCTCGGTTAATTTACTTGACTTGGGCGATCCAGGTGCGGCCTGGCAGGCTTTGAGTCAGGCCTGGAAGCTTTCTCCAAATAATAATTATGCTATTTTAGGAGGCATGGCATTTTTTTTTCTCAGTGTTGGAAATTTCAGTATGGCTGAGAAAACCTGCCGTCTAATACTGGATCTGGCGCCTCACGATCTGGTTGCGTTGGGAATGCTAACCCATAGTTTGATCGGCCAGGGACGCTTTGAAGAAGCTCTTACCGTGGGTGTTCCCGTGGTTGAGCTTTCTGCCATGCTGGGAGAACTTCCCGATCGCATGGGTGTCTTTCTGGTTAAGGTGATGGCTGATTATATGTTGACAAAGAAAGACTACGCAAAGGCCTCGCGCCTCTGGGATGCCGGGGTACAGTGTCAGCCTGGGGATGTCAGAGCGCTGCTTGAACTCACTAGGGTGCTGCTGCTTGCTGGTGATAAACCTAGGGCGCGTCAACGGCTGCTTGAGGCCAGTGAACTGGCTCCGGAAAACGATGAAGTGTTGACCTTGCTTAAGCAGTTTGGCGTTGTTACCCGTCCTATTTCGTCCATCGTTTGTCAGTCAAAAAGGAGTCAATAAGTTTTCCATGGATTATCTGAGCCTATGCCTGATTTGCAAAGACGAAAACGATTACCTGCCGGAGTGGTTAGATTACCATATTCTAATGGGCGTCGAGCGATTTTATATCTACGATAATGAGAGTAAGGTCAGCCTGCGCGTGAGTCTGTGCGACTATATCGAGCGCGGCTGGGTTGTGGTGGTCGATATCCCAGGCAATGCCATGCAGTTATCCGCTTATGATCACTGCCTTCAGACTTTTGGCGATCAGACCTTCTGGCTGGGTTTTATCGATACGGATGAATTCCTGGTGCCAAAGACTACCTTGGACTTGAAAGAAGTGCTGAAGGCGTACGAAGCTCATGGCGGTCTGGCGGTCAGTTCGCTGTTTTTTGGTTCCAATGGCTTTAAAGCGCGCCCAGCAATTGGGCAGATCGCAGCCTATACCAGACGAACCCACGCCACTTTTAAAGAAAATCAATTGGTAAAAAGTATCGTTCAGCCTCGGTTGGTGCTGATGCCAAATACCCCGCATGATTGTGTCTATAAAGAAACATCCTGGTGTGTTAATGAAGGTTTTCTGCGGGTCGATGCCCAGCGTTTTCCAAATCACGCGGAAAAGATCCAGTTAAACCATTATTACTGCCGTTCTGAGCGCGAGATTGACCTGAAGATGCTCAGAGGCCGCGGTGATAGTGGTTCAGCCTGGCCACGCGGGCGATTCGAGGTAATTAATTCGATGTCGACCTATTCAGACACTTGTATTTTTCAAAATCTGGAGGCGTTCTTTCAAAAAGAAGGCCTTGATTCTCTTGGTCAACTCGGTGTGTCTCGGGCGGATAGCCTGCGTGAAAAAATGTCTATCCTGGCGCATGCCCTGCGCCCGGAACCGATAGGCATAATTCCACCGCGCGAAGTGTGCAGCTCTCGGGCGGAGTTTTCTTACTGTGAGGAACTTAAAAATCAAACTCGGTCGGCACTCGATCGCAAAGAGTTTGATGAGGTCAAGCGCTTGACTTTTCTCCGACTGCAATTAGAGCCTCAAAATATCCTCCTCTATATAGCACTCTCAGAAATTTTGCTTGATTTAGGTGACAACCCTGCTGCTTGGAAGTTATTGTCTCGTGCCTGGGAGATTGCCCCAAACAGTTATTCTAGTCTATTTGGGATGGCTTTTTACTTTTTACGGGTAAGAAACTTCGAGATGGCAGAGAAAACCTGCCATTTGTTGCTGGGTATGGCACCTCACGACCTGACGATTCTGGGATTCATGACTGAAGCCATGATTGGGCAGGGACGTTTTGATGAGGCTCTAAAGATAGGTATACCGGTGGTGGAGCTTTCTGCCATGGTGGGTGAACTGCCAGATAAGCTGGGTGTTATTCTGGTCAAGCAAATGGCTGACTACCTGTTGGAAAAGAAAGATTTCGCGGGTGCCGTGCGCTTGTGGCAGGCAGGGGTGAAGTGCCAGCCTGGCGAAGTTAGCCCACTCCTTGAACTTGCCCGGACCATGCTATGCAAAGGAAATAAAGCTGGAGCACGCCAGACGCTGGCCCAGGCTCGAGAGTTGGCGCCGCAAAGTGAAGAAGTGCTGGCTCTGATCGCGCAGGCTGGAGACTCACAGTCTGAGAAGCGCAAACATCGCTAACGCCTCTCAGACTCCTTGCAAGCCTGCAAAGACAATTTACGCATTATTTATGCAGATTGCCTTCCTGGCCCTCAAGTAAAAGGCTGACCTGCCGAAGATATAGGTGTAAGAAAAAACAACACAAAAATTTCGGAGGCGAGACCAAAACAGATAAACTAAAACGTTCGCCAGGCTGAAAGTAATGAAAAATGAACGGCGGTTTCTTCAGCGATCTGAAAAAACCTGAATACACTCAAAGAAGGGGAAGGATCCCCGGATGATTTTCAAACATGGAGGTTTGAAATGGCAGCTGTAGATGTAACTCGAATCGCAAGCAACATCGGCGCTCTTAACGCCCTCAATTCCCTCAACAATATCAATGCCAAGCTGGCCATGCACCAGACCCGCCTCTCGACCGGCAAGCGCATCAACAGCGCCGCCGATGACCCGGCCGGCCTGACCATCGCCACCAAGATGTTAGCCCGTTCGGAAGGCATGAAAGTCGCGCTCGACAATATCGGTGATGCCTCGAACATGCTGGCTGTGACCGAATCCGGTTTGAGCAAGATGAACGATATCCTGGTCATCATGCGCAACAAGGCTGAGCAGGCTGCCTCTGATACCCTGGGTTCTTCAGAGCGCGATGCCATTGCCACGCAGCTCTCGGCTTTTGCCGAGCAGATTGACTCGATGGTGTCGGAAACCAAGTGGAACAGCACCGCGCTTTTGGATGGCACGGTCAACAAACGCTTCCAGACTGGCGTGGATGATGGTGAATACACCACCTTCACAATGACCTCGAAGTTTGACCCCACTACCCTGGGTATTTCAACCAATGTGGCAGCTGATACAGCGGTTTTGGCTTCTGGCTCAACAACTGTGGGAACTACTACTGTAAACAGCGGATTTTCTAAGCTTAGCACCGGCACCTATAATGTTACTATCTCGGCGGCCGCTGCTTCTGCTACTACTGGGAAAGTTACTGAACTAACGAGTTTACCAGGTCTTTCTATTGCCGCGGTTGTTGGTACTGCAACAGCTTCTGAATGGACAAGCGGCCAGAAAGATATTACCTTGGTTAGCTATACTGCCGCTGGTAATATTCTGACCTATAAAATCGGCACTGGTTCAAATGCAGTCATGACCGTCGCTGATGGTGCTTCCGTGACTGATACCACGTTTGGGGTTAGTCTTTTTGCCACAGGTGCCACCGATGCTACCTCAACCGATGCACTCTGGACGGCTTTGGTTCCTTCGGCACAAAATATATCCTTGGATTATGTCGCACAAAATAAAGTGAAATTCGCTGTGACAAACGGTTCAGGTGAAGCAGTTGCGATCGATAGCGATGGTATCAATACTAGTCCTAATGCATCTGCTAACACCGCTTATGCCAGTTTTGGACAAGCTTATAACACTGGCAAAGGTGTAACGTTGGGTTTTGCTGCAGCTCCCGCTGCAGGCACGTCGACCTTCTCGTTCGCCGCGAAAAACAATTACAGTGTGGATGTCTCTAGCGCATCTAAAGCGTCTACATATATGACCACGGTCAATACTGCTATGAACACCGTGAACGCCAGTTTGGCTGGCCTTGGTTCGCTGATGGCCCGCTTGAGCTACAAGGCCGAACAGGTCGCCAACGCCCAGGTCAACATCGAAGGTTCCTATAGCCGCATCATGAACGCCAACATGGCTGAAGAACAGATGAACGCCTCCAAGTACACCATCCTGCAGCAGGTGGCAGTCTCCATGTTAGCCCAGGCTAACCAGGCCCCGCAGAGCCTTCTGGCCCTCTTCCGGTAGAACTGATGCAAACTGGCAGCTTTAAAGCGAACTGAGTTTTTCACGGGGGAGGCGCTGGAGCGCCTCCCCCAAAACCCATCTTAGAGAGCATGTCGTTGCGAGACCGGGCTCTTATCCTTTCCGGTCGAAGCAATCCCTCTCTACTGGAGATTGCTTCGGGCAAAGAACGCCCTGGCAATACCATAGCTTAGCACTAAACTTGCACACAAGAAGGTAAAAATGGCCAGCACAATCCAATCCGTCGATGCTTCCATCTTGAAATTGGCAAACACTTTTCAAACCGCGATCAAGACGACGATCGCGGCGGAAAGCGCGCCGCTTAAAAAGGCCCAGGCTCAGAAGGATGCGATTATTGTGCAGCGCGCCGTCTATACGGATGTGAAAGCGAATGTGGATGCGTTGCAGAGTGCAGTACAGGCCTTGATCAGCAGCCAGGCCAGTTTTGGAATGAGCATGGTGTCCAGGGCCAATGTTACACCAGGCACGGCCGGGATGACGGTGCTGAGCGCAACCACTACCAGTGATACTGCGGCCACGGCTGATTACGAATTCTCCGGTTACGGTAATGCTGCTGGCATCCAACTGGCCAGGACCGAAAGCTGGGCTTCGACCGACGTCACCAGCGCAGATATTGCCTTTGGCAAAAGCGGTACTTTCTTGCTGGGTGGTAATGGCATCGCCGCAACGTTGGGCGCCTATACTTCTCTCAGCACTTCCGTGACTGCAGCGGCTGCGACGAATTTGCTGGCAGACGGCCAGCGTGAACTGGGTACGGGCAATTACAGTGTTCAGGTGCGCGATTCGGGCGGAACGCGTCAATTCCGGCTGGTCAATGCTGATGGCACTGCCATGTCGATCCGTAACGTAAGCGGCTCAGATTACACCTCGGCCTGGCAGACCATGACTGATGGTGCTTACGATACCGGCCGCGGCTTGAGTTTAACCCTCAGCTCATCCGGGGCGGTCGGTAGTACTGCCCTACCGCTCTATACTGCTAAGGGCGTCTCGATCAAGATCAGTGCATCTGACACCAAGCGCGCGATTGTGGCTGCCATTAACGCTGCTCTGCAGCCTGAAGGAAGTGACTTCAAAGCCTCGATTGTTTCCAATCAATTGGTACTATCTGGTGCTCAGACTGGTGAAAACCACGGCTTGCTTTTTACAGATAACGCTAACCTTGGGTTTGGTATCACTGCCTTGCAGACAGCTCAAAATGCACAGTTCAAAGTGAATGGTATGGATGTTTCGCGAGCCAGCAATGCCAACCTGACGGATGTGATTGACGGCGTCACCTTCAATTTGGCATCGGATGCGGAAGGCAAGACTGCCCACCTGAATGTCTCCAGCTCCACCGACAAAGCCACGGGTTTGATGAATGCCCTTGTGAGCAAGTTTAATGCCACCTTTACTCATCTGACCCAAAAATTGACGACCACCAAAAGCACTGATGCAACCGGCAAGACGACCTACACACGCGGGGCCCTGGCAGGCGAGACAACCTTCAGCAGCCTGCGCAATGACCTGGCTTACCGCATGAACCGCAGTTACACCAACAGTGGCAACTTTAAGAGTCTGAATGAGATCGGTCTCAGTTTCGATAAGAACATGAATCTGACTCTTGACAGCACCAAATTTACAGAAGCGCTTAAGGACCACCCCACCGATCTGACCGCGCTGATGGATGCGGGCTTGGGCGAGGTCAATACCTTGCTGTCGCGTTATTCGGGAACGACGGGTATGCTGACCAAGACACTCTCCTCTGTGGATGAACAGAAGACAACGTATGACAAGCGCATCACAAAGTATACCGAGGCCCAGACCGCCCGCAAGCAGGTCTTGTTTGACCTGTACCTTGGCTATCAGAATCAGCTGGCTGATTACGGTTACCAGTCGCAAATGTTTAATGCAATTACATACGGGACCAATACGACAGGTACAACTGTGA
Source organism: Chloroflexota bacterium (assembly GCA_026390035.1). Lineage (GTDB taxonomy): Bacteria > Chloroflexota > Anaerolineae > Anaerolineales > Villigracilaceae > UBA5195. Next base: position 35,460 of record JAPLGT010000090.1, read on the forward strand.
ACACATCGGGTTAGCCTGACGTTATGAGCCAGCAATTTCTTGGTCGGACAAGCGGAATGGTTGTTGAGCAAGAGGCTTGACCCATTCCATTAGAAAAATTCAGTAATCCCCATGCAAGGATGCTGGGAAGGCAAGGTCTACGATGAGCGAAACCTCAATTAGTTCGATCAGCAGTGTGCGACCCGCGGAAACCAGCGCGCAAGCGCCGGTGCCAGCGCAATCCGATTCAATGGTCAGCCCCAGGCTGGCCGCTCTTGCGGTGCAAGTCAGGCCGGCTGCTCAGGCGCAGAAGGCCGAAGTGTTGACCCAGGCCGAGCCGAAATCGGCTGGTGTCGCTGAAAAGGCCACGCTGCCCGTCAGTAATGGCTCAAATGTCTCAATTCATTTCCGCGTGGATGAAAAGACCAATGATTTGACCGTTTTTGTCGTCGATCGTAAATCCAAAAAAGTGATCCGTTCCATTCCGGCCAACGAACTGAGCAAGCTAAGTGCGGGTGAATTGCTGAAGATTTCTGCCTGATGATTTAAAAAAGCCTGCAGATTATTTGATCCCCGGCAAAGCGCCAGGGCTGTTTGCGTTAAAGAGCGATCATGGTGATCTTGAAAACACATCTACTCATGGATCCTGCTGCTCTGGATGCAATCATCCTGCTTTATCCACAAAAACCGCCCTAAAAAAAAACAGCACCTTTTCTGGCAATTGGGCTATTGGGACTGTTTGCCCGCTTTTCCTTGCGGGAATAGGCCCAAATGTCAATAGCAAGTTAAGCAGTCGATTGCATTTTAAGGATTATGGGATTCGTGAGATTCGACAACCTTAAAAATTAGGACCGTTCTGCCACCAGGGAAATCTAGGTAAAGCATTTCATGGCTCTCGTCAGATTAGCGGGAGAATATAAATCAGTGCTTTTCTGGGTGCTTCGACGAAAATACGATAGGGTGCAATGTGCGAGTTTAGGTTGTGCTTTTTACAATTTTCCCCAAAGGAACTTCGCGTTCATTTGTCATTCGGACTTGTTCGAGAATAAAACACACGAAAGCGCCCATGGAATCACTCTGTAGCGTTACACTCAAGCCACAGGTAGTGCACATTAAAATTTTATCCCCCCTATTCTTGGGAAAACCGTTTTTATCTAAAATTAACATCACGGGCCTTCAGTTCTGCCCACTGCTGCCGAAAATAAGAGCAGGAAACAAATTTATTTACCAACATTGGCTGTCTAACAGCCCCTCGAATAAGGATGTTCGAGGCAAACCCAAAAGGAAGGAACCTGCCATGGGAGAAAACTCTATCCAAAGCGTTGGACTGGCTGATAACGAGCAGCGTGCCACCATTATGTACCAGTTGTTTCAGAACCAACTTTTTAGGACAACTGAGACAGCACCGGCTGCCCCACCTGAAAAAGCCGAAAAGACCGAGAAGACTGAAAAGATTGAAGAGAAGCAAAGCCTGTTGCCGATCACGAATTCGGATACATTCCTGAAATTCACGGTCGACAAGAAGACCAACGACGTGACTGTTTATGTTGTTGACCGCGCCTCGCATACGGTCATGCGCAGCATTCCGCCCAACGAGGTCAATAACCTCAAGGCAGGTGACCTGCTCAAGCTGCTGGCCTGACGATCTGATGCTGAGTATGTTGCCTTATCATCCGGCGTGACCCTGGTGATACCACCGACAGGGTACTCGCAGCCTATCCCGCTATCAGTGCAGTTCGGCGATCAGATTGTCCCGTTCGCTTTACGGGTAGATTTTTAAGTTGGCTGAGCCATCACGGCTGTCCAAAATAAAACCAGGGTTTCCTAAAAAATTTATGTGGAATTAACGCCTGGATGCTAAAGTTCAGCCCGGACCTGCCGAAACTGATTGTATAGAACACACACGCATACAAATTACCGAGGAGTCAAAACCATGTATCAAGCCGCGTATCACAGCCAATACCGTAAACAAGACGTCATGAGTGCCAGCCCGCTTCGTTTGGTCATCATGACCTATGATCTGGCCATCCGCTCTTGTGAGCAACAGGATTTTACCAAGGCGACTACGGCCATTACTGCACTGCGCGATGCGCTTGATCTGGATTATCCCGAGGTTTCCACCGGTCTGTTCCGGCTGTACCAGTGGTGTTTGGATTGTATTCGCCAGGGCGAATACGACTCGGCCATTCGCACCCTTTCTGAACTGCGCGATGCCTGGAAGATCACTGAACAGACGATTGTCGCCAGAAAGATATCCATGAGCACGCCTCCTGCCTATGCCACCGCCCTGGGCAACATTAACGCCTGAGCAGTTCTGTTTGTAAAATATCGGATTGTTCCCTGGCGAGCACCTTCGAGCTGCTGAGCCTCTCCCCAAAAAGGAGATGCGCCACACCGGGCAAATTATCCTGACCGCAATCACATAAACTCAACAGCAAAGCGCCTTTCCGAGAGGAAAATGGCGCTTTGCTGTTTTCTTCACACGATTTTTATTTTAACTTCACATCGGTTTTACAGCGCTTATGCCCCGGGTTTGATATTATCAGACTGTCAAGGAGCACTACTATGAGTTTTTGGGAATCTCTTCGTATCGGTTCGTCCGGCCTCTCGGCGCAGCGCCTGCGCCTGGATCTGATTTCAAACAACATCGCGAATGCGCAAACCACCCGCACCGAAAAAGGGGGTGCTTACCAGCGCCAGGATGTCGTATTTGCGGCCGACGCAAAGCGTTCCTTTGCATCGCAATTGATTTCTGCCCGCAGAGCGGATGTGAGTAATCTTCAGGGTGGCGTCAAGGTTGCCCAGATCACCACCGATACAACCCCTGGCTCCACGGTTTATGACCCGACCAACCCCGATGCGGATGCGAGCGGTAATGTCACCTATCCCAACGTCGATATCACGGTTGAAATGACCAATATGCTCTCTGCCACGCGCTCTTACGAAGCCAACCTGGCCACGATCGAAGCTGTCAAACGTATGGCGCTCAAAGCGCTTGAGATAGGAAGATAACCATGCAAATCCCTGCCATTCGCCCCACTGCAATTCCCGTTATCCCCGAGCTTGGCTCAACGCCCAAGACATCCGCCAGTGATAGTACCAAAGCGGTCACCCAGACCTTTGAGAATATGCTGAATTCTCTCAATCAGTCCCAGGTGAATTCGGATAATCTCGTCCAGCAGTTATCCCAGGGTGATAATGTTGACCTTCATACCGTCATGATCGGTATGGAAGAGAATAATGTTAACTTCAACGTCGCACTCGGTATTCGCGATAAGTTGGTCGATGCATACCGCGAAGTGATGAGAATGCAAGTCTAGGCATATTGTTGTCCGTCGCTAAAGAACTGATCCGGCGACGCGCGCTTCATCCTGAATTTCTCACTATTCAAACAAAGTCATAAATCCACCATAGGAAGCCAATTTATGTTAGTGCCCATCAGAAACCAATTCTCATCCTTCTGGAAAAGACAACATCCAACTCGCCAGATCACCATTGTTGCCCTGGTTCTGACTGTCTTTATTCTGGTCCCGGTGCTGGTAAGTTGGGCCACGGCACCCAGCTATGTGATTGCCTATAGTGGTCTGAGCGAAGCTGATGCTTCACAGATCGTCCTGAAGATGGATGATAATTCCATCCCGTACCAGATCAAAAATAATGGCACTATCCTGGTGCCCAGCGAACAGGTTTATACCACCCGTTTGTTGATGGCGCGTGAAGGTCTGCCGAAATCCAGCACTGTGGGTTATGAATTGTTTAGCGGAAACACCCTCGGCATGACCGAGTTCTCCCAAAAAGTTAATTATCAGCGTGCCCTGGAAGGTGAACTGGAACGCACGATCGGCAGTCTCTCGGTTGTCAAGGCTGTGCGTGTGCATGTTGTTACCCCGGCTAAAACTCTGCTTTCGTCTGACCAGACCGCTACGACTGCCTCCGTTACCCTTCAGATTGCGCCCGGTCAGTCGATGGATGCCACCCAGGTGCGCGCCATCACTCACCTGGTTGCCAGCTCTGTCGAAGGCCTCAAGCCCGAGAATGTGGTTGTAGTGGATAGCGAAGGTAACATGCTCGCAGATGGTACCGGCACGGTTGGCGATCCTGCCATGAGCACCAAAACCAGCCAGCGTACTGCCGAGCAGGAATACGCCTTGGAATTGCAAAAACGAGTGCAGGCCCTGCTGGATAAAATCCTTGGGCCCAATAAATCCATTGTTCAGGCTACCGTTGAGATGGATTGGACCCAGCGGGAAGTCACTTCCAATAAGTTCGAACCCACCACCATCGCTTTGCGCAGTTCGCAAAAGATCAACGAATTATCCAATAGCGCCAATGGCAGCACCGGTGGTGTTCCGGGAGCATCCTCGAACCTGCCCACGCCAGTGGCCACAAGTGCCGCAGCGGCTGGGTCTGCCGATTATCAGCGCAGTGAAGAAACCCTTAATTATGAAGTCAGCCAGGTGCAGTCGCATGAAGTTGTTGCCCCTGGGAAAATCAATCGTATGTCAGTTTCGGTGATGGTTGATAACATCACTGACCAGGCGCAGCTTGATTCGATCACGGCGGCGGTTCAGGTTGCAGCTGGCATCGATGCTACGCGTGGCGATCAGATCGTGGTTGAATCATACGCTTTTGATCGTACTGCCTCAGATGCTCTGGCCGCGGACTTGGCCAGCCAGCAGCAACAGGAGTTATATATGCAAATCGGGATCGCGGTTGGATCGGCTTTGCTCCTGATCGTTTTGCTCTTCTTTGTCCTGCGTATGATCAATAACCTGCGTAACGCTTCGAAGGAAAACTGGAGACCTGTTTTGCGGCCCGTAGCTGAAATGGCTGCTTTGCAGGGCGCCGGCATGGGGGCTGGGAATGTTCAACTGCCTGGCGGCATCCCGGCTGTTACTGCAGCCCTGGCTGCCAGGGCCGAATTACAGGGTCCACAGACTCCTTCGCAAGATCAGCATCCGGAAGATGAAGGTGTCGTTCTGCAAATCAACAGTTCCAGAAACCAGCATTCAACCGTCAATGAAGATGAACAGCGCGCGCGGGTAATTGCCCGTCTCACAGAAGAAAACCCGGCCACTGTGGCAGAGATTATTCAAATCTGGTTGAATGAGGGTAAGAAGGGATGACATCAGGCATCGATAAGGTCTCTGCGCTGTTACTCGGTCTTGGCGTAGAGCTCTCCTCCAAAGTACTCCAATACCTTTCCGAGGGTGAGATTGAGCAAGTGCTCATGGCCCTGGGCCGTGCTGGTACGGTTTCCCCTGAAGTTCGCCACATTGCGCTCAAAGAAGCCTTTGAAATGAGCTCAACAGATGCGGACCAGCCTCGCGGGGGTGTTGAGTACAGCCGCCAGCTTCTGGCTCGTGCAGTTGGTCCGCGCCGGGGTACAGAAATCCTGGAGCGTATTTCGGTACATCAACAGCTCTCATCCTTTGAAATGTTGAAAAACGCTAATCCGGCCGAAGTTGCCGTGCTGCTTCAGGAAGAAATGCCTCAGACCATTGCTCTGGTGCTCTCTTATCTGGAGGCCAAGGTTGCGGCCGATATTCTTACCAGTATGTCCAAAGAAAATCAGATTGAAGTCACCCTGCGTCTGGCAGCCATGGATCGTGTTTCTCCCCAGGTTGTCCAGCAAGTTGAAAAGAACTTGAAGAGCAAGCTTTCCAGTGTAATTAATGAAGCTGATTTTCGAGCCACTGGTGGCGTGGCCTTCCTGGTGAAAATGCTTAACCAGGTTGATCGCGGCGCGCAGAAGTCGATCTTTGAGGCGCTTGAAACCACCAACCCCAAGCTGGTCGAAGAAATTCGTGCCAACATGTTCACCTTTGATGATCTGGCCAAATTGGATGACCGCACCATGCAGCGCGTACTGCGTGATGTTAGTAAGTCAGACCTGGCCCTGGCGCTCAAGGGTGCACCGGAAAAGCTCAGAGAAAAAGTGTTCGCTAACCTTTCTGAGCGCGCTCGCGAAAATCTTAAAGAAGAGATTGAAATTCTCGGACCTCAGTTAGCCAAAAATGTTTACACATCGCAGCGCAAGATCGTCGATTCTGTACGTACATTGGAAGATGCTGGCGAAATCGTGATCGCGGGTGGTGGCGGAGAAGATTATGAAGTCATCGCTTAGATCAATTATCCGCGCTTCGGATGCTCAACACCAGGCCTGGACTCCCACCGAACTCTTCGTAGAGCCGGATACGGCCGTTTTTGACGAAAAAAAGGACCAGATCCTGGCGTTATTTGGTATGCAGGAACTCGAACCTGCCGAGAAAAAAGAAAATCGATCGATCCTGCATTCAGCCGGAGATGGTCGGGAATTTACGAGCTGGTTGCCTGGTGGTATGGATTGGCAGCCTCCGTTTGTTGGCAGAGAGGCCTGGGCTTTTATCGAGACATCTGGGAGCACTCAGATTCCTGTTTTACAGCAGGTAACTTTGATCGAAGAAACCACGCCCGAAGCCAACCTGCCGGAAGAGCCATTTGACTCGGAAAAAGCTGCCGGGGTGATATTACGGCGCGCGCGAGCCGAAGCAGATGAGATCATTGTTGCCGCTCAAATGGCGGCCGATAATATTCTCTTTCAGGCTCAGGATGAAATTGATCAGCAAAAAGCGGAAGGCTACCGGCAGGGCGTCAACGAAGCCCAGCAAGAGATGGAATCGGCGTTGAAAGCCTCGCGAGCATTGATTGATGAAGTGCGCGAATGGCAAAAAGGGCTTTTTGCCCAGGGCGAACAAGTCATTGTGGATATGGTCAAGGAAATTTCCCAGGCTATGTTTGGCGAAGGTGCCAAGTTGGATGGCAACGCTTTACAAACCAATTTGAATCGTATTATGGAGAGTGCCCAGGGTTTGGGTGATTTGAATATCTTCTTGAATCCCCGCGATGCCCGTCTCCTGGATCCTTCCTGGGCTGAGTACCAACTGCTGATTTCTGGGGATAGAGTCAGAGTGATCCCATCCGAAAATATCACGGTTGGAGGTTGTTTTGTCAAAGGCAGTATGGGAATTGTGGATGCGCGTGTTGAGACCCAGCTTGCGTCAGTTATGAAATCATTTGAAGAAAACAAGGATGTCAACGGGTAAATTATGGAAGCCCCAAAACTGGATCTGGCGCGATACCGCAAGGCCATCACACATCTCAACCCGCTTTCCGTCTCGGGCCGGGTTGTGCAGGTGGTTGGTCTGACTGTTGAAACCATGGGTCTGAATTGCCAGATCGGTGAAATTTGCGAGATCCAGACTGGCAACCGGGAATCACAAACCCTGTTGGCCGAAGTGATTGGTTTCCGTAATAAGCACATGCTGCTCATGCCTTTGGGAAGTATGGAAGGTATTCAGCCCGATAGCACAGTTCGCTCAGTTTCGCATGCTTTCAAAGCGCCAGTTGGCAAAGCGTTGATCGGCCGGGTCCTGAATGGGCTTGGTGAACCAATCGATGGTAAAGGCCCGCTCGAGATGATTGATTGGGCGTCTACCAACCAGACTCCTCCGCACCCATTACAGCGTTCGGCCATCGAAGACCCGCTTGTCACTGGTGTGCGCGTTATCGATGGTATGTTGACTTGTGGCAAAGGTCAGCGTATGGGCATCTTCGCCGGCAGCGGTGTTGGCAAAAGCACCCTGCTGGGTTCAATTGCGCGCAACTCTGAAAGCGATATTTCAGTCATTGCCCTGATCGGCGAGCGCGGTCGTGAAGTGCGTGAATTCCTTGAACGCGATCTGGGTCCTGAGGGCCTGGCCCGTTCTGTGATCGTGGTCTCAACATCTGATCAACCTGCTCTGGTGCGTCTCAAAGCCGCCAATGTTGCCATGACAATCGCCGAATATTTCCGCGATTGTGGCATGGATGTCATGTTCATGATGGATTCTGTTACTCGTTACGCCATGGCCCAACGTGAAATTGGTCTGTCAATTGGTGAGCCACCTGCCAGCAAAGGTTACACACCTTCTGTATTTGCCATTTTGCCGCGTTTGCTCGAACGCGCAGGCCGGGGCGAGCGTGGTTCCATTACCGGATTTTTTACCGTCCTCGTCGAAGGCGATGATTTCAACGAACCAATCTGCGATGCGGTCCGCGGTATCCTGGATGGACATATTATCCTTAGCCGTGCCCTTGCCGCGCGTAATCATTACCCAGCCATTGATGTCTTAAACAGCGTCAGCCGTGTAATGCCAGCGATCACCAGCCGCGAGCACATGAAGTTGGCGGGTTTTGCGCGCAAGAACCTGGCAGTCTTTGAAAAAGTTCGCGATCTGGTCAACATCGGCGCATATGTCAAAGGCTCCGATCCTGAAATTGATACAGCGCTGGTTGTTGTGCCTGTTCTAACGGCTTTTTTGCAGCAAGAGCGCTGGGATGTCTCACCTTTTGAAAAAACTGTTCAATCTTTGGCTGAAATTAGCCAGGTTCTTGCCTGAAATGGATCGATCAATGAGGTCATGCTATGGCGCCTAAATTTTCTTTGCAGAGTGTTCTGGATATTCGTCACGGAAAGGTCGAGCTGCTTGAAATCGACCTCGGCAAACTGATGACCGCCCAACAGCAAACCCAGGTACTCTTGCTATCCTTACAGGAGTTTCAGGTCAATTTGTTGGATCAATTAAGTATTGCTCAGTCTGGGGATATCGACTTATTCAGGATTGGTCTGTTGCGCCTCAACATCCTGGATGTGACCAAGCGTATTGAAATCGTGGCTGCGGAACTGGAAAAACAGACTTGGCAAATTAAAAATAAAAGAGCTGAATTGATTGAGGCGAAGCAGGCCGAAGAAACTCTGGAAATCCTGAAGCGCAAACGTTACGAAGTGTATGCCGCCGAGCAGATTCAGGCCGAATCCAGGGAACAGGACGATATCTATATTGCCCAGGCCTTTCGTAACAATCAGAAGGAGTTATAAAAACCAATGGATAATTCAATCTTTACTGGTCAGTTTCAATCGGCAATGTACAAGCTTATGTTTGCCATGCTCGAAAAGTTTAGCCAGAAGACGGATGGTACTGGAACAAGCACGGCTGCGGCTGATGCGGGCAGTACGACGACGGCCCCGGGCGGCACTGCTGTTACGGGTGACTTTGCTACTTTGATCAATCAGGCAGCCCAAAAATATAATGTCAACCCCGGATTGGTGCAGGCAGTCGTCAAAGCCGAATCCAATTTCAATCCATCGGCAGTCTCATCGGCCGGAGCCCAGGGCTTGATGCAGCTCATGCCTGCCACTGCAGCCGGCCTGGGCGTCACCAACCCTCTCGACCCTGCTCAAAACATCGAGGGCGGCGTGAAATTTTTAAGCCAGCTGCTCAGTCATTACAATGGCAATGTTCAACTAGCCGTCGCGGCCTACAATGCCGGCCCAGGTGCGGTGGATAAATACAACGGTATTCCGCCATACCAGGAAACGCAAACCTATGTTACCCGCGTTCTTGGTTATTACAATTCTGGAAATTCCTGGCAGGGCTAAAACATGACTGACTCACTATTTGTCGATAATGCCACCCGTGCTGCCAAAGTTGCTTTGGACGGTCTCAGTCTGCGCCAGCAGGCCATCAGTCGTAACCTGGCCAATGTGGATACCCCAGGCTACCAGGCTACAACAGTTAAATTTGAAGATACTCTCAAGCGCGTATTCCAAAAAGATAATACGCTGCCTTTGAAGACTACCAGTGGTTCTCACCTGGCATCCCAGGCCAATAAGGTCGCCTTTGGGCTGTCCAACCGTCCGGGTGGCAGCTTCCGCGCAGACCAGAATAATGTGGATGTCGATGTGGAAATGGCGGATATGTCCGAAGCCGGCATACAGTACCAGGCTGTAACTCAATTGGTCTCCAAAAAGTTACTGCTTCTCAAATCCTTAGCGAGGTAAATATGGTCAATTGGATTTTACCGGCCAGTACTTCTCCACCAATAGATGGATTAATGTTCAAGTCCCAATCCACAGATTCGGATATGAGCCAATCCCCGTCTTTTGGAGAGATTTTAAAGGCCAAAGCAAAAAAGGAACAAAAAGCACTGGAAGATAATGCGCTTCCAGCCGCGGCTGCCCTGGCAGCTGTTGTACATACCTCACCTGCTGATATGCGCCAGGTTTCAGCTCAGTCAGGTGCCGGCAGCAAGTTGGGAGCAGTTTCAGACCGCTCTGAACGCACTGCAGAAGCACGCGAAACTGCAGCTCTGCACTCATCAAAAGCTGCTGACCAGTCTAAGCCTGGAACAGAACCGGCTGCCGAAGTTAGTGATCAAAAGACGGCCGAACTACGGGCTGCCAAATCTGCTTCTGTGGCAGCTCCTGCAGTAGGCACCGACCAGGCGGCAGCTGCTATTGAAGCTCCTGTTGCTGAAGCCGTTCTTCCAGCTGTGAGTGGACAAACTGTCCAGCAGTCTTCCACGGTTGCCCAATCGGCTCAAAACGTAGCTGCCTCAGCCGCACCCGTCACAGATCCGAATTTAGCCGGGCTTCAGGCAGCCCAAGCTGCCATTTCTGTTGGTGCTGATCCCGCGCTCGAATCTGTTGATGTCCAGGGCAATATTCCGTCTGACGGTAATAAAAAACTGGAAAGTACCCCCACTCTATCCGGGGAAAACCCGGATGCAAGTCAGATCGCGGCTGCAACCGTAACCCAGGTTAGCAGCAAACCGGCTGACGCAGCTGTTCCAGCCAACCTGCCACCCAAAGTGCAGGCTACCCCGGAGGATCTAAAAGCCAATTCAACCAATAACACCGAAAAAGCACTCCCCGTAGAAAGCCAGCCGGAAGTGAACCCGGCGTTGGCATCCCTGACCGCGCCAACCAGCCCAGCCAGAGAGAATACCGATGCGCTCAAAGTTGCTGCTGGGGTGTCTACGCCGCTAGCCAATACCCAGGCTGGTGATGTGGTCCAACAGATCATGCGCCAGATGAGTGTCACACTTCAGAGCGGCCCGACATCCATGCGTCTACAGTTGAACCCGAAGGAATTGGGTGCCATCGATGTCCAGATGGTCAAAAATGCCCAGGGTGTGAGTGTTACCTTTTTTGCAGAACAAGCCAGCACCGGACGGCTGCTTGAGACACAAATGAACCAGCTGCGTCAGTCATTGATAGATTCAGGTGTCCAGTTATCCAGTCTTAATATTGGACAGCACGGCCAACCCGGGCAGCAGGGTGGTTCTTTCAGACAGGCCTCACAGTTTGCTGAATATGCCAAGCGTGATACAGCCCAGTCCGAAACTGAAACCGAGATAGATACCCGCCTGCGCCCCGAACGGAATGCCGGGCAATTGCTGGGCGTAGATTATCGGGTCTAATATTCAAAGGAAATCACAATTCTTTTGAAGAAATGGAGAAAAAAATGCAAGTGAACGGTGTTTCAGGTACTTCTTTAGCTTCGGCCACTTCGGCCTCGCAAACGGCAAAGGCTACTACCGCCGTAGATTCGTCCCAGTTCATGCAGCTTCTGCTGGCGCAGCTCACCCATCAGAATCCGCTTGAACCAATGAATAACGCTGAAATGATGTCTCAGTTTTCCCAGCTTAATTCGCTGCAGGAACTGCGCGATATCAATAAATCCATGACCGCCATGTCCGCCTCGAATCAAACTACCTACATTGCCAGCCTGATTGGTAAAACCGTCAAGGTCAATCGCGCCGATGGTGATGTTCTGGAAGGGGTTGTGGATGGAGCTGTTCTTCAAAAAGATAATTACCAGCTGCGCATTGGTGATCAGACTGTCGCCCTGAGCGATGTGCTCGAGATCAATGGAGTAAAAGCATGACAGATGCGTTCAGCGTTCAGCTTGGGCGGGTAAACGCGCTTGTTGAACAAGCTGCAAAACCGGTCACGACAAGCGCACCTGCGCAAGGACCCAGCTTTATTGAGACATTGCAGAATGTTCAAAATGTCAAATTTTCTAACCATGCCCAAAAACGTTTACAGAGCCGCGATATTAACTTGAACAGCGATAATGTCAGCCGGCTTTCAGATGCGATTGACAAGGCAGAAAAGCGCGGTGGCAAATCATCCCTGGTGATGGTCGATGACCTGGCCTTCATTGTCAACATAAAGGATCGCATGGTGGTGACCGCTTTGGATGCTAATCAGCGTGGTGAAGGTGTCTTTACCCAGATTGACAGTGTCGTTTTTGCCGACCCGGCAGCCACCAGTACAAAATCTTTGATCGACATAAAAGGATGATCCTTTTATAAACTTCCTTGTTATTACAGGCTGGCCCTCTTGGAGGAAGCCTGAAGTCTAACCTTTAGGAGAAAATCTAATGATCCGTTCCATGTTTACCGCAATCAGCTCGCTCGGTTTACACCAGAAATATCTGGATGTCGTCTCCAATAACCTCGCCAATGCCAATTCCACTGGCTACAAGGCTAACCGGGTCCTCTTTCAGGATCAGTACGCTCAAACTCTGAGCCCTGGCGCTGCCCCAACCACTACCCAGGGCGGTACCAACCCTACCCAGATTGGTCTGGGTGTTCTCTTGGGGTATGTATCTCCCAACTTTACCCAGGGCATGCTGCAGAGCACTGGAAGAAATATGGACCTGGGCATCCAGGGCGATGGCTTCTTTATTTACGGCAGCCAGACTTCTGGCCGCAGTTTTTCTCGTGAAGGCTCAATGAGCCTGGACGCCAACGGTTACCTGGTTGATGCTGCTACAGGCATGCGTACCCAGGGTTGGACAGTTGCTGCTGGTGCTACTACTGTGAATACCAATCTTCCAGTCGATGATATCAAAATCAGCACTGGCAATACCCAGGCTAAGGCAACAGGAAATATCATTCTGGGTGGAAACCTGACTTCGGCCATAGCAGTACCGGTGGTCAATCCCACGATCTCTCTCGGTGTCTATGACTCGTTGGGAACGCTGCAAACGGGCAAAATTACATTTACTCGCGGTGCCACCAGTGGCGCGGCTCCTAATATTCAAACTGCATGGGCCTGGGCCCTCACGGGTGCTGCCGGCGCTGCCGGTAGTGGTACCATCAACTTCGATCAGAACGGCCAATATATTCCCCCAACCGCCCCTGCTACCGACACCACTATTCCGGTCACCATTCCCGGATCAACTGGCGCAGGCGCCATCACGCCTATTGCGATAGATTTTTCCAATCTGACCATGTTAGGCTCGCCTGGTTCCGCAGCGGTCACCAGCCAGGATGGTCTGCCTTCCGGTACCGTCTCAGATGTGTTCATTTCCCCGAATGATGGCGTCATCTCTCTGGTGTATACGAACGGTTTGCGCGCTGAGGTTGGTCAACTGGCTCTGGCCCGTTTCACAAACCCCACCGGTCTTATCCGAGGAGCTCACACCACATTCCAGGCCGGGTTGAATTCTGGCGAACCTGAGATTGGCACTGCCAATTCCGGTGGTCGCGGAAGTCTCTCATCGGGTTACCTGGAAGCATCCAATGTTGATATGGCCCAGGAATTTACCAATATGATCCTGGCCCAGCGTGGTTTCCAGGCTTCATCGCGTGTCATTACTACATCAGATGAGATCCTGCAAGAATTGGTCAACCTGAAACGATAATTTAGACATCCATCAGGTCAGCGTGCAAGAATGGCGCTGACCTGATGCTAAAAAGTCATGCCCAATGCAACCTCGTATTGGGCATGACTTTTTAATGGTAATAATGGCGTAAGGGTCAAGCCGGGTTTGGTTTCCCCCGCAGGTGGTTATTTTGCAATACTTTTTTTACAGGGGTTTGATCAATATTAATGACATTATTTGGGATACTTATCGGTGACTCGATAGATATAGGCCAATACCTCGGCTACCACCTGGTAAAGTTCTGCGGGGATTTCTTCACCGATATTTACGTTTGCAAGCGCGGCGGTTAGCGCCGAATCTTCGTAAATGGTGATGTTATGTTTTTTGGCCTCTTCAATGATTTTTTCGGCAACTTTACGTTGACCACTGGCCACCACCCTGGGCGCCCCACCTGTTTTCGGGTCATATTGCAAAGCGGTTGCCATCAAGGGTTTTGTGTTCTCTGCGGATTGCCTTGAAAACTTGAAGCGTTTATATACCATACTACACCTCAATATCCACGGTCATTCGCGGCGCGCCGCCGGTTGTCATTGTAATGCCGCCAAAAGCTCGCGGATAACCAATTCCAATCTGGGCATCTTTTAGATCAAAGCCAAGTGCCTGGAGCGCATTCTCCAGGGACGGAAGCTCAACCTGGGCATTTTTTACCCAAAGCGGGTCTGGAGCTGTTACGGATGTCCGAATTTGCTTATCAACCAGCGATATATCCACCTCAATAGTTTCGCCGGGTTTCACATCCACCTGGATGATCAGCCGGGTGTAGGCCGGGTTGATTTTTCCGGCTTCTGTTCCCGATTCGTGGGCGATACGCAAACGGGCCGGTGCAAAATCTTCGATTGCTTCTTGTGGGGTGCGTTGCAGAATAAAGCCTATTTCTGACCATTGCCCTCGACCCGGAACCGGATCTGGCTTGACATTCATCAAATGATTTTGGCGAATATCGCTAAGAAATTTTCCAATTGCGTCAGCAAGGTCGTTTTTTCCGTCCTGTTTCAGCATTTGTTGTAACTTAACCAGCGATAGCAGGCTTTTTTCCGTGGAGAGTGGCCCAGAATTTTGAGATTGTTCCAGAAATAGATTTTCCAACGATTTCCCCAGAATATCCACCGAAGTCTTCATCTGCTTTGCTAATTTGTTTGATGTTCCATCCCACTGCAGCACCATCTCTGACAACATGCGCAAGCTGGCATTCAATTGCTGAAGGGTTTCTGCGGGTAGATTTTGCTTCAGCGCATTGCTAAGCAATGCAATCATATTTCCCAATGCCTCACCAGTCTGTGCACCCTGGCGGGAAGCCAATGCCAGGCTTTGGGCCGTTAATGGTAAACCAGCTGCCTTCAATGCAGTGGCAAGCTCTGCTTGCGCATCCCCCCAAGAACCATACTCTGAAAGAACTCCCAGCAACTCGGTCATCAACTCTGGCGTAACCGGTAAATTCTGTTTGAGCGCAGATCTGGCCAGCAAGAGACTGCTGTCTGTAACCTGAATGCCGTTTTGTTCCAATAAACGTACGGCCAATTCGGGGCCGGCCGAAATGGATCCGGTCAAAGCTGCCTGGGTTTGTTCACTCTTCACAAACTTTAATGTCACAACCTGGTCGGTCAGCTGGGTGACGATAAATTGGGCAGTTTGTTGCATCAGCAGGTCGGCAGCCTGGTCTGATGAAGAAAGCTGAGCGACCACTGGATAGCCATCTATGGATAAGATCGCAGTGCTTCCGTTAACTGACAGAATTTGAGCCGTAACCCGTTGGAATGCCCGGAGACCCAGCTCCTGGCCATTTACTGGGTTGATCGGTGAAACCGAAAGTGGTCCGGAAATATTCATTGTTTCAGAGTTCTCTAAAGTCCGTGTTCAACCGGGGTCTTGGTTTGTAGATAAATACTTGCACTACCTTGTGGTTGCCTTAATTCTTGCGACTATATAATTCTTCAGATAATATCCGTAGATCCTGGATAATTTCTTTCTGACGCTGTGAAATATACTGAGAGACCAGTACGCGTTCAGGGTCTTTAATATAGAATTTAATACTGACCCTGTAGCGATTCTCGTTAAGCTCAGGCCGGACTGCCATGATTTTACCCCAAGCATTAACTTCGATTTTTCCATCTACTCCAACCGCTGGTGTACTGCGAACCAGCGTTCTTGCACCCCTATTTTCAGCGGATTGGCCCGTTAATATTACCTTCCTGGTTTTTTGAAGGGTCATCTCGGGGAATGAAATGGCCATGCTGATTTCATTCCCAATCTGAAACAACCGGACCGGAAACAAAAAATCATCAATAAAAATGCTGGCTCCGTAGATGGAGATATCGGCGATTGGCGCAATAATCTTATTCGGATAACCTTTGAATTGGACAACCCCTACCAGTGGTTCATTGGGTTCTACCCTGATGTTCATTCGGCTGCCGATGTCGTTTGTCACCATTTCAAAATTGGCCAAAAGAGCATCTTCTTTTGCCAGATTCAGGCTCATTACCTGGCACCGGATCGTGTAGGGTAGTTGTTTTTCCTGGATATAGGTTTCTCGCTGGTGATACATGCAGGCAATTTGGTACATATTGCTGGTAACGTGAATTTCTGAATTGGCTAGCGAGCTGATGCTGGCATCATAGGAAATAGGCAGGCCTTTGTAAATATTCAGCAGCCTGATCTCTGACTGGTTTCTGTAAATTTGGCCTAATAGTGCATACAAATCTGTGCTAGATATCAATGTAAGTCTCTCGCCATCATCTTTTGAATATTTTAGAATAAAACCGGTGTTTGGCCGGTTTTATTGAATTACTTACCCGCTGACCCCTAATGTAACAGATGTTGGATCGATGGGAACATTGTTTTTGCGAATTTCGTAATGTAGATGTGGCCCGGTGGAATATCCGGTATTGCCGGATAGACCAATCGTGTTTCCTGCCGTGACTGTATCGCCGACCTCAACCGGGATGCTGGAAAGATGGGCAAAGTAAGTTCGATATGGGCCATTTTCTACAATCACCAGATTACCATATCCCTGCTCATTCCAGCCGGCAGAGATAACCTTGCCATCCATGGTTGCTTTGATTGGAGTCCCAACGACAATGCCAAAATCCAGGCCATTGTGTCCGGGATGATAGTCCTGGGTCAGCACACCTTCTACCGGTCGGCCCTGGGGTTGGGGCGTGATCGTTTGGCTGATCTTGGATGCTGCGGCGGCTCCCGTAGCTAGGGCAGAGGTCGTTTGGTCGGTATTTGTCCCAGACGAGTTTTGATCCACTTGGAGTGCGATCATTTTTTCAAGCAGCATCAGCATGAGCGGAGCCATAAAGTCAGTGGTGCCACCAGAAGATTGCGAATCGGATGACGTCAGGCCGCCTGACATCATCATGGTGGAAAATATCTCCTTGAAGGATGATACAATATCGGCAGATGTTGTGGTTGTCTTACTGGTCTGGAGATTTGTGCCAGTCACTCCGTATGACGAAGGAAGTTGCGGATAATTTTTTATCATAGTTTTCTAATTATATGTATAAAGCTGGAAAATGTCAGTAAACGCCACATAAAATCGGGATCGACGGAATTAGTTTTATCCCATCTTTACGCAATATTCAGGGGGGCTTTATAGGATAAAGTCCGTTTTTCAATTATATTAAATACGTGGTAAATTTAAAGTTGTAGACTCTGGTTGCGCCTCCGAAAAGCTCCGCAGTGTATACGATAATCGAAAATTTGATCGTTTCCATCTGGATGTCCGTATCCTGGATGAATTCTTGACAATATATTTTTGAGTTATTGGCAATAAGTTTTTGTTGTTAAATATTTTCTGAGTTTATCGTTGAATTATTGCATTTACTCACCGTTCTC
Organism: Chloroflexota bacterium; assembly: GCA_026390035.1. Classification (GTDB taxonomy): domain Bacteria; phylum Chloroflexota; class Anaerolineae; order Anaerolineales; family Villigracilaceae; genus UBA5195. The sequence continues at coordinate 52,814 of JAPLGT010000090.1, forward strand.
TCGAAAAATGTTTCACCATGACCCAATTTGTTTTTCTACCGTGATTTTGAATGATTGGTTTCCCTGCCGGTGGAGTTTAAGCGAATATAGATCTGCTAAAATTCCACAAAATAATTCTTCCCCATCGGGGAGTTTCTCTCGACCAGCCAATGCGCCACGTGAGGAAATACGAATTATTGTATGCATGCTCCAATCGCCAGAATGAGTTTGTTTTGATATTTTATTTATCAGGCGCCATCGATGCAATCAGAATTAAAAGTCAGAAAGATCTTAGGTCGAACATATCTGAACGAAAATCGACTCGCAGAGGCGTTGGAAATTTTCAGCAAAATCTTGCTGGATTATCCCGACGACCTTGAGACTCTTCTGATTCTTGGTAATTGTTACCTCGCAAGCGGTGATGGCAAGACTGCCAGAAAAATTTATCTGCATGCCCAAAAGCTGGATCCGGAAAATAAAAATATTCAACGCCAGATCAGTATGGCTGATGAGATTGAGGATAGTGGAGCTGAGGAGCTTGCTCCCACCGATCTCGCTGCTGTTGCTCGCTTACTTCAACGGCTCACCGGTAAAACCAAGACCATTGATGAAAATGATATTGTCAGAGCTGCGGTCTTACTTGATAAGATCATAAACAGTGACAGCCCTGCCGAGTTGGTTTCAAGACATTTGGATGAAATCGATGAGCTTATGCCAGCCTTACTCGAATTGAATATTCGGCAGGCGTATGCCGACGGGAAACCTGACCTGGCCCAGGCTTTAAAGGCTCTGCAGCTCAACATTGATCATCAATTGGTTTCCAAGGAAGATGATGAACTTTTGAGCCAGGATAATACTGATGCGGTCGCACTTAAGTTTAAAGGTAATATCTTATTGCTATATGCCGATATGGAAGAAAAATCTAATCGTATGACACTGCTCAAGCCTGCTCTGGAATCTTATGGCTGTCTGGTCACCGAAAAAGGTGAGTATATTCCGGGCCGTGATCCTGTGCCAGATGTTGTCATTACCAGTAATCCACATACGAATCCCAGGCTGCTGGAAAGCCTGTCAGCTTTATCCGCTGCGGATATTTCAGTAATTCTTGATCTGGATACAGACTTTGAAAAACAGCCGATTTCTCACCGTGATTACAGTACAAAAGGGTTGGGGACCCATACTCGTGGAAGCGCCTATACATCCATGATGCTTCTGGCTGATATGATAACCGTTCCATCTGATATGCTGGCGACAGCTTTGAATGGTGTAGCTCAAAATATCAGTGTAATTCCGGATGGGTGGTCTCGACAAAATGAGTTATGGCAAAAAAGCGCCCCTCCTCGCTCAACCATCAATATTGGTTGGGTCGATTCCAGTGGTCAGTTGGAAGACCTGGCACTCATTCGCCGCTATATCATCCGGATCATTCGCGAATTTCCCAACACGCGCATTGTTATAATCGGTAATCCGCAGGCTTACCGATTATTTGAGAACTTACCCGAACACCGGCGTATGTATCTGCCACTGGTTGCTTCCGAGGAATTCCCCTATTTACTCAGTCAGATCGATATCCTGATGGTTCCGTTGCGTAATACACCTTACAATATCTCTTTTCCCGATACTATACTTGTGGAAGCGGGTGCCAAAGGCATCCCCTGGATAGCGTCTCCGATCCCTTCATTTCGTCGTTGGGTGGCGGGAGGTATCATTTCCGAGTCTCTGGATGAATGGCATCTCAATCTAAGACATTTGGTCATGGATCGAGACCTGCGTAACAACCTCGCAAAGGCTGGACAGTCTGCGGCCAAAACGAGAGAAATGAGCCAGTTAGGTCGATTATGGTTGGATCTTGTCACCCAGGTAACTCACAAAGGTATCTCATTTCCACGTACGCAGGAAAATTGATGCCTACCTATTTGTATTTGGAGCTCTAAAGTGATCGTCACCTATGTTCACTCTATTTGTCCAGCAGATCAATTCCGTGTTCAATTACGTTGCCGGAACTTCGCTGACGCGATTAACCGTATGGGTTGGCACACCGCGAATTTATTGGATATAAACTCCTTTATTCAAAATACGCCAGAAGCCCAGCGTATTTGTGCCGGCTCGGATTTACTGATTGTTCATCGCTATTTATATGGGCCTGTCCTTAGGGCTGTGCAGTATTGGAAGGCGCGTGATAAAAAAGTGGTCGTGGATTTTGACCAGGCCGTCAATTTTCTTGCACCAGATTCCCCGGGTTATTCATTCTGGGTGGATGGGATGCCGCTGGAGAAATGTTTTAATGGGGACAAAAAATCTGATACCGTCATTGACCCGGCACCATTGGAACAATTTAAGTGGGGGCTCGGCCTGGTGGACGCTGCTTTCGTGCCTTCTTCTCGTCTTGCCGATGATTGGGCTCATTACACGAGTGTCTTGGAGATCCCGGATTATCTCAATACGGACCAGTACCCGGCTTTGAAACAGGATCATGGCGCTGAAATCTGGATTGGGTTGTGCAGTGGCGCTAGAAATCCCAGTTTGGCAAAGAGTGGTTTAATAAAAGCCATGGAAAATATTTGTCGCAAATACCCAGATGTTAGACTGGTTTTATGCGATTCTGGGCAGTTCCAAATCGGTGATGTGAACATTCCTCCATCCCAATTAATCTTATATCCGACGGTATTATTCGAAGAATGGGCCAATATTCTTCCAAAATTGGATATTGGTCTGGTTCCTCTTCATGGAGATTATGATCTTCGTGCCAGTTGGATCAGTTTGCTTGAATTTATGGTATCCAAAATTCCATGGATTGCCAGCGATCTGGTATCATTTCGTCCGCTGTCTTCTTACGGTTCCTTGGTTCAGAATTTACCCGCTGACTGGGAAAATGTAATTTCGAATTCTGTCGATCATCTCGGCGTTTATCGAAAAAAAGCGGCCGGGGAACCATTCTTGTTTGCTCTTAGCCAGGATATTAATGGTAACATTGATAAGGTGCTAAGACTTTATACCACTATCCTCAACCAGGCATAGGGATCAGGTCTAGGATGACAAAATCAAGCTCAAAATTGAATGCAGAAGGATGGGAAGTCACTCCTCCGCCATCCAACAAAGTAAAACCCCCTTTCATGATCCAGATCCCGGAGGGGAAATTTTTGATGGGCACCAGCGATGATGACATCAAGATGTTACAGTTAAAAGAGTCAGACTGGGCTTATGAATGGTCTGATAACGATCTTTTTGCTGCCGAGCGACCACAGCATGCCGTTTCCCTGCCGGCTTTTGAAATTGCGCAATATCCCGTTACGAATGTCGATTATCACACTTTTATTTGGGATGTGGGTCACCGTCTTCCACGGAATTGGACCGGGTTTACCTATCAGGAAGATACACAAACCCATCCGGTTGTCGGAGTGTCAAAAATTGACGCTGAAGCTTATATTACCTGGTTGAACAAAAAAACCGGCCTGATTTTCAGCTTACCAACCGAAGCACAGTGGGAACGCGCAGCACGAGGCGATGACGCTCGCATTTATCCGTGGGGGAATACTTTTGATCCGTGGCGCTGCAATACGGCCGAATCTGTAAAAAAGGGTACAACAGCCGTGGGTGAGTATTCTCCAGGTGGCGACAGTGTTTGTGGAGCGGCAGATATGGTTGGAAACGTATGGGAATGGACACAATCGTTGTTTATGCCTTATCCCTATCGACCGGATACTGACCGCGAAGATTTCAAACCAGTTGGGCGATATGTGGTCCGAGGTGGCGCTTGGTACTATACTCGTAAGTTGGCTCGCTGTGCTGCCCGAGAGGGAATATTAGCAAACCACCTTTCGCCTTCCATCGGCTTTCGTTTGGCTCGCTTGACTCCTGGAGTCTGATCGGGACTAACCAGGTATTTACTGCCGGTTTCTCATTGAAAATCGATCCCGCCTGATCAATTGATCAGGCGGGATCGATTTCGGTTTACCGTACCGCGTTGCCGGGTCTCAATCTCGGCCACGTTCGATATCGGGTATGATAATAATAAATTTTGCACCTTTCCCTGGTTCCGAATCAACATCGATGTTGCCGTGGTGGTCTTTAATTACCTGCAAGCTGACAGATAGTCCTAATCCGGTACCTTTTCCTGCTTCCTTGGTGGTAAAAAAAGGTTCAAAAATTCGTTTCTTATGCTCAGGCAAAATTCCTTTGCCGTTATCCGCAAAAACAACCCGGAACTCATTACTCTCATAACGAGTCGAAATTGATATTATCCCTGCGTTTGATTCGAATGCGCCCAGCGCATTTGTGATCAGGTTGATCCAGACACCTTTTAATTGGTTTTTGTTTGCAAAAATGGCGGGAATACCTGTATCCATGTCCAGCTTGATCGTGATGGAACGGTTGTTGATTTCGTATTGAAGCATGGAGATGGCATCTTTAATTGTTTCATTAAGTGATACTTCCTCAAACTCATCGTGCTTTTCTTTGCGAGCGCTTTCCAATAAATTGCTGACGATTTTGGCGGCTCGCATTCCGGCAGTTTCGATCAATTTAAGCGAATCAACAGTATATTCATCTGCTTCTGACAGGTCTCGCAATAATAACTGCGCATTGGCAATAATCGCAGCCAGGGGGTTGTTGATTTCATGGGCCACATTTGCAGCCAGCTGTCCAATCGATGCCAGCTTCTCTGATTGGATCAGATTTGCTTCCAGTATCCACTTTTCAGTGATATCTTCATCGAAGATGATCACTTGATTGACATAATTTTGATTTTCTCGGATCGGGATGGTTGTAATCTCCCAGTGGATAAAGGTTTCCTGTGGGCCCCATTCGCGCAGGTTCCGAACAGCCGGAATACCTTCGAATGCTTCGCCTACCCGGCAGAGTGGGCATGGGCTCGAGTTTCCGAACAATTTCTCGTAGCACTTTCCCCCGACCAACTCATAAGGTGCTTTATTAACTCTCTCACTTCGGCGGCTGTTAATCGCCATGATGGTATAGGAACGGTCAACGATATACACACACGAAGGGATATTATCAAAAAAGGTTCGAAGCGTGTTTCGAGAGTTCAAGATCTCCCATTGGCTTGCCTCAAGATCAGCATTGCTCACAATTAATCGTCGGTTATGCTCTACCGCATAAATTGCATTGGCCAATCCTTTGATGATGATCTCTAATATTTTTTTTCTTCTTTCATTCATCAAATCGAACAATGGATTGATGAATACGATCACCCCAAGAATTTTTTTATTAACGCTGAGTGGAACCAGGAGCGCTTCTCGAATGGGAGTGGTAAATGTATCATATATGAGGGGATCGGGCTCGGAGTTGGAAAGCGTTTTTTCATCCACTAGAAGAATGTCTTCAGTGAGCTGATTGCAGAGGCTGCTGTTTTTGATCAGAAAAGAGTCTTCATTTCTCCAGCTGTGTTCGGCGCCGAGCAATTTTTTGATTGCCAATTCTGGGTTTTCAAAATCGAATAAGATTAATAGGGTCTCATCGGATTTTACATAATCGCTGATATTGCTGACAGCGTTGATTTGTAGAGTATTTTGATCGATATGCCTGTTCTGTTCATTGACTAAAGTCTCGAGGATCATCAGTTCGGTTGACAGATCGTTATTGTCATTCGTTATATCTTGCATTCAATTTCTCCAGACGAGGCGACGATAGAAGTTCTGTTAAGTATCTTGGTCTCATAGATCAGAATTATCTTCCAGTTTTGTTGAACAGTATGGTAACGGTCGCGCTCTCGAAATTTTCCGGGCTTGGATAAAACGGTATCTGCAAAAAATGGATTTGCGCGAAGCGATTCCCAATACTTTGGTTCACCGCCAGGTTTTAATAATTGAAATTTGTTTTTGCAATATACAGGCCGAGGAAATTTTCGACTAACTAATCGAAAATTTCCTCGGCCTGTTCCTGTTTCGGGTCTATTAGAAATCTCGAATTACCCAGGAAACAGGTTTATATTCCTTCATCAACCTGTATTGTATATCCGTATCCTTGTATAGTTTTTATAAACACAGGGACTTTTGGATCTTCTTCGATGGATTCGCGTAGATTCTTAATATGCACTCGAACCAGATCCGCGCTGCCTGTATCACTGGGATAATCCCACACCTCATCTAACAATTGTGATGGCGAAAATATCTTATTAGGGTGGGTCATCAGATGGTAGAGTAAAGCATATTGGACCGGCGTGACACGAAACTTTCCTTTGATTGGACTGCTGAAAATATAAGTGCGTGTGTTTAATGAATAATCGCCGATGCGGATGATATGGTTTTCGTCAGATGGGTTGAGCGGGCGGGTTTTTTGCTCCCCGCTTGCATCTGTACCGGTTTCTGGTTTTGCATCTGGTTGTTTCAGGTGTTTGGTGCGCCGCAGGATGGCATTTATCCTCAAGAGCAGTTCATCTACATTAAACGGTTTTCCTAAATAATCGTCCGCACCAACGCTCAGGCCAATAATTGTGTCTTCAACTTTAATTTTTGCAGTTAAAAACAAAACAGGCACGTCTTTGAGCAGCGCATCCTCGCGCATTTCTTTGCAAACGGTATACCCATCCATTCCGGGCATGATTACGTCCAGGATTACAAGATCAGGAATCTTTCGGCGGGCAGCACGTAAACCAGCCACCCCGGTGTTTGCCAATTGAACACGATACTCTCCCCCGCGCAGACAACGTTCAATCGTCTTTGCTACGATTTCGTCATCTTCGATAACCAATATATTCGAAACACCCATAATGAACCTCGATTTTCCTGACTCCGCTGTAGTGCTTCCTACAGATAACATTTCCCTTTGGTTTAATAAAGTGACAGGAATATTTTACCAGAAATTTACCCCGTTTTTACGATTATGTTTTTGCCTTCTAATAGCGCTGCTGGTATAATAATTAATGTATTACTTTGTACCGTTTTGTTAATCTGAAGATTTTTCTGGTTACGGCATGCAATCAATTACTTAGGATCGATTTCACAAAACCCTTTCCCTGGTTGTTTATTGTGGAGAGTGGCCCGGTTTGATAGGCAAAAATAATCCCGGTTGGCTTTGATTATTTTGATCATGCCCCGTATTATTGGAAATTGAAGCCAGCACCTTTATGAAAAAGAACTACTAACGAGGTTTGAGTGAATTACTTTGAGTCTGCATCTCCTGAAACGGAACAAATGCAAATTGGGCAAAAAGAAAGTCAATTCAATACGACCTCACGCGTAAACTTTGTCTCCTCCGATTCAAAGCTTGAAGAGGATCATTTATCCACCGGTCTGATTTCTGACGGGGGTGTTCAGAGGGATGTTTTGCATCAAAACCCGAATGAATTATCCTATGCGTGTTTGCTAATTCCCCGTTTCAGCGATCATTATTTGACCGGTGACATAACCTTCAATCTGCCGGTCTGGATGAAGGAAATATGTGTATCCTTCGGTTGGCGCCTAGAATCTGTAATTGTTCGCCCCGGCTATCTTCAATGGGCGATTTCGGTTCCGACAACAGTAAATCCGGCACATATCATGCGTATCACCCGCCAGCACACCTCGCAAAAGATTCTGAACGAGTTTCCTCGCTATAAACAACAAAACCTTTCCGGCGATTTCTGGGCACCCGGCTATTCAATGCTATCAGGAATTGAGCTGCAATCACCTGAAGAAATCAGTACCTTCATTCAGCTTACCCGTAAACATCAGGGCATTTATTAGTTCAATTTATTTACAGGTTGGTGGGCTCATTTCCAACTGTTAGTATTTGCAGCTATCTGTTTGCCAGCTCGGCTGGGGTATATATAAAAAGAGCATTAATGATCCACTGCCTGCCAAAAAGGTTGTGGATTTTTTATTTCCATTGATGGCTTCGATAAACAATCGTATCTTGGTCCGTTGTTATGTTTTTCTCGTCGGGGTTATGGTTATGGAACAAATTATGGTAATTTTGCGTCTACAATATAATTGTGCGTCTTTGCTTACTGTTTTTTGGGAAAACGTTTTCGAAAAAATCAATCTGCTAGTTCTACTATGGTTTTGAATGCCTGGTTTCCCTATTGAAATAATCCTTCCCTTTCCGGAAATGTTTTTTTGATCAGCCACCATAGCTCGTGATTAAGTTCAATTGTGTTGAAGTCTTGCATAAAGAAGAATTGCATGAGGAACAAAATGAAAAACCAAACTCGTTGGATTGCACCCATCGCTGTCTTATTTCTTGGCTTGTTGTCATCCGGGTGTGCAGGTCTTACCCCGGTCCCAGAGCTGACGCCTGTGCCTACCAGGCTCTCAATCGACATGACCCCTGCGGCATACCCTCAAATTGTGCGCCAGAATCCTTTGCCTGGCGAACGGATCGGTCTCTCGCCGTTAATCGAAATTACTTTTGATCGTCCAATGCGGGCAGACAAAATCGCCACGGCCTGGCAATTTATTGATTCAAACGGAAAATCTTTGGCAGGTAAAATCAGTTGGAGCGACCCCCAAACCTTCCAATTTCGCCCAGACCGGGTTTTGCCGGCTGGTCAGACCTTTGCCGGCATCTTTTCTGTAGCAGCCACTGCTAGCGACGGTTCCAGCCTGCCCCAAGAAATCCGTCTGGCATTTCACACCACTGACGAACTTGCCGTTGGCCAGGTTTTTCCGGCCGATAGTGCCAGCGATGTTGAGAACAAGACCTCTATCACGGTTATTTTTAATAAGCCTGTCATCCCTTTAATGACCAAGGAGAATCAGGCCAATCTGCCCAGCCCAATCACCATCCAGCCTGCGCTGCTCGGGACGGGGAGTTGGGTCAATTCATCTGTATATGTATTCCAACCGGAAACTGGTTTGAAGAGCGGTACTGACTACCGGGTGCGTGTGCGCAGCGGGCTGAAGGACAATACCGGCACCTTGCTTGGCAGTGATTATGCCTGGAGCTTTACCACCCGCGCGCCCTCTGTGCTTGAATTTGACCTCAAGGATCTCGGACAGGGTTTTATGGATACAGTCTCGGACGTGCGTCTGGACCAGACTTTTGTGGTTGTATTCAACCAGCCCATGGACCAGGCCAGCGTTGCTGCAGCCCTATCGCTTCACAACCTGGAAACCGGTCAGGATTTTCCGGTCAAATTGAGCTGGAATACAAATTCCACCGAATTGACGATTACGCATGCCAACCGCCTTGCGATCGCCAGTTTTTATAATTTGGTGATTGCGGCATCTGCGCAGGCTCTGGACGGCGGTACACTCAAGGAATCTTATCGTATTAAAATTGCCACCGCTCCCCTGCCGGCCATTACCAGCGTCAGTCCATCTGAAGGTCGCCAGAACTCGTTTTCATCGGTTGCCAGTATTAATTTCAATACACAGATGAAAGCTGAAAGTATGAAAACCCGGGTCAAGATTTTACCTGAGCCCAAGGAGCCAGTCAAACTGTTTTATCGTGAAGACCAAAACCGGCTTGATATCCTCGGGCTAGAACCTTCGCATGAATATGTCGTCCGTATTCTGCCAGGGTTGACAGATATTTACGGCAATCCCATCACCAGTCAACTTTCTTTCAGTTTTGAAACTGCTGGTTTATCCCCACAGGCGCGCCTGGTGACGCCTAATTATCCCCTTATCTACCGTCAGTACAGCGAGCAGGGTGTTTACTTCGAATACACCAACCTGGAGATTGCCAGGATCTCGCTTTACAGCCTTACATTTGATGAGTTCTCCGCTTTGTCGGGTGGGAAGGAGCAGCTGGATAACCTGGGGCAAGGCAGTGGCACCCTTCTACGCGAGTGGTCGCCTGAACTGCTGGCGGAGAAAGACAGTTTTGCACGCATCTTGCTTCGGCTGGATGACCAGAAACCGCTTGAGCCAGGCTATTACTATCTTGGCCTGAATGCGGCTCCGCTTACTCCTCAAAACCGCTTTTTGCAGGGTGCCGTTTTTATTGTCTCCAATCACAACCTGGCGCTCAAGGCTACTCAGAGTGAAGCCATCGCCTGGCTGGTGGATTCTGAAAGCGGTCAGCCCGTGTCTGGAATGCCCCTGGTCTTTTATGACGATGTCTGGAATGTTGTCGGCAAGAGCAGCACCGATAAAAACGGCCTTGTTCATCTAGTGGAAGCCGCAAACGTCCAATATGTCCAGTCTATCGATCCGAACCATCTGGCCCTGGCGGCGCTTGCGTGGGGTTCGGGAGTCAACGAAGGCCAATTTGGCATTTGGACCGATTATTGGAGCCCGGTCAAAAGTACATTCGCCTATACCTATACTGAAAGACCGCTTTACCGCCCTAATCAGCCGGTTTACATTAAGGGGATTGTGCGCACTAATGATGATCTACATTACAGCCTGCCGGCTCTCGACCAGGTTTACCTTACCATCGAAAATGAACAGGGCAAGGTCTTTGGTGGTGCAGTCGCACTTTCCAAAACCGGTACCTTTGCCAGTGAATACATGCTCGGCGTCGATGCTCCTGTGGGCAATTACTCCATCACTGTTCGCGAAACATCCGGAAGTGACACTGTTTTGAGCTGGTCTGACTTTCGGGTGGCCGAATATGTCAAACCTGAATTTCAGGTGACAGCCGCAGTGGATCGTTCGATTGTGCTGAACGGGGACGAAGCTAAATTCAGTCTGGACGCTGCTTACTATTCCGGTGGCAGCCTGGCCGATGCCAGTGTGGCCTGGTTTATGGAAATGCAGCCATATTTCTACAGCCCTCCCCAACCGTATGAGGGTTACAACTTTAGCGACTATGATTATTACGATTATTATTACAATGGTGGCAGTGGTACCCAGGGTCCTCCCGTAATAAAAGAAGGCCAGGGGCAGACCGATGAAAATGGTCACTTTGAACTGCTTCAAACGCTCGAACTGCCGAAGGATTCTCCCAGCCAGCAGGTTGTTTTTAGCGCCAACGTGACAGATGTGGGTGGAAATCTGGTTGGCAGCAGCACCAGTCTGACTGTTCTGGGTAGTGCTCTGCATGCGGGCATTCGCCCCGAGAATTACGTTGGTAAAGCCGGTGAAGCGCAGACCTTTAACCTGATTGTGTTGGACATCGAAGGGAAACCTCTTGCCAAACAGGCTGTTAGCGTAGTGTTTATGGAGCAGCGCTGGTTTAGTGTTATTCGCAAGGATGAGAATGGGGTTTCGCGTTGGGAGTCTTCCGTCAAAAATATCCCGGCAGGCAGCGCGTCGGCTGTCACGGATGAGAACGGTCTGGCCTCGGTTTTGTTCACTCCACTTTCCGGAGGAGAATTCAAAGCGACTGTAACTGCCAAGGATGAAAAAGGTCGTCCGAGCAAGGCTTCAGCCTATCTGTGGGTTTCAAGTACCGACTATATCCCATGGCGACAGAGTAATGACCGCTCATTTCAGCTGGTTGCTGATAAAAATAGCTATAACCCTGGCGATACCGCCAAAATCCTGATTGCCCAGCCTTTTGAAGGCGAGAACTACGCCCTTATAACCACCGAACGTGGTCATATATACGAGAAAAAGGTGGTCAAACTTAAGAATAACAGCACGCTATATGAACTGCCGATTACATCAGATATGGCACCGGTCATGTATGTCTCTGTGATGGTGGTCAAAGGCGCAGATGGCAAGGCCCCTCCCGATTTCAAAATGGGCTTGCTGCGTATTAACATCAATCCTGCGCGCCAGGGCATTTTTGTCAGCCTGGAGAGCGACAAGTCTATAGCCCGGCCCGGTGATACGGTCACCTACACTGTCAAAACCAGTGACCTGGATGGCAAACCGGTCCAGGCAGATGTTTCACTGGCATTGGTGGATAAGGCTGTTCTGGCGCTGGTGCCCTCCAATACTTCGCCATTGCTGGAAGTCTTTTATCCACAGCGCGGTTTGAGTGTTATAAGCGCCTCGAGCATTGTGCTTAATGCCGAGGACTTCAACGCAAATTACCAGGAAACTTCGCCAACCGGTGAACACTCCGGCGGCGGCGGTGGCGGCAAAGGCGAAGGGGATACCGGTATCGTCACTGTGCGTGAGAACTTCAAGGATACCGCCTTCTGGCAGGCCACTGTGCTGACCGCTGAAAACGGTACAGCCCAGGTGCAGGTTATACTTCCGGATAATCTGACCACCTGGCAAATGACTGCACGAGCAATCACTAACGATACCCGTGTCGGTGAGTCCCAAAGTGAACTACTCAGTACCCGCCCACTCCAGATCCAGCTCCAAACCCCGCGCTTTTTCGTGGTGGATGATGCGGTCACCATTGGCGCGTTGGTGCATAACAACACAGACCAGGCCCTCAGTGTCAAGGTCAATCTGCAAGCCGAAGGTCTAACCATCAGCTCCATGGTGCTCCAAAACGTTACCGTGGCGCCCAGGCAACAGGCCTATGTCAGCTGGAATGCCGCTGTTGCGCCAAAAGCCCAGCGGGTGGACCTGGTCGCCAGTGTTGAAAGCGGCCAATACAGCGACTCTACCCGTCCAACCCTTGGCACCTTGCCGGGACAGGGTTTGCCTGTACTGGCTTACCATGTCATCGAGACGATTGGCAGCGCTGGGGCTTTACGCGAGGCTGGCTCGGTTACCGAAGCCGTCAGCCTGGCCGGTTTTGACGGATCATTGAGTGCCACGCTCAATCTGGATGTCTCGCCTTCCCTGGCGGCCTCCATGCTTGATGGTCTGACTTATCTAAATGACTATCCTTATCTCTGCATGGAGCAGACCGTTTCGCGATTTCTGCCCAACCTGGTTTCGCTCGAGGCTCTCAAGCTGGCGGGTAAGACCTCAGGCGATTTGCAGAATGGGCTTGATAAGCAGGTTCAGCCAGCTTTACAGCGTATCATCAGCAATCAAAACGCGGATGGCGGTTGGGGTCTTTGGCCTGGATCTGAAAGCCAGCCCACCACCAGCGCCTATGTCATTTTGGGATTGGTCGAAGCGCGCAAATCCGGCTACGTTTTTCCTGCCAATACAGAAGAGCAGGGTCTGATCTATCTCGAAGCTCAGCTCCCCTACACCTATTGGAGTAACGATACCTGGCAGAACAACCAGGCAGCTTTCATGCTGTATGCCCTGGCGCAGGGTGGTCGCCCGAACGGGATCAGGGTTTCTTCCCTGATGACTAACCGCGAAAAAATGGATATATATGGAAAGGCATTCCTGCTGCAAGCCATGCAGCTTGAAAACCCACAGGATGAACGCATCCAGCGTTTGCTCTCCGAAATTATCAGCGTTGTGGCGAAATCCGCTGCCGGCACATGGTGGAATGAAAAAGAAGTTGATTATTGGAACTGGAATACGGATGTGCGTACTACTGCCATCGTTCTCAATGCGCTCATCCAGGTTGATCCGCAAAATGTCCTCATCCCGGATGGTATTCGCTGGTTAATGAAGCACCGCGAGGGCAGCCACTGGTACTCCACCCAGGAAACCGCCTGGTCGTTGATGGCCCTTACGAACTGGCTCGCGTTTTCCGGGGAATTCCAGACCGATTACGAGTACGCCATTGGATTGAATGGGGATTTGCTAGCATCCAAACAGGCGGATGCAGCCCATCTGTCTGAAACCACATCCTTGCGCCTGGACGTGGAAAAATTACTGTCTGATCAGGTCAATTATCTTGTTTTGACTCGTAGCGCCGGTCCTGGCATGCTCTATTACACGGCCTACATGGATTATGCTCTGCCGGTCAAGGATATTCCGGCTCTCGACCAGGGTATTTTGGTTTCGCAGCAGTACTATGCTCCCGCCGATTTGAAAACCCCTATCGCTGAGGTTGCCCGTGGTGAATTGGTGCAGGTGCGTCTGACCCTGGTTGTGCCGCAAAGCCTGCATTATGTCGTCATTGACAACCCACTGCCTGCCGGGTTGGAAGCTGTCGATGTATCGCTGATGACTTCCCAGCAGATTCCAACCCGTTACCAACCACAGGATTTCGATCGTTACGGTTGGGGCTGGTGGTATTTTTACTATAAACAGATCTATGATGAAAAAGTGGTCATGTCTGCTGACTACTTGCCCGCCGGGACCTACACCATCACCTATATGGCGCGTGCCAGCACCCCTGGTAAGTTCCATGTTCTGCCCACCACTGCCAGGGAATTCTACTTCCCGGATGTTGCCGGCCGGAGCGCAGGGACTGAATTTGTCATCAAACCATAAGTGACTTTTCGCCGCGATTTGCTTAAGCAAATCCCGCCTCAACCGCATCCATAGTTGCCCCGCAAGTGGATATTTGACGGATATTTATCCGTCAAATATCCACAATAAAACATCCTCTTTTCTTTTTCAGGCATATCCCTGACCTGCAAAAACGCCCGCTGAGTAGTTTGACAGTGTGCCATGGGTGCATCTCTATAAACAGGATTGCATAAAAAAAGGTAATCTCACCGAGGATTTTCTGGGCGAAAAGGGTTCCTGAGAACAGCAGAACAGGGTTTTTTTGTGGTTTTTCCTGAAGGGCATCGGAAATGCCCTTCAGGAAAAACCACTTGCGGGAAAGCCATCGATCGGCTGTAAAATGGTCACGGATAGAAATTCTTTAAAAAACCACTTGCGGGAAAATCATCGATTGGCAAGCTTCCACATGATTTGGATGTGTTTTTTCAGAGATGCTCCCTTGTGATATTGTCAAAGTAATTACAAAAATTATTCTATTGGATTGAAAGAAATCAAAAAAACAGATGAAATTACGCCTTATTTATCTCGAATCCGTTTTTCTATTTCTGCTTGGCGCTCTCTTGTGCCTGATGGGTGGCAACCGCTTGGGCCCTGGAGCTCTAAATTTCATAATTCATTCCGGCCTGTGGGCTGAGCGCTCGGTTATTATCGCGCAGATATTTGTTGCGTATGGGATCATCTTGTTTGGGATGGCATGTTTTAGTTTATTCCTGGCTGCCAGAGGGCAGACACTCACAGCCAGGTTAGTGCAAGGGCTGAAGCAGGCCTGGCTAAGTTTCTGCAGTTGTTGGGCTATATTCAAACAGTTTTATCGTGAGTCTGGGCGCGAATTGTTCTGGCCGTTAATTGCGCTGGGGCTTGGCGCGGGTGTCAGAGTCTATTTCTTATCCCAGCCTATGCGCGGAGATGAATCCTACACTTTTTTAAACTTCGCGAATAAAGATCTGTTGGCTTTGTTTGATTATCAGGTTCCGAATAACCACGTTCTCCACACCCTGTTTGTAAAAAGTTCAATTCTTATCCTGGGCGCCAGCCCGGTCTCGATCCGTTTTCCGGCTTTTCTAATGGGGCTATTAACCATCCCGCTGGTTTTCGGGCTGGCCCGCGCCTTGAACCCTGAAAAACATTCAGGTGTTTTGGCAGCCATCATCACGGCAGTTTTCCCATATGTTATTTTATATTCTTCAAATGCGCGCGGCTATACTTTGATCATGGTTCTGACGCTCCTGGCTGCTTTTGTCAGTCTGCGAATGATCAAAAACCCAACGTCGGGCAAAATCATTTTACTTGCGTTGATCTCCGCTATGGGGATGTTTACGATCCCATCCATGTTGGTGGGTGTGGCAGGGATGTTCTGTTGGCTGGTGGTCTTGATCTATTTGATCAAGCATCATAATATAAAAAATATTCTCAAGGCAACCCTTCTTTTTGGGGCTTTGAGCGGAATATTTTGCTTCATCCTCTATTCACCGGTAATTGTCATTGCAAATGGCATTCAACCCATTGTTGCAAATCAGTATGTTGAGTCTCTGAGCTGGCCCGGGTTCTTTGTAAATTTTTGGCCGCAGATGCAGAAAACGCTGGTCGAATTGACGCGGGATGTTCCATTGCTTGTACTGGTCTTTGGATTGATCTTTGGGCTGGCCGGCCTGCTTCGCGCAATCCGCAGCCGGAACTGGGAAATTGCGCTTCTGTTACCGGGTCTCCTGGTCGGAGCTGTCTTTGTGATGTTCTTGCAGCGGACCGTTTTGTATTCCCGCGCCTGGATATTTGCGCTGCCGTTCATTTTCATCGTTGTGGATTATGGATTCTGCGCCTTGCTCGAAAAACTGACGCCGCAAATTCAATGGTTAACAAAAATATTCCTGGTTTGCATGGCAATCGCCTACGCTGGTTATTTGATGTCGGCAGATATCATCAGTCATTACCCCGACACCAGCGCCTTCCCCGAAGCGCAGCTGGCAGCCGAATACCTGCGTCCTATTTTGACAGAGGCTGATGCCGTCCACGTCACCGACACGGCGGATTGGCCGTTTTATTTCTATTGTTGGTACTATAAAATGCCCCAGCCTGCCCAGCAGACCAAAATAAGTCTCGGCAAAACATATATACTTGTCAAAAAAAGCCGCTATTCCATCGATCAAATGACCAATCAGCCGGTCATCAAGCTGCTGGATATTGACAATATGGCCCTCTATCAAGAAGTACAGAGTGAAAACAAATAACCATATCTGATCTGACAATGTCATAATTACGCATAGCTGTCATTCCCGTAAGAGATACGGGACGATGTGCGAGACCGGCGTTCTTGCACTCTGCCGGTCGTGGCAATCTTCTCGCCAGGGAAGAGATCGCCACGTCGCGGAAAGCACGCTCCTCGCGATGAAAGTTGTGGGCAAATGGCGCCAATTCGCAGAACAAATGTTTAATGTGGAATTGTCAAAGTAATTTCAAATTATCCTACTTTGTGACTATAATCTCGATTGTCTCGCTTCTGATCACCAGCCCACTGGGGGAGCGCGCCTGAGCCCAAATTTGGTGCGTTCCCTCCACCAATTGCCACCAACTGACATATGGCGCAGCCAAAAAACTGCTGTATTGCTGACCGTCCACCCACAGCGATACACTGCCAAGGCCAGCCCCCGCCAGCGCTTCCAGCGGGATTTGTTGGACGGAACGCTCGAGCTGGTCTGAAATATGATAAGTTGCGCCTGGTTGAGGTGAGATCATCAGCAGTATTTCTTTCTTCGCATCAGGTTCACCAAAATCAGATAAAAGCTGCAGCCCCTGCGAACGCGCCCAGCGTTGAGCCTGCACCGGCAGGTCCAACACGGTTATTGGTTGGCGCCGGTTAGCCGGTGTATCCACGCCAGCCAGCCCTCCGGTTGCAGAATCCAGCCAGATTTGCTGGTAAATATTATCGAATCGGGTAGGCTGGGTACCATCCAGGAACCACTCCAGCTGTGTGCCGGCGCAAAGGCTCGTCGGCAGTAAACCGGAATAGCTGCAGACTTCCTGTTGTACCATTCCTTTCGGACGGGCAAACTCTTCCACCGGTTTGCCGCGCAGCAGGCTGCGCAGCGTCTCCTGCCAGATTGGTGCTGCGCCCGTCAGCCCGTTGACATCGCGCATGGCCTGGTAGTCACTGTTACCCACCCAGACTCCCACCACCAGGCTGGGTGTGTAACCAACCGTCCAGTTATCGTGATAGTTGCTGGTTGTGCCTGTTTTTACTGCTGCCGGTCTTTCGATTTTCAACGTGCTGTTTTTGCCGAACCCGATCATGCGGGCGTTGTCATCGCTCAAAATGTCGCTGATCAACCAGGCCACGCGTGGGTCAAATATTTGTGTCTGCGGAGTCTCTTCCGGCTGGTAGAGCAAATTCCCGTCTGCGTCGTGGATATCCAAAATTGCGTTGTGCTCCGGCAAAAAGCCACCATTTGCAAAGGCTGCATAAGCATTGGTCAGCTCGAGCAAGCTCATCTCGCCACCCCCGAGAGCCAGTGAAAGATCATATTGGTCCGGATCGCCCGGTAAACCGATACCCAGGCGGTTGGATAGCTGTACCATCTTAGCCACCCCCACTTTCTGCAGCGCAGCCACGGCTGGGATGTTTAATGAAGATGCCAGCGCCACTCTGGCTGGCACAATCCCATGTTCTTTTTCATCATAATTCCGGGGTATATATGCGTTTCCATCCTGGGCAGGAAAGACAGTCTCAACATCCAACATCGGAGTCGCAGCGGTCCATGCAGCCGGATATAACGGCGAAAACGCTTCCGCATAGAGAAATGGTTTGAAAGCCGAGCCTGGCTGCCGGGATGACGTGGCCATATTTACTGCACCGAAGATGCTTGCGTTGAAATAATCGGCACTGCCCACCAGGGCCAGTAGATCACCATTGCGCGCATCCAGCACCACCACCGCGGCATTGTTGACGTTGTGATCCAGCCCTTTGTCATCCTTGAACTTTGCAATTTGTCGGGCAACCGCTGTTTCGGCACCTGTTTGGGCATCCAGATCCAGGCTGGCACGCACAACCAGGCTGGCGTGTGCAGTGATCTGCCCGTTTTGGATCAGCTCGTCCACTTGTTTTTTGACCATCCAGACGAAATGCGGCGCGCGGATTGGAAACGGGGCCGCATTGTAGTTCAGGGGTGTTTGTTCGGCCTGGATGCGTTCATCGGTTGTGATGTAACCATTTTTTTCCATCAGCCCCAGGACAATCAGCTGGCGTTCATTGGCTATACTCGGATTATCAAAAGGATTGTAACGCGCGGGGGCTTGCGGCAACCCAGCCAGCAGGGCACATTCGGGCAACAGCAGCTCACTGGCAGGCTTGCCAAAATAAGTGCGCGCGGCGGCATCCACTCCGTAGGCAAAACCACCGTAGAAAGTTTGGTTGAGATACAGAGCCAGAATATCATCTTTGGAATATGCGCGTGTCAACTGCCAGGCCAGTAAGCTCTCGCGTAGTTTACGTCTCAGGCTGCGTTCAGACATTTCATCCTGTAAAAGCAGGCTGCGGACCACTTGCTGAGTGATCGTGCTTCCGCCCGCGATCGTCTCGCCACCCTGCAAATTGATCCATACGGCGCGCAGAATCCCTTCCAGATCCAACCCTGAGTTGCTGTAAAAATTTTTATCTTCCACAGCGATAGTCGCATAGCGCATGCATTTTGGTATATTCTGCAGTGCCACTTCGGCATGTCGTCCGCCCACTTCCGGCAGAATCTCGTATAACGCGCGTCCATTCCGGTCGGTGATGCGGATCGATGGCTGGTTTAAGTGCTCCGGGATATCCTTAATCGAAGGTAGTCCAGCTGAGATCGAAATCCAAGTGCCCCCAATTACCCCGGCCAGGCAGATCAGACATAGTACAAACAGGAGGTTGCGCTTATTGTTGCGCATGTGCTGTGCAGATTCAGGTTTGTTCATTCGCTTAATAATACACCACACAGCCCGTCAACTGAAACTCGCGCAGGAGCATCAGGCCACTCAAGCGCCTTTGCTTCCAACGCTTTTTTATCTTGTTCACGAGTTTCGGTTTCGCACATAAACATCCTGTCTTTTCCGCAAAGCAGCACAATAAACATCTTTTATTTTTGCGAAGCGGTTTTTCTACCAGGGAGAGAGTTTCCATTCCATGGAAAGCGATAACCTGAGTAGTTTGACCATGTCAGATTGTACATCTGGTCTTCGTACTGGTGGTATTTCTTACATGGTGATCAGTTTTCTCGAAAACTGTCCTTGTTGGTCCATATCGGCGAATAAAGATCTATATTATGCTCCAACACCACAAAAAACTTCTTGATACCTTCGATGACGCCAACTCTATCCCGTGTGGCTGCGGCGTGAGCAAATACAACTGGCGGTATTCCAGGTTCAGATCTTAACCATCACCGCGATTTCCTGTAATAGTAGGTTGATCGATGAGATTCTCCGCAAAATAACGACAAGAATAATTCTCATCTATCTGGAAGCGTTCCTGCGATCTGCACGATTTACAGCCAGGTAGGGTGGTTAAATAAAAAACTGGCGGTCATATGACCGCCAGTTTTTCATGCACACATCACCGCCTGCCGCCACGGAATACGCCACCCGTGCCGATACCTGTGCCAACGGGTGTGCAGGTTCCGGTGGTGCAGGTGCCAGTGCCAGTGCCAGTGCCAGTGCAGACGCCTGTGCCTGTACCATTGCTGTTGCCAGCACTTGTTTTGGTACCATAACCAGCGGCTGTGCCAACGGGCGTGCAAGTCCCAGTGCTTGTGCAGGTACCCGTCCCATTACCACCGTAGCCGCCCCAGGCCAGGGCTGTGCTGGATGCCAGGAGTGTCAGAGTCAGCGCGAGAAGAAAAGCCACATAAATGTTTTGTTTCATTTTTGGTCTCCTATTCATAAACGTTTATACTCACCGAACTGTGAGATATATTGTTTGTATTTGGCAATAATAACAACTTAATGTGAAGCTACGGTAAAGATCCGATGATGAAAAAATAAATATTTCATCGTATTGCTCAAGCAGCCGGTATTGCAAGGTGCAAGGTATCGAATATCTAGATGAAGCCAAAGTTCGTCCAACCTACCACCAAACTAAACTGGGCTTATTGCTGCCAGAAGCAAGGTGGCGAACGAATCAAAGTTTAGGGGCGTAATTTAATCAGCAGTACCATGTTCTATTGGAGCGAATCGCAGAAATCATCGAAGACCTGTACATCCTGTCTATGAGCGAAGGCATTTTTGATGAAGCCTGCAACCAGATTCTTTGATAGATTAGCCTGCGGTCGAAGCCGCCAACGCTAACGTGAAAAATATATGGAGACTGGCGCGTTACGATAAAACTGGTGGTGTTTGTCGTAAATCCAGGGTGTGCAAAATAATTACACAAAATTGTTGTTATGTTTAACTATTCTTTACACTTTCTTGTTAGAATAAATCCAATGGCTCCAAACAAGCAGCTAAAAATCCAAATCAAACTCTGAAGGAGAAAAAATGTCCAAAAATATTTTTGTCGGGCTTTTCGCGGCCGTACTGGTCGTCGTACTTGGGACGGCAGCCTGTACCAGTCAGGCTGCTTCTAACATCGGCTCTACCACCCAGACTATTATCGTTGCCCCAGATACTGCCGAACCGGTCAGCCCAATCAGCGAGGTTTTACCCGCCAGTGAAGTAGTATTGCCTAATGGTGAAGCTGCTACACCTGTTTCGGAAGCCATAATAGCTCCGGTCGAAAACCTGGCTATGGGTTTGAGCGCTGATGAGGCAGCGGCACTGATTTTCATGATCGAGGATGAAAAGTTGGCTCGTGATGTCTACAATGTGCTGGCTGTAACCTGGAACATCCAGATTTTCCAGAATATTGTCAAAAGCGAACAGACTCACATCGATCAACTCAGCCAGCTGCTCACCACTTACAGTTTACTCAACCCGACACAGGCTCCCGGCGTCTTCACAGACCCGAAGCTTCAGGAACTATATAATACGCTCATCACTCAAGGAAACAAATCATTGAATGATGCCATCAAGGTTGGTGGCGCAATCGAAGAAATTGACATTCTCGACCTGCAAACCCGCCTGGCCCAGACTGATAACGCTGATATTCAACTGGTTTACAATAACTTACTGAATGGTTCATACAACCATCTGAAATCTTTCTCAAATACACTCAGCACCCAGGGTGGCGAAATCTACAGCCCACAATATTTGGCGGTTGAACAATATCAGACCATCCTGAGCAGCACACAGGGCAAGGGGACGGGGCAGGGAAAGGCAACTCCTAAACCATAATCATACCCAACGCGGTCACAAGTTGCGCCATTTTCTTTGCGTGGGAAAGCGCAGTTTGTGACCGTAGGCGTCATTTGATCAGTTTCGAATGCAGAAGGACCAGGCCCAACATCCATTTGCGGGTAAAACTCGACTATCGTGTGCGTCCGGATGGCTTGGTCTCCCAAACCCTGAGATCGGCGCTCAAGAAGTTGCGGCTGGTCTACTTCGGGTCACTGGGTTACAAGAACGCGCCCTTAGGCAAGCTCGAATCACATTAGTCCGTGAAATCCATCCACCGAACATTACTCTTGTATACCAAAAACCACTTGCCGGGGATAGGAGCTTCCTGGTTTTTGGCGTTCGACACGTGGCTTGCTGGTGTTCAGGGAAAGGGCTGAGAAGAAAGGCCCAAAGGGGCCAACTTTTGGTAATTTCAGTTCAATTTCTTGGACGGGATATACCCGGGTTGAGAGTTTTGAAAGTCAACCAGCCCATCCCGGTTTTTTCTTTTCGGAATGGACTCTGCCTTACAATATAATGGCTCTTGACAGCCACCCGATTCTGACGATAATTGAAACCAACAGGCAAGTCTTTCCAAATGGTTATGACAGAGGAAAGTAGATTGGTGGAAGTTGCCAGAGATGCGCAAGACCTGCTGAGACTTGTGCTCAACCCAACCCAGTCGAAGTTCCCTCTC